>NZ_DASPMG010000281.1:0-4601 GCF_035627195.1 Azospirillum sp.
CCGGCGCACCAGTTCCGCCACAGGGCGCGCATGGTCTGCTCGAACTGGCGGGCAAAGCCGGCGCCGTCGCACAGCGGCGAGGCCCGCAGCCGGCCGCGCAGGTCCTGGCGGTAGCGCTCCAGCCGCTCCCTGTCGCCGGCCAGGGCCACCGCCAGCTGCACGTACTCCGCCGCGTCGCGCGCCACCAGCTCGCCCAGCCCCGCCTGGTTCAGCAGGCTGGCGCTCACCCGCCCGGCGTGGCGGTCGCCCGCCCAGGTCACCACCGGCACCCCCATCCACAGCGCCTCGCACGTCGTCGCCGTGCCGGTGTAGGGGAAGCTGTCGAGCGCGATGTCCACCCGCGCCAGCGCCGCCAGATGCTCGACCGGCCGCGGCCGCCAGTCCACCAGCTCCAGCCGCGCCCCGTCGATGCCGTGCGCCTCGAACAGCCCGCGCAGCCGGCCGCGGTTGCCGGCGTCGCTCAGCTGGTGGCTCTTGACCACGAGCCGCGCCCCGGCCACCCGGTGCAAGATCGCCGCCCACACCGCCACCGCCGGCGGCGTCACCTTGGTCAGGTTGTTGAACGAACCAAACGTCACCGCGCCGGCGCGCCGCGCCGGCGGCGGCGTGATCTCCGGCGCCTCGGCCGGCGGCTGGTAGCACAGGAAGCCGCGCGGCAGGCGGACCAGCCGCTCGGTGTGGAAGGCGTCCGCCCCCTCGGGGTCGGCGACGGCGTCGGTCAGCCGGTAGTCGATGGCGCCCAGCCCGGTGGTGTTGGGGTAGCCCAGCCAGCTGACCTGGAGCGGCGCCGGCCGGTGGGCGAACACCGCCAGGCGGTTGCCGTTGGTGTGGCCGGCGAGGTCGAGCAGGATGTCGATGCCGTCGGCGCGGATCTGGCGGGCCAACTCGCGGTCGCTCACCCCCAAGGTGCGGCGCCAGCCGGCCGTCAAGGCGCGCAGGGCCGCGCTGGTGGCGTCCTCGACGGCACGGTTGGAGTAGGCGTGGACCTCGACGGCGGCGGGGTCGAGGTGGCGCAGCAGCGGCAGCAGGAACTGGGCGACGGGATGGCGGCCGAGGTCGCCCGAGACCAGCCCCAGGCGCAGCCGGCGGTCGGGATCGCGCGGGGCGGCCGGCGGCGGCAGCGGCGTCACCCGGCCGCCGCCGTGGCGGGCGTCCCAGGCCCGGTGCTCGGCCAGAACCGCCGCCCGGTCCTGGTCGGGAAGGTAGTTGAGGGCGAAGAGAAGGTTGCTGCCGGCCAGGGGGGACGGCGGGGCGATGCCGAGCCCCCGCCGGTAAAGGGCGATGGCGTCGCGTATCCGGCCCTGGGCGGTCAAGGTGGTGCCCAGGTTGATCAGGGACGACAGATGATCGGGTTTGTGTTCCAGCACACGGCGGTAGAGCGCCTCGGCCTCCTCCAGCCGCCCCGTGGCCTGGAGAACGAGGCCCAGGTTGCAGGCCGCCTCCAGAAGGTCCGGCTTGAGCGCGATGGCCCGGCGCAACGCCTTCTCGGCCTCGGGCAGGTGCTCGGGCAGGGCGTAAAGCGCGATGCCGAGGTTGCTCAGACCCTCGGGATAGTCGGGCCGGATCGCCAGGGCCTGACGATGGGCCCTGACCGCGTCGGCCACCTGGCCGCGCATCTTGAGGATGTTGCCGAAGTTGGTGTGGGTGATGGGCAGGTCGGGGCGCAGCAGGACCGCCCGGAGAAACGCGGTTTCCGCGTCTTGCAGATTTCCCTGGGCCTGGAGGATGGTGCCCAGGGTGATGTGCGCCTCGGCGCTGTCGGGGCGCTGGTTCAGGGCCATGCGCGCTTCCCTTTCCGCCTCCTCGCCGCGGCCGAGGTGACTCAAGGCCCCGGCGAGGTTGAGCCGGGCCTCCACGCAACCGGGCTTGAGGCGCAGGGCTTGACGCGCCGCCTCGGCGGCCCCGTCCACCCGGCCGGCGGTGAACAGCAGGCCGGACAACTGGAGATGAAGCTCGAAGCGGTCGGGGCTGGCGGCGATCGCCTGACGCAGAACGGATTCCGTCTCGTCCTCGCGGCCCCGGCGGCGCAGCAACTCGGCCAGATCGGTCGCCGCCGCCCTCAATTCCGGTTCCAGCCGCAACGCCTGCCGCCATGCCGCCTCGGCCTCGTCCAGGCGCCCGGAGCGTAAGTGGAAGGAGCCCAGCAGGTGATGCACCCCGGCCAGCTCGGGCTTGGCGGCCCGCGCCGCCTCGGCCGCCTTCAGCGCCGCCTCATGCCGGTCGAGGCGGGACAGCACCTGGGCGTGGTTGGCCTGGGCCTCGGCCAGCCCGGGATTCAGGCTGAGCGCCTGGGCGAACAGCCGGTCGGCCTCCTCCAGCCGGCCGGCGAGCATGGTCAGCAGCGCCTTGAGCGCCAGCGTCTCCGCCGCCTGGGGCTCGCGCCGCTCGGCCTCGGCCAGGGCCGCCGCCGCCGCGTCGAGCCGCCCCAGCCGCGCCAGGGCTCCGGCCTTGTGGCGGTGGCCGGCGGCGGTGTCGGGGGCAAGGGCCAGGGTCCGCTCGGCGGCGTTCAGCGCCGCCTCGGGCCGCCGCGCGCCCAGGAGCGCCTGGGCCAGTTCGCACCACGGCTCCGGTTGGGTGGCGTCCAGCGCCACGGCTCCCAGCAGCAGGTCGGCGGCCTCGGCGGCCCGCCCCACCCGCTCGGCTTCCCCGGCCATGCGGCGCAGCCGCGCCACGGCGTCGGTGGAGGGAAAAGGAAAGGAGGCGGGGAGAGCACCGGAAAAAGCCATGGCGGAAAGCCTGTCGCTGCCGAACGTCTTAGCCCTTTCTTATGCCCCGCCCGCCGCTCCCGGTAAACCGCCGCGACCGGCGGCCCCACGGATTGCATGGGCAGTCGGCACCAATCGGCCGAAGAGAGCCTTGCGCCGGCGGAGGTTGCCTCACGTCGAGCTTTCGATCGCCGCCATCAGCTCGCGGTCCATGCCGTAGTACCGCGCCTTCTCCCAGAAGTGCGGGCGCAGGCCCGAGGAGCGGTGCCGGCCCAGGACGCGGCCGCGCTCGTCCTCGCCCAGGTACTCGTAGACGAACAGGTCCTGCATGACGATCACGTCGCCCTCCATGCCGAGCACCTCGGTCACATGGGTGATCTTGCGGCTGCCGTCGCGCAGACGCTGGGCCTGGACGATGACGTCGATGGCCGAGGAAATCTGCTCGCGCACCGCCTTGGCCGGCAGGTTGAAGCCGCCCATGGCGATCATGTTTTCCAGGCGGCTCACCGCCTCGCGCGGGGTATTGGCGTGCAGCGTGCCCATCGAGCCGTCGTGGCCGGTGTTCATCGCCTGCAAAAGGTCGAACGCCTCCGGCCCGCGCACCTCGCCGACGATGATGCGCTCGGGCCGCATGCGCAGACAGTTGCGCACGAGATCGCGCATGGTGATCTCGCCCACGCCCTCCAGATTCTTCGGCCGCGTCTCCAGCCGCACCACATGCGGTTGCTGAAGCTGAAGCTCGGCGGCGTCCTCGCAGGTGATGATGCGCTCGCCCAGGTCGATGAAGCGTGTCAGGCAGTTCAGCAGCGTCGTTTTCCCGGAGCCGGTACCGCCCGAGATCAGCACGTTGCAGCGGGCGGCCGACGCCACCCGCATCACCGTGGCGCAGGGCGGGCTGACCGAGCCGAAGTCGATCAGCTTTTCGAGCGTCAGCTTGTCGCGCTTGAACTTGCGGATGGTCAGCGCCGGCCCGTCCAGCGACAGCGGCGGGGCGATGACATTGACGCGGCTGCCGTCGGCCAGACGGGCGTCGCAGATCGGGTTGGTCTCGTCCACCCGCCGCCCCACCGCTGAGACGATGCGCTGGCAGATGTTCATCAGTTGGGCGTTGTCGCGGAAGCGGATGGGGGTCAGCTCGATCTTGCCGCCGACCTCGATGTAGACCTTGGCCGCGCCGTTCACCATGATATCGGCGATGTCGTCGCGCGCCAGCAGCGGCTCCAAAGGCCCAAGGCCCAGGACGTCGTTGCAGATGTCGCCGATCAGCGCCTCCTCCTTGGAGGGGCCGAGGACGTAACCCTTGACGTTGATGATCTCGCGGCAGATGTCGGAGATCTCCTCGCGCTTGGCCGACAGGTCGAGCCGGCCCAACTGGGTCAGGTCGATGGTGTCGAGCAGCGCGTCGAAGATGCCGGTCTTGATCTGGTAGTAGGCGTTCTCCGTCTCGGCCGCCGCGATGGCGGGCGGCGGGACCTCGTGCCGGGCCTCGGACGGGGCAGCGGGCTGGGCAGCGGGCTGGGCGGCGGGTTCAGGGGCGCTGGCGGTCGGGGACGGCGGCTGGGCCCGCTTGCCGAACATGGCGCTCAGACCTTCTCGGAACGTTTGTGGAAGCGCTGCAACAGGGACTTGAGGCCGCCGCCAGCCTTGGCCGGCGCCTTGGCCCCGGCGTCGCGCCGGGCCAGCAGGGCGGCCAGCCGCTCCACCCCCTCGGCGGCCTTGGACTTGGGCTTCACCTCGGTCAGCGGCCGTCCGTGGCAGGCGGCCAGACCAAAGGCTTCGGCGTCCTCCGGGATGACCACGGCGGGGGATGCCCCCACCGTCCCGACGAAGTCCTTCAGCGGCACCTCGGCTTTCTTCAGCGCCCCCACCCGGTTCAGCACGACCAGCGGCGGCGTT
>NZ_DASPMG010000282.1:0-4470 GCF_035627195.1 Azospirillum sp.
GGAGGCCGCCGCGACGCTGACGCTGGTCTGCGCGCTGCTGGCCGCTCTGCCCTTCGCGCGGATGATGCGGCTGCTCGGCCTGCACATGCCGGATGGACAACCATCATCGGCCGGTACCTGCGATCCCGGAACCGCGCGCGCCATCGCGCGGGCGGTGGCGCATGCCTGGAACCGTTGCGGCGGGGTGACCGTCTCCGGCGGCACGGAGAGCCTGAATTACGCCCCCATCGCGGTCTTCCAGGCATGAACCACGCGCTGTGCGGCCTGAAGGTCTCATCCGACCTGCCCCTGCCCGACCTGCTGCCGTGGACCGGCGACGACCGCGCCACGGACATCGAAATCCGCCTGGGCGACGTGCCGGACCGGCTGGAACACGCGGTGCATGAGGGGCCGCTGCTCCAGGTCACGGCCGACGGCGCCTGCCGCTACGCCATCGCCAACGTCGCCGCCTATCTGGTGGAGGGCGGCCGGCGGGTCACCGTGCGCCCATGGATGGAGCCGGATGCCCCGGACGTACGCGTATTCCTGCTGGGCAGCGTGTTCGGCGTCCTGTGTCACCAGCGCGGGCTGCTGCCCCTGCACGCCGGTTGTGTGGAGATCGGCGGGCGGGCGGTGGCTTTCGCTGGGGATTCGGGCGCCGGCAAATCGACGCTGACCGCCGCCTTCCTGCGCCGCGGCCACGCGGTGCTGGCCGACGACGTGACGGTGGTGGATCTGGCCGCCCCCGGCGGCCCGCTGGTGCTGCCCTCGTTCCCGCGCATCAAGCTGTGGCGCGACGCCATGGACGGGCTGGGCCTGCCCGCCGACGGGCTGGAGCGCAGCCGCGCCCAGCTTCAGAAGTTCCACCTGCCGGTGGAGTCCGGCTTCCGGGCGGAGCCCCTGCCGCTGGCCGCCATCTACCACCTGCACACCGCGCACGACCAGCGGCACGCCGGCATCGAGACGTTGCGCGGCAGTGTCGCGGTGGACGCGCTGCTGGACGCGGTCTTCCGCCGGCAGGCGGCGTTGCGCATGGGCCGGCGCGGGCCGCTGATGGCCGCGGCGATGCGCCTGACGGCGCTGCCCGGCCTGCGACTGTCGCGCATGCCCGACCTGACGGCGCTGGACGCCACGGTGGCGGCCATCGCCGCCCGCCACGAAGCGCCGGGATGAGCGGCTTCCACTGGCTGGCGTCCTATCCCAAATCGGGAAACACATGGCTGCGGCTGGGCCTGTTCAGCCTCAGCCGCGACGGGGCGACGCCGGACTTCGCCAGCCATCGGACCTTCATCAGCATCGCCAGCACGCGCGCGGCCTTCGACTCCCGCCTCGACGTGGAGTCCAGCGACCTGACGGACGACGAGGCGGCGGCGCTGCGCCCGCGGCTCTACGAGGCCGAGGCACAGGCCGCGGCGAACCCGCTGCTGCGCAAGGTGCATGACGCCTGGACCCTGACCGCGGCCGGCGAGCCGCTGTTTCCCCCGGCGGTGACGCTGGGCACCGTCTACATCGTGCGCGACCCGCGCGACGTGGCGGTGTCCCTGACCCACCACATGGGGATGAAGCAGGACGAGGCGATCGCCTTCCTGGCGGATCCGGCCGCCACGCTGGCCCGCAGCGGACCGCGCTGCAAGGCCCAGCTCCCGCAGCGTCTGCTGACCTGGAGCGCGCACGTGGAGAGCTGGCTGGACGCACCGGAGCTGCCGCCGCCCCTGCTGCTGCGCTACGAGGACATGCTGGACGACGCGGCGGCGGCGCTGCTGCGGATCGCCCGCCACCTGGGCTGGGAGGCCACGACCGAGGCGGCGGCGAAGGCGGCGGACGCCACCCGCTTCGAGGCGTTGCGCGCCGCCGAGGAACGGCACGGCTTCCGGGAGCGGCCGGCGAAGGCGGCGCGCTTCTTCCGTCGCGGAGTCGCCGGCGGCTGGCGCGACACGTTGACCGCGACGCAGGCGGCGCGGATCGAACGCGACCACGGCACGGTCATGGCGCGGCTGGGCTACGCCACCTGACCGCCCTATCCGTTTCCGCCGTCCACCCAGCGCAGGAACTGGCCCGTGTGCAAGGCACGGAGCAGCATGACGCGATACTGCGAACCATCCCCCTCGATCTGTCCGGAATCGTCCGGCCAGCTGTCGAGAAGGCGCTTCAGGCGCGGCACATCGAGGATGCGGCTGGCCAACGCCGAGCCTTCCAGCCGCTCGATCTCCGCCGCCAGGGCGGCGCGGTGCGGCGTGAGGCGCAGGTGCCAGTCGGTGTTCTGCGCGCCGCGGTGGGTGTTGAGGGCGATCTCCGGCGGAAGCCGGTCGGCGAACATGCGGCGCGCCAGCGAGCGCGCCTGACCGTCACGCATGAATTGGTCATCCGGCAGCGACAGACAGAAATCGATCACCCGCCGGTCGGCGAAGGGGTCGGACAAGGTGATGCCGGTGAGGCCCCGCAGCGCCGCCCCCGCCTCCATCTGCATGCGCGAGCGCGGTATCGCATAGTTGAGGATCGCCAGACGGCCGCCCGTATTCCAGGTGTCCACACTCAGCACGGCGTTGCGTGCGTAATGCTCCTCCAGCTTCGCGTCGCGGACGAAATCCGGATTGATGGCGGTTCTGCGGCGCCAAACCGGCGCATCATCTCCGTCGCGTTGGCGCCGCAACCAGAATCGAAGGCCGTCGGGCAGCGCCCTCGCAGCATGATAGCGCGCCAGCGACTGCCAGCGGCTGGGCGGCAGGGTGCGCCGCAACGCCATCAGCTCACGGGCGAAGCGGCCCCATGCGCCACTCTGCCGCAGGGTGGACAGCCGATCGAACCCCTCGGCGGTGAGGGTGTAATTGCCCCAACCGCCTTCCAGCATCGTCGCCGCGCCAAGCTCGCCGGTACGCCGGAGCATGCGCAGGAACCATCCGGTGTTGGACACCCCCCGCATCGGCGCGCCGGATTGGAGGAACAGGGACGTGGGGTCCAATTCAAACGCTTCCGGCTCGTCGGACGTCAGGAACTCCAGGGCAAGGTTCGGATAGCGCTGCCCCAGCGCCGTCACATAGGGCCGCTCGTCGGCGTATTCGTGCCCTCGGACGTGAACCGCACCGCCGGCCACCGGCACGACGGTGAAACCATGCACCGTCGCCGGGGCCAGCCGCCGGGCGGCGGTGGCGGCGACGGCGCTGGAATCCAAGCCGCCACTGACCGAGGCGACCACGGGGCCGGCGACGCGCAGCCGGCAGGCCACGGCGTCCTCGAACACCGCGCGCGCCGCCTCGACGTATTCGGCATCGTTGGCCAGGCACAGCGTCGGGCGCCGTGCGGGCTCCCAAACACGGTCCTGGCGCACGCCTTCGGCCGTGACGATGACCCGGCCGGCCGGCACGACGCGGGAAATGCCTTTGTAGAAACTGCGGTCGCTCTCGTCGGCGCTGGTGAGCAGCAGGTTGGCCACGGCCACCTCGTCCAGCTCGCGCGCGATCTCGGGCAGCGCCAGCAGCGGCCGGTAGCCGGTGGCGAAGACGGCGAAGCCACCGGCGCGGCTGAAGAACAGCGCGCGTTTCGTGCTGTGGTCGCGGGCGAGCATCAGCCGCCGGGCGCGCCCGTTCCACACGGCCCAGGCGAAGTCACCGAGCAGGCGGGGAACCGCCTCCTCCTCCCAGCGCTCATAGGCGGCGCGGACGAGGTCGCCATCCGGGATGGGATTCTGCGGCGGACTGCGCAAGCCAAGCGCATCCAGCATTTCGGCGCGGTTGTCGAGCCGGCCGTCGAACATCGATACGATCTTGCCGTCGCCGCCCGTGGACGGCTGCCGCTCATAGCGGTCCTCGGGAGACAGGACGCGCTGGCGAAAGACGAAGACACCGGACTCGACACGGCGGGTGACCGGCTTTCCAAGCCCCTGGCCGTCGAGGCTGCGGGAAAGGCGCTCATCGGTCCCCGGCGGCGGCCCCGCCGGATCGAACGAAACGAAGCCCGCGAACGCGCTCATGCCGGATAGCCGGCGGCGAAACGGTGAGGCGCTATAGGCAACAAAGGTCGGAGCATGGCGGGGCCGCGTGCAACTTGATAACCGGGAATGCGCGTCAACGCACCGATGCTTCGCTGGTGTTCCCGCAGTGCGGCTCAGGACAGCAGATTCTCAAATCCATCCGTCACAGTGTCTGCGGCGGCCAAGGTCGTACTCTCGACCGACGACACCGTCAGCATCGGGGCAGACCACGGCTTGCGCACGACGGCTTCCGAACGGCATCCCGCCTCGTTCGCATCCAATGCCCTGTGCTCCACGACCAAACCTCCACACTGCACATCATGCAACCGATGATGAAAGCATAGCACAACCGGCCGGACGTGTAAATCATGCATACCCGCGAGGCAGGGCTCCGAACTCAGGTTAACGACGGTTTACGGGTTGCTCTGGGCGTGATTCTCTGGATCTCCCTGATTCGGAGTCCCCCATGTCGGAGCCTGCGCTGATCTTTGGCGAGAAGTCGCGCCTTCGTGCCCTGCTTGACC
>NZ_DASPMG010000283.1:0-13123 GCF_035627195.1 Azospirillum sp.
CGTCATCAACAATTTCCTCGACGACATGCACCGGCCGTCGCTGCCCTACAAATTCAAGTTCAAGTTCTCGGGCTGCGCCAACGATTGCGCCAACGCCACCCACCGCTCGGACTTCGCCGTGATCGGCACCTGGAAGGACGAGATGCAGGTGGACCAGGGCGAGGTCCAGGCATTCGTCAAGAAGCTGGGCCGCAAGGAGACCATCAACCAGGTCATCCGCATGTGCCCGACCGGAGCACTCGGCCTGAACGACGACGACACGCTCGACGTCGACAACAAGAGCTGCGTGCGCTGTATGCACTGCATCAACGTCATGACCAAGGCGCTGAAGCCGGGCAAGGAGCGCGGCGTCGCGATCCTGCTGGGCGGCAAGCGCACGCTGAAGATCGGCGACCTGATGGGCACCGTGGTGGTGCCGTTCATGAAGCTCGAGACCGACGAGGACTATGACAACCTGGTCGATCTGGCCAAGCGCTGCGTCGACTTCTTCGCCGAGAACGCGCTGGACCACGAGCGCGTCGGCGAAATGGTCGAGCGTATCGGCATCGCCAATTTCCTCGAGGGCGTCGGCATCGAGCTCGACGCCAACATGATCTCCCACCCGCGCACCAACTCCTATGTCCGCACCGACGGGTGGGACGAGGAGGTGCGCAAGTGGAACGAGCGCAACGCCGGCAAGTCCGCGGCCGAGTGAAGAAGAGAGACTGACGAATGACCGAGCTGCGTCGCCCCATCGAATCGGGTGTGCCGGATCCGTTCCAGTACATGCACCCGGTGCTGAAGAGCAATTACGGCCACTGGAAGTGGCATGACCGGCCGCGGCCGGGCGTGCTGCACCACGTCGCCGAAAGCGGCCAGGAGGTGTGGACCGTCAAGGCCGGCACCCAGCGCCAGATGGACGTCTACACCATCCGCAAGCTGTGCGACATCGCCGACCAGTTCGCCGAAGGCCATGTCCGCTTCACCGTGCGCTCGAACATCGAGTTCATGGTCTCGAAGTTCGAGATGGTCCAGCCCCTGATCGACAAGCTGGCCGCCGAGGGTTTCCCGGTCGGCGGCACCGGCAACTCGATCTCGATGATCTCGCATACCCAGGGCTGGCTGCATTGCGACATTCCCGGCACCGACGCCTCGGGCGTGGTCAAGGCGCTGATGGACGAACTCTACGAGGAGTTCACCCATGAGGAGATGCCGAACCGGGTGAAGATCACCACCAGCTGCTGCCAGATCAACTGCGGCGGCCAGGGCGACATCGCCATCAACATCCAGCACACCAAGCCGCCGATCATCAATCACGAGCTGGTCGCCAACGCCTGCGAGCGCCCCGCCGTGGTCGCCCGCTGCCCGGTGGCCGCGATCCGGCCGGCGCTGGTCAACGGCAAGCCCAGCCTGGAAGTCGACGAAAAGAAGTGCGTGTGCTGCGGCGCCTGCTATCCGCCCTGCCCGCCCATGCAGATCAACGACCCCGAGAACTCGAAGCTGGCGATCTGGGTCGGCGGCAAGCATTCCTCGACCCGCTCGAAGCCGACCTTCCACAAGCTGGTCGCCGCCGGCATCCCCAACAACGCCCCGCGCTGGCCGGAAGCCGCCGGCATCGTCAAGCAGATCCTCTACGCCTACAAGGAAAACGCTAAGCCGTGGGAGCGGATGGGCGAGTGGATCGACCGCATCGGCTGGGCGCGCTTCTTCGAACTGACGGGCCTGCCCTTCACCAAGTACCACCTGGACAATTGGCGTGGCGGCCGCGCGAGCCTGAACGCTTCGGCGCAGCTCCGCTTCTAACGGGGGTTACGGTCCATGAAGTTCGCCATTCTCGTCAACGAGGGCCCCTACAACCACCAGGCATCGGACAGCGCCTACCACTTCACCAAGGCCGCGCTCGACATGGGGCACGAGGTGGTGCGGGTCTTCTTCTACTACGACGGCGTCCTGAACGGGAACAAGCTGTCCGATCCGCCGCAGGACGACCGCAACATCGTCAAGCGCTGGTCGGCGCTGGCGGAGAAGCACGGCCTGGATCTGGCCGTCTGCGTCGCCGCCGGCCTGCGCCGCGGCATCAAGGAAGAGGTGCTGGCGCCCGGGTTCCGCATCACGGGCCTCGGCCAGCTCGTCGAGGCCGGCATCGACGCCGACCGCCTCATGACCTTCGGCGACTGAGCGGGGAGAGAGGAATCCATGAGCGACGAACCCGTCATGAAGAAGTTCATGTACCTCAACCGCAAGGCGCCGCACGGCACCGTCTATGCGCTTGAAGTGCTGGAGATGATCCTGATCGCCGCGATGTTCGACCAGGACGTCCACGTCTGCTTCCTGGACGACGGCGTGTACGAGCTGAAGAAGGGCCAGGACGCCAAGGGCGGGCTGGAGGTGAAGGACTTCGTCAACACCTACCGGGCGCTGGACGGCTACGGCATCGAGAAGATCTACGCCGAGCTGGAGTCGCTGGACGAGCGCGGCCTGACCGCCGACGACCTCGTGATCCCGGTGGAAGTGGTCAGCCGCGCCGAGATGGCCGGGATGATCGCCTCCATGGACGTCGTGCTGAGCGCGTGAGGAAAGCCATGCTGCACACCGTCAACAAGTCGCCGTTCGAGCGCAACGCCCTGGACGCCTGTCTGGCGCGCGCCGCCAAGGGCTCGGCCATCCTCCTGTACGAGGACGCGGTGTACGCCGCGCTGGCCAGCACCCGCTTTGCCGGGCGCATGACGCAGGCGGCGTCGGAGCACGAGGTCTACGTCCTCGTGAACGACCTCCAGGCCCGCGGCGTGAAGGACGCCCCCCTGGTCGATGGCATCAAGACCGTCGACTACACCGGTTTCGTCGAGCTGGTCGCCCACATGGGCACGGCCACGGCGTGGCTTTAAAGAAGACCTCTGAGAAAAAACAAAGCGAACCAGGAGACGCACATGTCGTACGAGATCAACGGGAAGACCATCGATGCCGACGAAGAGGGCTACCTCACCGACCTCGGCCAGTGGAACGAGGACGTCGCCAAGCTGATCGCCGACAAGGAAGGCGTCAACATGACGGCGGAGCACTGGGAGGTGATCAACTTCCTGCGCGAGTACTACCAGGAATACCAGATCGCTCCGGCCATCCGCGTGCTGACCAAGGCGCTGACGAAGAAGCTGGGCGCCGAGAAGGGCTCCAACAAGTACCTGTACGAACTCTTCCCGTATGGCCCGGCCAAGCAGGCCTGCAAGATCGGCGGCCTGCCGAAGCCGACGGGTTGCGTGTGACGAAGAGAGCCCTCCCCCGCCCAGCGGGGGAGGGTTTGGGTGGGGGGCCGCAATACCCCGGCTGCACTTGCCCCCACCCCGGCCCTCCCCCGCTGGGCGGGGGAGGGGGATGATGGCGAGGGCAAGCATGTCGGTTCTCTTCGCACTTCTCTTCTACGCCGCGACGGCGGTGCTGCTGGGCGGGCTGGGCTATAAGATCGCCCAGTACGCGCGCACCCCGGCGCCGCTGAGGATCCCCACCACGCCGGCCCCGCTGACGCGCACGGGCGTGGCGGTCCGCATGGCGCGGGAGGTGGCGCTGTTCGAAAGCCTGTTCCGCGGCAACAAGCCGCTGTGGGCCTTCGCGGCCGTGTTCCACCTGGGCCTGCTGCTCGTCCTGCTGCGGCATTTGCGCTACTTCACCGAACCGGTGTGGTTCTGGGTGGTGTGGGTGCAGCCGCTGGCCGTGCCGGCCGCGCTGGCCATGATGGCCGGTCTGGCGGCACTGCTGGCCCGCCGTCTGGTGCTGCCGCGCATCCGCACCATCACCGGGCCGTCGGACATCCTGATGCTGCTCCTGCTGCTGGGCATCGGCGCCAGCGGCATGGCGATGAAGATGGTGGCGCACACCGACATCATGGCGGTGAAGGCGTTCTTCCTCGGCCTCATGCGGTTCCACATCGGCGCGCTGCCGACGGACGGCTTCCTGCTGCTCCACCTCCTGCTGGTGGCGGCGCTGATGATCGTCTTCCCGTTCTCCAAGCTGCTGCACGTGCCGGGCGTCTTCTTCTCGCCGACGCGCAACCAGGCCGACGATGCGCGCGAGCGCCGCCACGTGGCGGCCTGGGCGCTGCCGCTCGACCAGCGGCGCTGACCCCCATTCCCGACGGAAAGGCACACGACCGTGGCCGATTACGCCATCCCCGCCCTGACCGAGGACGTCGAGCTGCGCGAGACGCCCGACCTCGCCCCCGGCTGCACGGCGCACCTGAAGCCGTTCGTCGCGGCGCCCGCGCACCAGGAGCCGTTGGGCTTCCCCGGCGAGCTGGTGCCGGATTGGGAGTCGAAGGCGATCGCCCGCATGGGCGAGCTGCTGGGCAAGTACCGCTCGCTGCAGGTCTACCTGGACGCCTGCGTCAAGTGCGGGGCGTGCACCGACAAGTGCCACTACTTCCTCGGCACCGGCGACCCGAAGAACATGCCGGTGGCGCGCCAGGACCTGATGCGCGCCGTCTACCGCCGCCACTTCACCCCGGCCGGCAAGATGTTTCCCAAGCTGGTGGGCGCCAAGGACCTGACGAAAGAGGTCCTGGACGACTGGTACAGCTACTACCACCAGTGTTCGCAGTGCCGCCGCTGCTCGGTCTTCTGCCCGCAGGGCATCGACACGGCCGAGATCTCCATGGCCGCGCGCGACATCATGGACCACATCGGCCTGGGTCAGAAGTATTCGAACGAGATCATCGGCAAGGTCCATAAGATCGGCAACAACCTGGGCCTGCCGGAACCGGCGCTGGCCGACACGCTGGAAGGGCTGGAGGAGGACGTCAAAGACGACACCGGCCACGACGTCAAGTTCCCGCTGGACGTGGAGGGGGCCGACGTCCTGCTGGTGACGCCGAGCGCCGACTTCTTCGCCGAGCCGCACGTCGACGGGCTGATCGGCTACGCCAAGGTCTTCCATCAGGCCGGCGTCAGCTGGACGCTGAGCTCGCACGCGTCGGAGGCGGCCAACTTCGCGATGTTCATCGGCTCGTACGAGCAGATGCACAAGATCGCCAACCGCATCCGCCAGGCGGCCATCGACCTGAAGGTCAAGCGCATCGTCTTCGGCGAGTGCGGGCACGCGTGGCGCGTCGCCTATTCCTTCCTGAACACGCTGGCCGGGCCGTGGGACTTCCTGGACCCGAAGTACCCGGTGCCGCAGCACATCCTGGAATTCACGTACGACCTGATCAAGCGCGGCGGCATCACGCTGGACCGCGAGGCCAACACCGGCATGACGCTGACCTTCCACGACAGCTGCAACGTCGCGCGCGGGTCGCGCATGGGCGATTTCGCCGGCGGGCAGTTCGTCATCCCGCGCGAGGTCATCAAGGCCAGCGTGCCGAAGTTCGTCGACATGCACCCCGACACCATCCACGACAAGACCTTCTGCTGCGGCGGCGGCGGCGGGCTGCTGACCGACGACCTGATCGAGCTGCGCGTCAAGGGCGCCCAGCCGCGCGTCAGCGCGCTGCAACAGGTCGTCAAGGAGCAGGGGGTCACGCACATGGCCGCCATCTGCGCCATCTGCAAGAGCCAGTTCACCAAGGTCCTGCCGCAGTACGGCATGGAGATGGAGATGGTGGTGTCGGTGCATCAGCTCGTGAGCAAGGCCATCCGGCTCGGTGGCAACGATTAACGTCTTAGGAGGAAGCGCCTGATGGATGCGAAGACGGCTGACGCCAAACCGACCGGGCTCACCTTCCGTCGGTACAAGGACGGCGACCACAAGCACCGGCCCTGGCAGGAGGAGATCTTCCAGGCGGGCTGGTCGCACAAGTGCCCGACCTACGTGCACCGCACCGCCCCCTGTCAGGCGTCGTGCCCGTCCGGCCACGACATCCGCGGCTGGCTCGCCATCGCCCGCGGCCAGGACAAGCCGGCGCAGGGCACGGTGTGGCAGGAGCACGCCTTCCGCCGCATGACCAGCGCCAACCCGTTCCCGTCGGTCATGGGCCGCGTCTGCCCGGCGCCGTGCGAGGACGGCTGCAACCGCAACGAGGTCGAGGACCACGTCGGCATCAACGCGGTCGAGCACTACGTCGGCGACTGGGCGCTGAACCAGGGCCTGACGTTCGAGGCGCCGGGGGCGGAGAGCGGCAAGCGCATCGCGGTGATCGGCGGCGGGCCGGCCGGCCTGTCGGCCGCCTTCCACCTGCGCCGCCGCGGCCACGCCGTGGTGCTGTTCGAGGAGAAGCCGGAGCTGGGCGGCATGATGCGCTACGGCATCCCCGGCTACCGCACCCCGCGCGACGTGCTGGACGGCGAGATCAAGCGCATCCTCGACCTGGGCGTGGAGGTGCGCGCCGGCGTGCGCGTCGGGCGCGACGTGCCGGTGGCGCAGCTTGAGGCCGAGTTCGACGCCATCTTCTGGGGCATCGGCACGCACGAGGGCCGCGGCCTGCCGGTTCCCGGCTGGAAGGACACGCCGAACTGCGTCAGCGGCGTCGGCTTTCTGCGCGCCTTCAACGAGGGGCGGCTGAAGGGCGTCACCGGCAAGGTGATCGTGGTGGGCGGCGGCGACACGTCGATCGACGTCGCCTCGGTCGCGCGCCGCATCGGCCACATCCAGCACGCGCACGAGAAGGACCGGCCGGAGAACGTGATCTTCGGCCAGACCGCGCACGACGTGGCGGATTCGGCCGCGCGCGGCGGCGCCGAGGTCATGCTCACCTCGCTCTTCCCGGTCGAGAAGATGACCGCCGCCGAGCAGGAGGTGAACGACGCCAAGCGCGAGGGCGTGGACATCCGCGGCAGCGTCATGCCGCTGGAGGTCGTCAAGGGGCCGGACGGCCGCGCCGTCGCGCTGAAGCTCTGCAAGTGCGAGATGGACGGGCAGGTGCCGCGCCCGGTCGCCGGCACCGAGTTCGAGGTGGAGTGCGACCTGATCGTCGCCGCCATCGGCCAGAAGGGCGACATGGACGGCCTGGAGGCGTTCGACAACGGCAAGGGCTTCATCAACGCCGACAAGCTGCTGCGCGTGCCGGGCAAGCCCAAGCACTTCGTGGGCGGCGACATCGTGCGCCCGCATCTGCTGACCACCGCCATCGGCCACGGCCGCATCGCGGCGGAGAGCATCGAGCACTTTCTGGCCGGCGTCGAGGACGACCGCCGCCCGCGCGTGGACGTGGTGCACTTCGACCTGATCGACCGCATGAACGTTGCCGGCATCGCGCCGGAGCCGTTCACGCCGGACCAGGGCGGCGGACGGCGCGGCACGTCGGAAGCCAGGTTCGCCGTGCACAACTACGAGGACCGCGGCAAGCACGAGGTGATCACGCACGAGGAGCTGTTCCTCGGCCACTTCCTGCACACGCCGCGCAACGTGCGCAGCCACGTGGAGATCGGCGCGGAGGAGGTGCTGGGCAACTTCCAGGAACGCCTCGTCCCGCTGACCGAAGAGCAGGTGGTCGTCGAGGGCAAGCGCTGCATGAGCTGCGGCATGTGCTTCGAGTGCGACAACTGCGTCATCTTCTGCCCGCAGGACGCGGTGTCGCGCACGCCGAAGGCGGCGCGGGCGACCGGGCGCTACGTGCAGACCGACTACACCAAGTGCATCGGCTGCCACGTGTGCAACGACGTTTGCCCGACCGGCTACATCCAGATGGGCCTGGGGGAGTGAGCGTGATGGTGGGCGTGCGCACCCCCGTGCTGGCGGCACTTCTGCTGATGGCTTTTGCGCTGGTCTTCGCGACAGATTTTGTTGCGACCGGTGCCATGGCCGAAGGCACGGCGAAATGGCCGGGGCAGTGCGTGGCGGACTCCGCCACCATGCGCCGCAACCACTTCGAGATGCTGCTGCACCAGCGTGACGACACCATGCGCCTGGGCGAGCGCCCGTCCGACCGCAGCCTGGGCGCCTGCCTGGACTGCCACGCGGTGAAGGGGGCCGACGGGCACGCGGTGACGGCCGCGGACTCCCGCCACTTCTGCCGCACCTGCCATGACAGTGCGGCGGTGCGCATCGACTGCTTCTCCTGCCACAACTCGGCGCCGGGAAGAGGGAAATGACGGACGTTTCTAATCCCTCCCGGCGCTCGCTTCTCGCCGGCCTCGCCACCCTCACGCTCGCCCCCGGCATCGTGCTGATGGCGCCGCAGCCGGCCGGGGCGGCGGCCACCGCCGGCAAGCGCTGGGGCCTGCTGATCGACACCACCAAGTGCTCGTCCGGCTGCGACGCCTGCGTCCAGGCCTGCGGCGCCGAGCACGGCTGGAGCGACCCGACGCACGGCCGCCCGGACCAGGCCCCCAGGTGGGTGCGCAAGGTGGACGTGAAGGACCCGGCCAGCGGCAAGACGGCTTCGCTGCCCGTCATGTGCCAGCATTGCGCCAAGCCGCCGTGCGTCGACGTCTGCCCGACGGGCGCGTCGTTCAAGCGCGCCGACGGCATCGTCCTGGTCGACCGGCACATCTGCATCGGCTGCCGCTACTGCATGATGGCGTGTCCGTTCAAGGCGCGCTCCTTCGTGCACGAGGACGTTACCAGCCAGCGTCCCGGCACGCCGCGCGGCAACGGCACGGTGGAGGGCTGCACCCTGTGCGTCACCCGCGTCGACGCCGGCAAGCTGCCGGTGTGCGTGGACGCCTGCGCGGGCACGGGCAAGGGGGCCATCCTCTTCGGCGACCTCAACGATCCGAACAGCGCCATTTCCCGGCGCGTGCGCGAGGTGGCGCCGGCGCGGCTGCGCGCCGACCTGCGCCTCGACACCGGCGTCCATTACCAGGGGCTCTGATCCGCCATGGCCAAGATGAAGACCCCGTTCACCGCGCTCGACGGCAAGTCCATGTGTTTCTACCGGCTGCTGGGCGTGCTGGGGGCGGTCGCCGCCGTGGGCCTGGGCAGTGCGCTGTACATGGAGCACCACGGCCATGTGGTGACCGGCATGGGCAACCAGATCGTCTGGGGCCTGCCGCACGTCTTCGCGATCTTCCTGATCGTCGCGGCCTCCGGCGCGCTGAACGTCGCCTCCATCGCCTCGGTGTTCGGCAAGACGCCGTACAAGCCGCTGGCGCCGCTGTCGGGCCTGACGGCGCTGGCGCTGCTGGCGGGCGGGCTGATGGTGCTGGTGCTCGACCTCGGCCGGCCGGACCGGCTGTTCGTCGCCATGACGCACTACAACTTCACGTCGATCTTCGCGTGGAACGTCATCCTCTACAACGGCTTCTTCGCCGTCGTCGGCGTCTATCTGTGGACGATGCTCGACCGGCGGATGAACCCGCACACGGCCAAGGCGGGAGTGGCGGCGTTCATCTGGCGCCTCGTGCTCACCACCGGCACCGGCTCCATCTTCGGCTTCCTGGTGGCGCGCGAGACCTACCATTCGGCGGTCATGGCGCCGCTGTTCATCGCCATGTCCTTGAGCTTCGGAACGGCGGTGTTCCTGCTGGTGGTCGCAGGATTGTACCGGATGGAGGGGCGCGCGCTGGGCGACGCCGTCATGAACCGGCTGGGCCGGCTGCTGGCCGTCTTCGTGGCCGCCGTCTTCTACTTCGTGGTCGTGCAGCACATCACCAACCTCTACACCGCGCGCGGCGGGGAGGTGGAGCGGTTCCTCCTGGGGGCGGGCGGCGTCCACACGGTGCTGTTCTGGTTCGGGCAGATGCTGGTGGGCACGGCGGTGCCGCTGATCCTGCTGCTGCACCCGGCGTTCCGGGGCACGCGGTCCAACCTGCTGCTGGCCGCCGCGCTGGTGATCCTGGGCGGGCTGGCGCAGCTGTACGTCATCGTCATTGGCGGGCAGGCGTTCCCGCTCAACCTCTTCCCCGGCATGCAGGTGACCTCCGACGCGTTCGACGGTACGGTGGGGGCCTATGACCCGAGCCTGCCGGAATTCCTCCTCGGGCTCGGCGGGGTGGCCGTGGCGCTCCTCATCGTCACGGTCGCCGGCGCGGCGTTTCGCTTCCTGCCGGAAAGCCTGGCGGACGCCGCGGTCGATCCGCACCACGCCAAGGCGAACGCCTGAGAGGACCCATGACGACCGAACACCCCTTCGCCCAGTACGTCCGCATCCTCGGCAAGGGCCCGACGCTGTCGCGCGCCCTGACGGAGGAGGAGACCTACGCCGCCGTCTCCATGATCCTGCGCGGCGAGGTGGAGCCGATCCAGCTCGGCGCCTTCCTCTGCCTGATCCGCGTGAAGACCGAGACGCCGGAGGAACTGGCCGGCTTCGCCCGCGCCGCGCGCGACAGCCTGGTCCTGCCGGCCGGCGCGCCGGCGGTGGACCTGGACTGGCCGAGCTACGCCGGCAAGTCGCGCCGCCTGCCATTCTTCCTGCTGTCGGCCCTGCTGCTGGCGCAGCACGGCACCACCGTCTTCATGCACGGGACCGAGGGGCACACGGCGGGGCGCCTGTTCAGCGGCGGTGCCTTGGAGGCGCTGGGCGTGCCGGTGGCGGCGACGCTGGAGGAAGCCGCGGCGCACCTGCGCGCGCGCCGCTTCGCCTACCTGCCGCTGGCCGGCATGGCGCCGAAGCTGCACGAGATCATCGGGCTGAAGAGCGTGCTGGGCCTGCGCAACCCCGTGCACACGGTGGCGCGCATGCTGAACCCGTTCGGTGCGCGCTGCCAGATCATGGGCGTGGCGCACCCGCCCTACCGCGACGCGCACCAGAAGTCGGCCGCCCTGCTGGGCCAGCCGTACATGGCCGTGTTCAAGGGCGAGGGCGGCGAGGCCGAGCGGCGGCCGGAGAAGCCGTGCGAGGTCTACACCATCGCCGACGGCGTGCTGGGCGCGGAAGTGTGGGCGCCGACGGCGGCCGGCACCACCGTGCGCCATGACGAGACGTTGGACGTCACGCGCCTGACCGCGCTGTGGACCGGCACGGCCGAGGACACCGAGGGCCGCGACGTGGTGATCGCCACCACCGCCGTGGCGCTGAAGCTGCTGGGCCGCGCCCAGTCGCACGCAGACGCCGAGGAGCTGGCCGCCCAGCTCTGGCGCACCCGCAACACCGCCACCCTCGCCGGGGCGGCCTGACCCACTGGAGCATCGCCATGGCCCGCGTGTTCGTCTCCGCTGCGCACAAGTCTTCGGGCAAGACCACCATCACCCTGGGTTTGTGCGCGGCGCTTGCGGAACGCGGGCTGGCGGTCCAGCCGTTCAAGAAGGGGCCGGACTACATCGACCCCATGTGGCACTCCGCCGTCAGCGGGCGGACCTGCCGCAACCTGGATTTCAACACGCAGACGCCGGACGAGATCGCGGGCTTCTTCCGCCGGTTCGCCCTGGGTGCGGATGTGTCGATCATCGAGGGCAACAAGGGCCTGCACGACGGCGTTGACCCGCAGGGCCGGGACTCGGGTGCCGCGCTGGCGAAGCTGCTGCGGGCGCCGGTGGTGCTGGTGATCGACGGATCGGGCATCACGCGCGGGGTGGCGCCGCTGCTGATGGGATACCGGGCCTTCGATCCGGAGGTGCGGATCGCCGGCGTCATCCTCAACAAGGTCGCCGGCAGCCGGCACGAGACGAAGCTGCGCGAGGCGGTGGAGGGCTTCACCGACCTGCCCGTGCTGGGCGCCGTGCACCGCTCCACGGACCTGGAGATCACCGAGCGTCACCTGGGCCTCGTGCCGGCGAACGAGGAGGCGCAGGCGTCCGCCGTCATCCGTCGCATCCACGACGCGATATCCCAGCAGGTGGACCTGGAACGGGTGATGGACGCGGCGCGCTCCGCCCCGGCGCTGGCCGTTCCGCCGCTCGCCGTTCCGGCGCCGCAGCCGCCCACCGGGCGCATCGGCGTGGCGCACGACGCCGCCTTCGGCTTCTATTACCCGGAGGACCTGGAGGCGCTGGCCGCCGAGGGGTTCGAACTGGTGCCGTTCGACACGCTGCGCGACGGCGCGCTGCCGCCGGGGCTGGACGCGCTGTTCATCGGCGGCGGCTTTCCCGAGACGCACATGGCGGCGCTGGAGGCCAACGCCGGCATGCGCGCGTCGGTGCGGGCGGCGGTCGAAGCGGGGTTGCCGACGTACGCGGAGTGCGGCGGGCTGATGTACCTGTCGCGCTCGATTTCCTGGGGCGATCGGCGCCACGCCATGGTGGGCGCGCTGCCGCTGGACACCGTGATGCACCGGACCCCGCAGGGGCGTGGCCACGTGCGGATGCGCGAGACCGACGCCTTCCCCTGGCCGGGGGCGGGCGGAACGGTGAGCGCGCACGAGTTCCACTACGCCGGTGTCGCCAACGTCGATCCCGCCTGCCGCTTCGCCTACGCGGTGGAGCGCGGGCACGGCTTCGACGGGGTGGGCGACGGCATCGTCGTCCACAACACGCTGGCCGCCTTCACCCACCTGCGCGGGGTCGGCGGCAACGCGTGGCCCCGGCGCTTCGCCGCCTTCATCCGGTCCTGCCGTTCCGCGGCCCACGGCGCCCACGCCGCCTGACGCCGCCGCCCGTTCCGCGCCTGTTTCGCCCAAGGAGTTCACGCATCATGGCCCGCCGCACCGTCGACGCCCGCAACGCCTTCTGCCCCGGCCCGCTGATGGAACTGATCGCCGCCCTCAAGCCGCTGAACGTGGGGGACGAGGTGGAGGTCCTGTCGTCCGACCGCGGCTCGGCCGACGACATTCCGGCATGGACCAACAAGGTCGGCCACCAGCTGGTGTCGTGCGACAAGCGCGACAACCACTGGAGCATCGTCGTCAAGAAGGCGAAGTAGGCGGCCGCGATCCTCAGCCGCCCCGGACGTTCCGGATGTTTTCCGCATAACGCTCCGGTCCGCCGGTGAAGGTGGCGGTGCCGGCGACGAGCACGTCGGCACCCGCCTCGATGGCGAGGCGCGCCGTCTCGGCGTTGATGCCGCCGTCGACCTGCAGGTCGATGGGCTTGCCCAGCGCGTCGATGCGCGCCCGCAGCTCGCGGATCTTGGGCAACTGCGAGGCGATGAAGCTCTGGCCGCCGAAGCCGGGGTTGACGGTCATGATCAGCACGAGGTCCAGTTCCTCCAGCACGTAGTCGAGCGCGGAGAGCGGCGTGGAGGGGTTGAGCGAGACGCCGGCCTTCACGCCCAGGCTTTTGATCAGCTGGATGGTGCGGTGCAGGTGGGCGCCGGCCTCGGCGTGCACGGTGATGATGTCCGCACCCGCCTTGGCGAAGTCGGGGACGTAGGGATCGACGGGGGCGATCATCAGGTGGACGTCGA
>NZ_DASPMG010000284.1:0-7041 GCF_035627195.1 Azospirillum sp.
GACCTCGGCCGGTCCGCCGCCGCCGCCCGCGCCTACCGCGCCTCCCTGGCCGCCGATCCCGCGGGACGAGGGGCCGCGCGCAACCTTGGCATCCTGCGGCTGCCCACGGATCCGGCCGCCGCCGTCGCCGCGTTCCGGATCGCCGCGGCCGTGGACCCCGACAGCCTGAACGACGACCTCAACCTCGCCGCCGCTCTGATCGCCGCCGCACGGCCGGCCGAGGCGCTGCCGGTTCTGGACCGCGTGCTCGCCCGCCGGCCGGACACGGCGGACGCCCACAACCACCGGGCGCTCGCGTTGTGCGCGCTTGGGCGGAAGGCGGAGGCCGCCGCCGCCCTGGTCCGCGCCCTGGCCGCGGACCCCGCCTTTCCCGAGGCCTGGACCAACCGCGCCCAGGAGCGGCGCGACAGGGGCCGTTTCGGCGAGGCCACCGCCGCCGCCCGCCGGGCGCTGCGGATCCGTCCTGCCTATCCGGCGGCCTTCGGTGTCCTGGCCCGGATCCGCCACGACGCGGGCCGTCCGGAGGAGGCCGCCGCCATCCTGCGCCGCGCCATGACGGTGGATCCGCGGCTTCCCCCCGACCTGCACAGCGATTACCTGTTCGTGCGGCAGAGCGATCCGGGCGCCGATCCGGGCCGCCTGCTGATCGAACACCGGCGCTGGGCGCGGCTGCACGCCCCACCCCCCGGCCATGGCGCTTCCCCGCCCGCCGTTCCGGCGGGCAGGATCGCCGGCCGGATTCTCCGTATCGGCTATCTCTCGGCCGACCTGTGCACGCATTCGGTGGCGAGCTTCTTCGAACCGCTGCTGGCGGCGCACGACCGCCGGACGGTTCACACCGTGTGCTACGCCGCGGTCCCGGATCCCGATGCCACGACGGCTCGGCTCCAGGCGTTGGCGGGCGATTGGCGGAACGTCTCGGGGCTGGGAGATGCCGCGCTCGCCGCGCTTATCCGGGCCGACGGGATCGACGTGCTGATCGATCTGGGCGGCCACACCGGCGGCGGCCGGCTGGCCGTGCTGGCGCTGGCGCCGGCCCCGGTGCGGCTTACGGCCCTGGGGTACCCCGGCACCACGGGCCTTGCCATCGAAGGGCGCCTGACGGACCCCGTCATCGAGCCGCCGGGAGCGGAATCCTGGAGTTCGGAGCCCGTGATCCGCCTGCCCCACGGCTTCCTCTGCTACCGCCCGCCGGACGACGCGCCGGAACCGCACAGGGATCGCTCCGCGGACGGCGATGGCATCGTCTTCGGCTCCTTCAACGCGCTCGGCAAGCTGACGCCGGAGGTGGTGGTGGCATGGGCGGGCATCCTTTCCGACGTTCCGGGGGCGCGGCTGCTCCTGAAAAGCCAGGCGCTCGGCGACGAGGCGGTGGTCGCCGAACTGCGGGCGCGCTTCGCCGCCCGGGGGATCGCGCCCGACCGGCTGGAGCTTGTCGCCTGGATCGCCAGCCGGGCGGAGCATCTGGCGCTGTACCGGCGCGTGGACGTCGGCCTTGACCCCTTCCCGTACAACGGAACGACGACGACCTGCGAAGCCATGTGGATGGGGGTGCCGGTGGTGACGCTGGCCGGCGACCGGCATGCGGCGCGGGTCGGCGCGGCGTTGCTGACCCGGGTCGGCCTGCCCGGCCTGATCGCCCACGATGTCGCCGCCTACCGCAGGATTGCCGTGGCCCTCGCCGCCGACGCCGGGCAGCGGACGGCGCTTCGCGCCGGCCTCAGGGAGCGGATGCGCCGCGGCCCGCTGGGTGACGCGGCGGGACTCGCGGCGGCGGTGGAGGCGGCCTGCCGAGCGCTCGTTTCCTCATAAGGCCCGTATTCCATTGTTCTGGTTCTTATTCCGGGGCGCTGGACCGGCCGCCGTTGTTCTGGTTTCCCGCCTCCCCGCTGCCGCCGGACGATGGGCCTTGGGTCTGATCGCCGCCTTGTGAAGCGCCTTGCCGCCGCGCCGTTTCCTCTTCAAGCGTCGCAAGCTGGCGCTGAAGGTCGTTCACCTGGTTTTGCAGGTCCGCCCGCGTCTGGTTCATCGCGGCGGCTTCCTGTGCGGCGGCGGCGGATTGGTCGCGTGCCTCGCTCAACACCTTGGTCTGCTGGGCGATGTCCGCCGTGATCTGGCTGAGGTTCTGGGACGCCTGTGCCGCGGCGGCCTGAAGTTCGACAAGCCGCTGCCCGCTGGCGGACGCCTGATCCATCGTTTCCTGCGCCTTCTGCTGGGCGGCGGTCAGCGCGTCCTGCGCCTGGGCCTGCTGCCGCTCCAGGTCCGAAAGCGCCGCCTGCAGCTGCTGGAGCCGCTGTTCGCGCTGCTGAACCTCGGCTTGAACCCCGGCGAGCTGGGCGCGGGCCTGATCGATGTCGCTTCGGGCGCGATCGAGGTTCGCCTGAACCGATGCCTGCTCGCCGACCCGGCCCTGAAGTTCCGTGAACTGCTGCTGGATGCGGTCACGCTCCTGCGTCAGCGTGTCGCGCTGTCTGGTGGCTTCCTGCAGCTGCGTGGCCGTGCGCTGGAGGTTCGTGCCTAACCCGGCGAGATTCTGCTTCGCCGTCTCGGTCTCCGTTCGCGCGCTGGTCAGATCCGCGGTCAGTTGCCGATTGGCCTGCCTGGCGGTGGTCAGTTCCTGTTCGACGGCGACCGCCTTCTCGCGTGCCTCGTCCCGCGCCCGTCCGCGATCGCCCGCCGCCGCCCACCCCCATACCGCCGCTATGATCGCTATGGCCGATACCGCCGCCAGGACTTGAGCCGGACGGTTGTGCGCCCAAGAATCCCGTGCCGAGCGTTCGTCGGCCCTGCGTGAAGGTCCCGGTTCACCCACTGACATCGCCGCCTGCCTCCGGAAATGGGAGAAAAAGGCAAGCATGAGGCCGCGTGCCTGTCCATTGGCAACGGAGGAGAGCGTCCCTACTCTTCCGGGCGGTGCCGTCGTTCAGGGCTTCCGTCGTTCAGGGCGCCCGCCGGCCGTGCGTCCGGAAGAACCCGTTGAGCGCGTCGAACGGCTCGGATTCGCCCAGCGCGTCGAAGCGCCCATCCTCGGCCAGCATCCGCGCTGCCCGCAGGAAGCCGCCCCACGCGGCGCGGCTGAGCCCGCTGCCCAGGCTGATCCGCCGCACGCCCAACGCGGCGATCTGCTCCACCGCCAGGCCGATCGGCGAGGCGACCAGCAGGTTGAGCGGCTTCGGGCTTACGGCCTCGACCGCCGCCCTGATGACGTCCGCGCCCCGCAGGCCCGGCGCGTAGAGAACGTCCGCGCCCGCCGCGGCGTAGGCCGGCAGCCGGCGCAACACCTCGTCGACCGCCGCCGGATGGTTCACCAGCACGGCCTCGCAGCGGGCGGTCAGGAGAACGCCGGTGCCCCGCAGCGCCTCCGCCGCGGCCGCCACGCGTTCGACGGCATGGTCGAAGTCGTACAGCGGCTTCGACGGATCGCCCGTCGCATCCTCGACGGACAGGCCGGCCACGCCGGTGTCGGCGCACAGCCGCACGTTGCGGGCCAGCCCCTCGCAATCATGGGCATAGCCGGATTCGAAGTCGGCGTTCACCGGCAGGTCGGTGGCCTGGACGATGTCGGCGATGTGGGCCAGCATGTCCGCGCACGGCACCGCCCAGTCGGCGTCGGGAAGCCCGCGCGAGAACGCGTACCCGGCCGAGGTGGAGGCCAGCGCGCGGAAGCCGAGATGCTTCAGCATCAAAGCACTGCCGACGTCCCACGGGTTGGGAATGACGAAGCATCCGTCCCGATGGAGGTCGGCAAAGGCGGCGCGGGCCTGGCGGTGATCGGCCATGACAGTCTTCCCCTGGGTCGGCGGCGTGGTTTCCACAAGGGTACGCCAGCCTTCCGGCAGCGTCCACGGAATGAAGTGTTGCGTGTTGCGCGCGGCAATGCCACCTGTAGCGTGTCTCATCAGGAACAACATCGCATTCCCGTGGATCAGAAGCCCGTGGATCAGAAGAACGTCACAGCGTCCGTGAAATGGTTCAAGGCCGACAAGGGGTACGGCTTCGTCCGGTTCGGTGATGGAACCGGGGAGGCCTTCCTTCATTCATCCGTGCTGGCGCCGATCGGGCTGAGCGCGCTGGCCGACGGCGCGACCATCCTGTGCGACGTCACCGCGGGCGCGAAGGGCCCCCAGGTGTCCGCCGTCCACCGCGTCGAAGACGCTCCGCCGGCCGAGCCTCCGCCGGCGCGGAGCCGCCGGAAAAAGGCCGCCGGCACGGCCAGGGAAGGTGTGGCCAGGGACGGCGTGCCCAGGGACGGCGTACCCGCCGAACCGCGGCCTCCCCGTGGCCAGCCGGCGCCGGCGGCGGAACCCGCCGCGGGCGAACTGATGGCCGGTTCGATTCGCTGGTACAATCTGGACAGCCAATCCGGCCTCATCGATCCGGCCGACGGGGGCGAGAGCATCTACTTCGACCGCGCCACCCTGCGCCAATCCAGGATCGAGATCGTGGCCGACGGCGAGGACGTCTGGTTCTCGGCGCGCGACACCGCGGACGGCCCCGTGGCGGACCGTGTCGAGCTTGCCCCGCGCCGCGCGGACTAAAGGCGACGCGGGGCTGGAGTCACGCGAACCTCTTCGCGCCGGCGACGCACAGCACGACCAGCCCCGTCGCCGCGACCATGGTCCAGGCGACCGGCTCGCCCAGCAGCAGCCCCGCCAGCCCCAGGCCGAAGAAGGGCTGGAGCAGCTGCAGCTGCCCCACGCCGGCGATGCCGCCGAGCGCCAGTCCCCGGTACCAGAACACGAATCCGACCAGCATGCTGAAGACGGAAACGTAGGCCAAACCGGCCCAGGCGGGCGCGCCGACGCCCGTCCACGCGTCCGGCATCGTCGCCAGCGCCACCACCGCCATGGCCGGCAAGGCGAGCACGAGCGCCCAGGAAATGACCTGCCAGCCGCCGAGCCGGCGCGACAGGGCCGCCCCTTCGGCATAGCCGAGGCCACAGAGCAGGACCGCCAGGACCATCAGCAGGTCGCCGGTGAGCGACGCGCCGCCGCTTTGCGACAGCGCAAACCCGGCGACCGAGAGGCTCCCCACGCCTGAGAACAGCCAGAAGGGCGGCTTCGGCCGCTCCTTGCCGCGCAGCACGCCGAACAGGGCGGTGGCGAGCGGCAGGAGGCCGATGAAGACGATCGAATGCGCCGCGGTGATGTGCTGGAGCGCCAGCGCGGTCAGCAGCGGAAAGCCGACGACGACGCCGAGCGCCACGATCCCCAGCGACGCGAGGTCGCCGCGTTCGGGACGGGCCTGCCGCAGCATCGACAGCAGTGCTGCCCCCAGCGCGGCCGCGATCACCGCCCGCGCCGACGTCAGGAACAGCGGGGAGAAGCTGGCGACGGCGACGCGCGTCGCCGGCAGCGATCCGCTGAAGATGATAACGCCGAGCAGCCCGCTGCCCCACCCCGCCGTTCGTTCCGCCGCCCATTCCCCCGTCGCGCGCCGCATCCCGCCTCCCCGTCCCGCACCGCGTTTCCATCGCGGTGATCCTAGCGGGATCGGCGCTGGCGCGGACAGCGACAGTCCCATACAAATCCACCGAACTGTATGGGTGACGGGAGCAGTACACATGGCGATGGCCGGACCATGAGCAGCCGCACGGGCACGCGCACCGCCGACGTGATGGACGCGATCCGGCGCAAGATGGCGAGCCGCGCGCTGTTGCCGGGTGAGCGGCTGCCCTCGATCCGCCGCTTCGCCGCCACCCTGGGCGTGTCGCCGTCGACGGTGGTGGAGGCTTACGACCGGCTTGCGGCGGAAGGCGTGATCCGCTCGCGGCCGGGCTCGGGCTTCTACGTGTCCGGCGCCCTGCCGCCGCTCGCCCTGGCCGAGGTGGAGCCGCGGCTCGACCGGGCGATCGATCCGTTCTGGGTGTCGCGGCAGTCGCTCGACGCGGGTGCGGAGATGCTGAAGCCCGGCTGCGGATGGTTGCCGGCCGACTGGATGCCGAACGCGGCGATCCGCCGTGCGATCCGCCACCTCGCGCGCGCCGGCGACGCCGTGCTGGCGGACTATGGCGGCACGCGCGGATCGCTGGCGCTGCGCCGGCTCCTCGCCCGCCAGTTCGCGGACGAGGGGATCGCGGCCGGTGCCGACCAGATCCTCCTGACCAGCTCGGGAACCCAGGCGATCGATCTGGTCTGCCGCTTCCTGCTGCGCCCCGGCGACGCGGTGCTGGTCGACGACCCCTGCTACTTCAACTTCCAGGCCCTGCTGCGCGCCCATCAGGCCCGCATCGTCGGCGTCCCCTACACGCGCGGCGGGCCGGACACGGCGCTTTTCGCCGAGGCGCTGGCGCGGCATCGGCCGCGCCTGTACATCACCAATTCCGCGCTCCACAACCCGACCGGCGCGACGATGTCGCCGCAGGCGGCCCACCGGCTGCTCCGCGCCGCCGCGGCCCACGACCTCACCATCATCGAGGACGACATCTTCGCCGGCTTCGAGCCGGAGCCGTCACCGCGTCTGGCCGTCCTCGACGGGCTGGCCCAGGTCATCCGGATCGGCAGCTTCTCGAAGACGCTCTCCGCCTCGATCCGGTGCGGCTACATCGCGGCGCGGCCGGAGTGGGTGGAGGCGCTGGTCGACCTTCAGGTCGCGACGAACTTCGGCGGGCCGAGCCCGGTCGCCACCGAACTCGTCGTCACGGCCCTGAACGACGGCAGCTACCGCAAGCATCTGGACGGTCTGCGCCGGCGGCTGGCGCGGGCGCGGCGCGAGACGGCGCAGAAGCTCGAAGCGCTCGGCCTGCGGCCCTGGCTGATGCCGCGCGGCGGCTTTTATCTCTGGTGCAGCCTGCCGGACGGCCGGGACGCGGCGGAGGTCGCGCGCACCGCGCTGCGCGGCAACGTCGTCCTCGCCCCCGGCAACGTCTTCAGCGTCTCCCAATCGGCGCCCGAATACCTGCGCTTCAACGTCGCACAAATGGGCGATCCGCGCGTCTTCGAGGCGCTGGCAACGGCAATGGCCGGCCGGGGGTAGCGGCTGCGGATCAGCTGCGCAGCCCCGGTGCCTCGTGCCCGGTGCGCGCCACGTATTCCGTGTAGC
>NZ_DASPMG010000285.1:0-2537 GCF_035627195.1 Azospirillum sp.
CGCTCCAGCATGTTGTACAGCTCGCGCACGTTGCCCGGCCAGTCGTAGGAGGTCAGCGCCCGCACCGCCGATTCGGTCAGCTCGCGCGGCGGCGTGCCGCGCTGGATCGCCATGTCCTCCAGGATGCTGGACGCGATGTCCTCCACGTCCTCCAGCCGCTCGCGCAGCGGCGGCAGGCGGATCGGTACGACGTTGAGGCGGTAGTAGAGATCGGCGCGGAACTGGTTCTGCTTCACCAGTGCGCCCAGGTCGCGGCTGGTGGCGGCGACGATGCGCACGTCCACCCGGATCACCTTGTTGGACCCCAGCGGCTCGATCTCGCGCTCCTGCAGCACGCGCAGCAGCTTGGCCTGCAGCGCGAGCGGCATGTCGCCGATCTCGTCCAGGAACAGGGTGCCGCCGTCGGCGATCTGGAACTTGCCCTCGCGCCCACGGCGGTCGGCCCCGGTGTAGGCGCCGGCGGCCGCCCCGAACAGCTCGCCCTCCAGCAGCGTTTCGGGGATGGCGGCGGCGTTGATGGCGACGAAGGGCCGGTTGACGCGCGGGCTGGCCGCGTGGATGGCGTGCGCCAGCAGCTCCTTGCCCGTGCCCGTCTCGCCCAGCAGAAGCACGGTCGAGTCCATCTGCGCGGCGCGGCGGGCGAGGCGCTTCACCTCCTTGATGGACTCGCCGGAGCCGACGATCTGGGTGAAGGTGTGCTTGGCGCGGCGCGCCTTCGACAGCTCCTGCCGGGTGCGCGACAGCTCCTCGTGCAGGCGCTGGTACTTGGCGATCAGCGGCTTCAGCTCTTCGGCACTCTCGTACATGGCAAACGCGATGGCGCCGATGACGTCGCCGGCCTCGTCGCGCATGGGCAGGCGGGTGACGACCAGCGAGCGCTCGCCGAACTGCATGATGTCCAGGAACATCGCCCGGCCGGTCTCGACCACGTGGCGCATCTGGCTGTTGGGGATGACCTCCTCGACCGGCTTGCCGCGGACGTCCTCGTCGATGCCCACCAGTTGCTTGTACTTCTCGTGCATCCAGACGATGCGCGCCTCGCGGTCCACGGCGACCGTGCCCACGCACTGGCCCGCCATCTGGTCGAACAGCGAGTGCACCATGCGCTGGCGCAGGGCTTCGTACCCGCCCTCGTCGATCATCGGCCGTCCCCTCCCGCGGCGGCCCTCTGCCGGGGCCGTCCGCACGACGATATCGGAGCACGCCGAACCAAGTCCAGCCCGGCCGCCCGAGAGCGGCCGGGCGGAACCCGGATCAAGACGCGCCCGGATCAGATGCGCCCAATCAGATGCGCTGGCCGGCGTCCACCTTGATGACCTGCGCGGTGACGTAGCGCGCGGCGTCCGACAGCAGGAAGGTGACGGCGTCGGCGATGTCCTGCGGCATGGGCAGCTGCTTCATCACCGCCTCCTGCTTGTAGCCGTCGATGGCGGCTTCCGGCAGCTTCAGCGCCATCTCGGTCAGCACCAGGCCCGGCGCGATGGCGTTGCAGGTCACGCGCTTCTGGCCGTACTCGCGCGCCACGGTCTTGGTCAGGCCGATCAGGCCCGCCTTGGCGGCGGCGTAGTTGGCCTGGCCGAACATGCCGTGCAGGCCGTTGATGGAGGAGATGTTGACGATGCGCCCGCCGCCCTGCTCGCCCATCAGCGGGGCGGTGGCGCGGATCATGTGGAAGGCGCCGGTCAGGTTGACGTTGATGACCGCCTGCCAGTCCTCGTCCGACATCTTGCGGATGGTGGTGTCGCGGGTGATGCCGGCGTTGTTGACCAGCAGCGTCGCCGGGGCCGGCAGCGCCGCCACGGCGGCGTTCACGCTGGCCGAGTTCGAGATGTCGACCTGCTGGAAGTCGTGCTTGAAGGCGTCGTCGGTGGGCACGGCCCAGTCGAAGACGTGCACGGTCGCACCCAGCTCGGCGAGCGTGTCGGCGATGCAGCGGCCGAGGCCGCGGCTGCCGCCGGTGACGATGGCGCGCTTGCCGGTGAAGTCCGTCCGGTCGCGAAAGCTCATGGGTGAAGGTCTCCGTTTGTTGGCCGCCGGCCCGTCCGCAGGCCGTTTCGCTGCATCACAGCAAGGCGCGTGCCGTTTCGTTGAACCGCCGGATTGCCCGGTTTCCCGACGTTCTCCGGCCGGGAATCTGTCCGGAAATCCGACACGGCGTTCGGGAACCTGGACATAAGGCGTATGCATTGCGGGCAGGTCCAGTGAATTTTGTGCGATGCGGCAATTGGTGCGGGCGAGTGGTGATACCGCTTGACGCTCCCCGCGTTCGTGCCGACACTCTGCCGAACGCCGCGACAACGACGGCATGGGACCAGAGCGGGGCACGACCAAGTACCCGCCGGGGAGGACGATGACGCACGAGACCACCCGCGCCCGGAATCCGGCCGCGCCCCGCACGGTGGCTGGCGAAGCGGGGGCTTGAGATGCCGCGCCTTGCCGCCAACCTCACCATGCTCTTCAACGAGGTGCCGTTCCTCGACCGCTTCGCCGCGGCGGCGCGGGCCGGCTTCACCGGCGTGGAGTTCCTGTTCCCCTAC
>NZ_DASPMG010000286.1:0-10484 GCF_035627195.1 Azospirillum sp.
CTTGGTACAACGACCTGCGCATAAGCCGGCGCCTGATGCTTGGCTTCGCTGCGGTGATCGCGCTGCTGGTGGTCAACGTCGGCGCCGCGCTGCTGATGGCGAGCGGCGGCAAGCGAATGGCGACCAGCATCGCCGAGGTGCGCATGCCCACCGCGCTCGCAAGCAGCAACATGCACGCCAACCTAATGGGTTCGCTGGCGGCGACGCGCGGCTTTCTGCTGACCGGCAACCCCGCCCTGCGCGCCGACCGCGCCGAGGCCTGGGAGGCCATCGACCGCCTGCGCGCCGACTTGGACCGCCTGTCCGGCTCCTGGACGGTGGAGGCCAACAGGCACGCATGGGCCGAAGCGAAGCCGTTGCTGACCGACCTGCGCACGGCGCAGGATCGTGCCGAAGCCGCCGCGCTGTCGGGCGAGCGTGAACGCGCGCTCCGAATCCTCGCGGAGGAGGCTCTGCCGCGCGCGGCCCGGCTGCAGACGCTGTTGGACGGCGGAAAGGATGCCGACGGCAAGAGCGTGGACGGCATCGTGGATCGCCAGCGGCGCTCCCTGGAGGGCGAGGCGCAGGGCATGACCGACGCCGCCGACCGGCTGATGCTGATCCAATCCGGCATGCTGGTCCTGGGACTGCTGATCGCCGGCGTAGCGGTGCTGGTGACCGCCCGCTCCATCGTGCGGCCGCTCACCGCCATGACCGAGGCGATGAACCAGCTGGCCGGCGGCAACTATGGCACGGCGATCCCGGCGGTCGGACGGCGCGACGAGGTCGGCGTGATGGCGCAGGCCGTGCTGGTCTTCAAGGACGGGATGGTCGCCGCCCGCAAGGCCGCCGAGCGCGAGCGCGCCGAACAAGCCGCCCGCGAGCAGCGCGCCCGCGCCATCGAGGAGCTGACCGGCCGCTTCGACTGCGACACCGGCGCCGTTCTGGGCTCCGTCTCCGCCGCCGCCTTGCAGATGCAGGCGACCGCCGGCCAGCTTTCCGCCAACGCCGAACAGACGACGCGCCAGTCCACGGCCGTCGCCGCCGCGTCGGAGCAGACGTCCGCCAATGTGCAGACGGTCGCCACCGCCACCGAGGAACTGGCGGCGTCGGTGCAGGAGATCAGCCGCCAAGTCGCCCAGTCCGCCACCATCGCCGGGGAGGCGGTCGCCCAGGCCGGCAAGGTCGACGAATCCATGCGCGGGCTGGCGTCGGCGTCGGAGGAGATCACCCAGGTCGTCGACCTCATCATGCTGATCGCCTCGCAGACCCGTCTGCTCGCCTTGAACGCCACGATCGAGGCGGCACGTGCCGGCGAGATGGGCAAGGGCTTCGCGGTGGTGGCGGCGGAGGTCAAGGCGCTGGCCGACCAGACCACCCGCGCCACCGACGAGATCGCGGCCAAGATCACCTCCATCCAAGGCGAGGCGCAGGGGGCGGTGTCGTCGATCGGCGCCATCATGGCGACGATCCACCGGATCGGCGACGTCTCCGGCACCATCGCCGCCGCCGTCGAGGAGCAGCAGGCGGCGACCCAGGAGATCGCCCGCAACATTCAGCAGGCGGCCCAAGGTACGCACGAAGTCTCCTCCAACATCGCCGGTGTCAATCGCGCCGCGACCGACACCGGCACCGCCGCGCACCAAGTGCTGGACGCCGCTGATACGCTGTCCGCCCAAGCGGGCGTGCTGAAGTCGAAGGTGGAATTGTTCTTGTCGGCGGTGAAGGCGGCGTGACGTTCCGCGGCTGTGGCGCCGCCGCGCGGCGGCGCCGTGCTCAACGAGACGGACGACACCTTCCCGACCCGACGCGATCGTCACCTCCGGAGCGTCGCGCAAACGGGCCGAATGGCGTGGCGGAGGACCAGCGGCTACAGCAAGCGGGCTGGCGTGGAGAGCCAAATGGCGGGCATTTTGCCGGTCATCGGCCGCCGTTCATTCCCCGCGACGGCCGCGCAGCCGGCGCAGCTCCTCCGCGGCGGCTCACCTTGGCCGACACCTCGGCCTCCGCCCGCACCAGGTTCTCGGTCATGATCTCGATGAACTTGCTGGCGGCCGGGCTCAGCGGGCGGCGGGGGTGGTGGACCCAGGCGAGCGTACGGACCATGCGCGGCTCGACGATGGGATAGGCGCGAAGCCGGCCGTCGTTCAGGCCGCGGTGCACGGCGATCGCCGGCAGGATGGTCACCCAGTCCGTCGCCGCCACCATCTCCGACAGCGGGACCAGCGCGTCCACCTCGAACTTCGGGGACAGGTCGATGCCCTCCGCCTCGGCGTGCTGGTCCAGCAGCTGGCGCAGGCCGTGCCGCTTGGAGGGCACCACCAGCTTCAGCCGCGCCGCGTCGCGCAGCGTCACCGGCGCGGGCACCGGCAGTTCGGTCGCGGCGCTGGTGACCAGCACCATCTCCTCGTCCAGGATCGGCTCAGCCACCAGACCGACGCGCTTGCGCGGCTGGTTGATGATGGCGAAGTCGAGCTGGCCCGACGCCACCCAGTCCATGAAGGTCGCCGTGTAGCCCTCCGCCACGTTCACCTCGACGCTGGGGTGGCGGGCGGTGAAGGTGGCGAGCGTCCGGGCCAGCACGCTCTGCGTCACCGAGGTGATCAGCCCGATGGCGATCTGGCCGGAGATCTCGCCGCCCAGCTTCGCCATCGCCTGCCTGGCCGCCGATATGTCGCGCAGGATCGGCATCAGGTGGCGGAACAGGACGCGCCCGGCCGCTGTCGGCGCCATGCCTTGGCGGCTGCGCTCGAACAGCCGCTGACCCAGTTCCGCCTCCAGCTTGGCGATCTGCATGCTCAGCGCCGGCTGCACGACGTTGAGCCGGCGCGCCGCGCGGGTGACGTTGCCTTCCTCGTAGAGGCTGACGAAGTACTGCATCTGCCGCAGGTCCACGGCCCCTCCCCATCATCAGCTGCGCTGATCGCTCTTATTAACAGTCATTATTGGCGCTGATCGAAACGCCTTTCCATACTCCGGCTCACGAAATCCGGCAGGAAGGGCGCCCCATGACGGCGACGATGCAGGCGGCGATCACCACTTTGCGCGACTGGCTCGACCACCTCGCGGCCCGCGACCGGCTCGCGGTCATCCGGCCGGGCGTGGCGCTGCGGCACGAGCTGGCCGCCATTTCCAAGCGCTTCGACGGGACCAAGGCGACGCTGTTCCCGCAGCCGGACGGGCACGCCATCCCGGTGGTCTCCGGCCTGCTGGCCGACCGCTCGTGGATCGCCGAGGCGATGGGGGTGAGCGGGGCGGAGGTGCTCGGCCGCTTCCGCCACGCCTCGACGAACCCCATCCCCTGGCGGGAGGTCGCCCAGGCCCCGGCGCAGGAGGTGGTGCACCGCGAGGTGGACCTCGCCCGGCTGCTGCCGCTGCCGACGCACAACGCGCTGGACAGCGGCCCCTACATCACCGCCGGGCTGGTCATCACGCGCAACCCGCGCACCGGCGTGCAGAACGTCTCCATCAACCGCTGCCAGCTGAGCGGGCCGGACAGGCTGGGCATCCTGATCCTGCCGCGCCACACGCACCTGTTCCACCAGATGGCCGAGGAGGCGGGAGAGCCGCTGGAGGTCGCCATCGTCATCGGCGCCGACCCGCTGTCGCTGCTCGCCTCCCAGGCCATCGTGCCGGTCGACCACGACGAACTGGAGATCGCCGGCGCGCTGCACGGCCGGCCGCTGGACGTGGTCAAGTGCGTGACCAACGCCCTGCGCGTCCCCGCCAACGCCGAGATCGTCGTGGAAGGCCGCATCCTGCCCGCCGTGCGCGAACCGGAGGGGCCGTTCGGCGAGTTCCCGCAGTATTATGGGGAGCGCGCCGACCGCCACGTCATCCAGGTGGACGCGGTGACGCACCGCCGCGACGCCATCTTCCACACCATCGTCGGCGGGACCATGGAGCACCTGCTGCTGGGCGGCATCCCGCGCGAGGCCACGCTGCTCGACCACCTGCAGCGCAGTTTCCCCGGCGTGCGCGACGTGCATCTGGCCAGGGGCGGGGTGTGCCGCTACCATCTGTACGTCACGCTGAACCAGCGCCACGCCGGCGAGGCGCGCAACGTCATCCTGGGCGCGCTGGCCGGGCACTACGACGTCAAGCACGTGATCGTGGTGGACGAGGACGTGGACATCCACGACCCCAACGACGTGGAATGGGCGGTCGCCACCCGCTGTCAGGCCGACCGCGACATCGTGGTCATTCCCCGCACGCAGGCGTCCAAGCTCGACCCGTCCACCGACAAGGGGGTGGGGGCGAAGATGGGCATCGACGCGACCATTCCGCTGGGCTCCGACCCCTTCACCTTCACCCGCATTCGCGTGCCGGGCGAGGAGGACGTCGACCCCGCCCGCGTGGTGGACCCCGGCGCCAACGGCTGGCGTCCGGTCGTGGGAGGGCCATCGCGATGACCGCGCCCAAGCGCCTCATCGTCGGCATCAGCGGCGCCTCCGGCGTCGTCTACGGGGTCCGCATGCTGGAGACGCTGCGGCGGCTCGGCGTCGAGACGCATCTGGTGATGTCCCGCTCGGCCGAGGTCACGCTGGCGCTGGAGACCGACTGGAAGGTGGCCGATGTGCGCACGCTGGCGGACGTCGCCCACCGGATCGACGACGTCGCGGCGTCCATCTCGTCCGGCTCGTTCAAGACCATGGGCATGGTGGTGGCGCCGTGCTCCATGCGCAGCATGTCGGAAATCGCGCACGGGGTGACCAGCACGCTGCTGACCCGGGCCGCCGACGTGGTGCTGAAGGACCGCCGGCGGCTGGTGCTGATGGTGCGGGAGACGCCTCTGCACCTGGGCCATCTGCGCACCATGACGCAACTGGCCGAGATGGGGGCGGTCATCGCACCCCCGGTGCCGGCCTTCTATGCGAAGCCGGCCGACCTGGACGCCATGATCGACCACACGGTGGGGCGCGTGCTGGACCTGTTCGACCTCGACACCGGCACGCTCAAGCGCTGGGGCGAGGAGCCGCGCCGGTCCGGGCGCGCCCCGGACGCCTTGCCCGCCGAGGCGGCGCGCGGGTAAGCCTTCCCCTGGTCAGCCCTTGCCCGAGAGCCCATGGGCGCGGTGCCATTCCTCGAGCGAGTCCGGGGGATAGCGGTCGTGGCGCGTGTCGTCCGGCCCGGCATCGACGCGGACCCAGCTGGCCTTGGAACCCAGCATCATGTGCGCATGGGCCGGCGGGTCCGGGAGCGGCGTGTCGATGACGCTCGCGAAGGGATGGAGGAGGTCGGGCCATCGCGGATCCCACACCCAGAGCGCCGAGCCGCAGCGCGCGCAGAACCGGCGCTCGGCCGGGCTCTGTTCGCCGTCGACCGTCGCGTGGAAGACGGTGATGTTGTCCTCGCCCCGGATCTCCAGCGTGTCGGCCCTGGCCCCGAGATTGATGGCGTACCCGCCGCCGCCCGCCGTCTTGCGGCAGATCGAGCAATAGCAGCGCAAGTACGGCACGGGCGCATAGGCCTCCACCGAAAAACGCACGGCGCCGCAATGGCAGGAGCCTTCGAGCCGCATCCTTCCTCTCCCCGGCCGGTGGTGGCGTGTGGTGGTGAACACGCGCCGGCGGCCTTCGGTTCATCGTACACCTTTGCCGTCCGCGCGCTCATCGTTCTCGCCGTTATTTCTCACGCATGGCGCGCCGGAAGCTGTCGGCGATGGGCTGAGAGAGATAGTCCCAGAGCGTGCGCCGGCCGGTGGCGATGACGACCTCGGCCGGCATGCCGGGCTGGAGCAGCGCGCCGTCGGGCAGGGCGGTGCCGTCGTCCGGCACGACCGTCGCCTCGTAGTGGCTGGCGCCGGTCTGCGGATCCACCACGGCGTCGGCCGACAGCGACAGAACCTTGCCCGCTACCGGCGGGACCCGGCGGGCCGAGAAGGCGGAGAAGCGCATCTCCGCGGCCTGTCCGACGCGCACGTCGTCCACGTCCGTCACCATGACGCGCGCGGCGACCACCAGACGGTCCGCCACCGGGATCACGTGCAGCACCGGCTCGCCCGCCTTCACCACCGCGCCGGGCGTGGCGGTCAGGCCCATGACGACGCCGTCGACCGGTGCCGTAAGCTCGTGCCGCCGCGCCACATCGGCCGCGGCGCGCAGGCGTTCGTCGATGTCGGCCAGACGGGTGCGGGCGTCGCGCCGTTCGGAGGCGATTTCCGACAGGCGCTGCTCGCGGCGCTGGACGATGCGCAATTGCGCCTCGGCGATGGCCTGCTCGGCCTGGGCGATGCGGCCCTCCAGCTCGCTGCGCGCGGCGTCCAGCGCCACCGCCTGCCGTTCCAGCGCCAGCAGGCGTGGCTTGCGCTCCAGTCCGCGGGCGTGCAGGGCGCGCACGCCCTCCAGTTCCTCGCCGATCAGCGCGCGCTGGGCGTCCAGGCTGCGGATCTGCGCGCGGTGGCTGGCGATCTCCGCCTCCGCCCGCGTAGCCTGCCGGTTCAGCAACTCCACCTCGCCGGCCAGCGCCGCGCGCCGGCTGTCCAGGATCGAGCGCTGCCCGGCGATCTCGCCGGCGACGCGCGGGTCGGCGGCGCGGGCCTGCAGGTCGGGCGCGATCCGCAGGTCGGGCAGGCCCTCGCCCTCCGCCGTCAGGCGGGCGTCCAGCGCCAGCAGCGCGTCGCGCTGCACGACCAGGGCGTCGCGCGCCGCGTCGGCGCGGGTTCCGTCCAGGCGCAGCAGCACCTGCCCGGCCCGCACCCGGTCGCCGTCGCGGGCCAGCACGGCGGCGACGATGCCGCCCTCCATGTGGGCCACCGGCTTGCGGTGCGTCTCGACCACCACGCGGCCCGGGGCCAGCGCGGCGCTGTCCAGCGGCGCCAGCGCGCTCCAGGCGCCGCCCGCGGCGGCCGTCAGGGCGATGGCGAGCAGGCCGGCGAGGATCGGGCCGCGCACCGGCGGCGTCGCGGGATGGGTCAGGATCGCGCTCATGACGTCACCTTGCGGTCGGAAAGGGAGGCGTTGGCGTTGGAGGCGGCGGGCTCAGCGCCCAGGACGAGGACGCGGTCGGCGGCCTTGGCCAGCGCTGGGTCGTGCGTCACCACCACGGTGGCGGCGCCGTCGCGGCGCAGGCGCTCCAGCGCCGTGACCAGGGCGCGGCGGCCTTCGACGTCCAGGTGTGCGCTCGGCTCGTCCAGCACGATCAGGCGGGGGCCGCCGAACAGCGCCCGCGCCAGACCGATGCGCTGGCGCTGGCCACCGGACAGGCGCAGGCCGCCGGTGCCGATGCGGGTCAGGTAGCCCTGCGGCAGGCGCAGGATCATGTCGTGGCAGCCGGCCAGCCGCGCCGCCGCGACCACCGCTTCGGCGCATCCGGTGGCGCCGCGGGAAATCAGCTCGTCCACCGTGCCGTCCGGCAGCTCCACGTCCTGCGGCAGGTAGCCGACGACGCGGCCCACGTCGGCGCGCGGCCAGGCGAACAGGTCCGCCCCGTCCAGGCGCACGGCGCCCGACGCGGGGCGCAGCACGCCGGCCAGCGCGCGCGCCAGCGTGCTCTTGCCCGCACCCGACGGGCCGACGACGGCCACCACCTCGCCGGGCTCCACGCCCAGGCTCACGCCCTTCAGCAGGGGGGCAGAGCCCTGCCAGCCGCAGGTCAGCCGCTCCACCCGCAGACGGCCGGCGGGGTCGGGGATCGCCATGCCCTCGGTCCGGCGGCGGGGCCGGGCGAACCACGCGTCCAGCCGGGCCAGCGCCTGCCGGCCGCCGGCCAACTGGCGCCATGCCGACACCGCTTGGTCGACCGGCGCCAGGGCGCGGGACAGGATGATGCTGCCGGCCATCAGGGCGCCGCCGCTCAACTCGTGCCGCAGCGCCAGCCACGCGCCCAGCGACAACGCCAGCACCTGCACCGCCAGCCGCGCGAAGCGCGCCACGGCCAGCAGCAGGCCGGCGCGGTCGCCGCTGCGCCGTTGGGCCGCCAGGACGCGTTGGTGCAGGGCGCGCCAGCGCGCCTCCAGCCCCGGCAGCAGGCCCATGGCATCGACGGCCGTGGCGCAGCGCGACGTGGCGTCCATGGCGGTGGTCAGCGCGCGGCCCTGCTGCGCGGCGTCGCCCAGTGCGCGGCGCGACGCCATGTCGCCGATCACCGCCAGACCCAGCAGAAGCAGCGTCGCCGCCAGCGCCAGCGCGCCGAACAGCGGGTGCAGCGCGGTGACGGCGATCAGGAACACCGGGATCCACGGCACGTCGAACAGCGCCAGCATGGCCGGCCCGGCCAGCGTGCCGCGCACCTGGGCGAGGTCGCGTAGCGCGTCCGCGCCGTCCGGGCAGCCATCCAGGGCGCCTTCGACGCCACGGGAGAACGCCGCGCCGCCCAGCGCCCCTTCGAACCACTCGGCCGCGCGGGCCAGCACGCGGCCGCGCACCGCCTCCAGCACCGCGGCCAGCAGGATGGCGCCCAGCGCCGCCAGCGTGAGGAAGGCCAGCGTGTCGAGGCTGCGGCTGGCCAGCACGCGGTCCATGACCTGCATGGAGTGCAGCGGCAGGGCGAGCGTCAGCAGGTTGAGGACGCCGCTGTAAAGTGCTGCGGCGAGCACGGCCGGGCGGCAGCGCCGCCGGGCCTCGTGAAGGGGATTGGAAGGGGGATGGGGCATCACGGCTCCTCCGGCACGGTGCGGCGGGGGAGGGGGCTTTTCGCCCTGTCCGCCCGCCGCACCGCCTCAGGCTCACAGAAAGAAGTCGTTCGCGGTGAGGTTGATGGTGCCGTTCAGCACGATCTTCATCTCCGCCCCGTCCGAGTAGTCCACGAGGTTGGCCTCGACGATCGTCTTGCCGTTCTCGTGGTGGTAGCGGAGCTGCCCTTCCGACGTGAACCCGGACTGGCCGATGAAGCTGAAGTCCTGGTTGCCCGAGGTGTGCGCGCGGGCGTCGATGGTGTTCAGGCTGATCTTGTCGCCCTGCGCCTGGCTGAAGTCGCTGATCCAGTCGAAGGCGTCGGGCGTGCTCTCGGCCGCCTGGTAGAGGACGAAGATGTCGGCCCCGGCCCCGCCGTTCATCACGTCGCCGCCGCCGTTGCCTTCCATCGTGTCGTTGCCGGCACCACCGAACATGGTGTCGTGGCCGGCGCGGCCCCACAGCACGTCGGCGCCGTTGCCGCCGGCCAGGAAGTCGTTGCCGGACCCGCCCTTCAGCCAGTCCATCTGGCTCGATCCGGTGACCTTCTCGATGGAGAAGAGCGTGTCGCCCTCGGCGTCGCCGCCCTGGCCGGTGCCGGTCGCCAGATCGATGATGATGCCCTGGGCGGAGGCGGCGTAGGTGGCCTCGTCGAAGCCCTCGCCGCCCGACAGCTTGTCGTCGCCGCCCAGGCCCTCCAGCACGTCGTGGCCCTTGCCGCCGAACAGCTCGTTGATGGCCTGGTTGCCGGCCAGCGTGTCGTTCTGCGCCGAGCCGATGACGTTCTCGACCGAGATCAGCTGGTCGGTGTCGCCCCACACGCCGCTCTGGACCGCGGTGCCGGTCGTCAGGTTCACCATGACGTTCTTGGTGGCGTAAGTGTAGGAGGTGGTGTCGTAGCCGCTGCCGCCGTCGATGGTGTCGTTGCCGGTGCCGCCGATCAGCATGTCGAGGCCGCCCAGGCCGGACAGCTTGTCCGCCCCTTCATGGCCGTTGATGTAGTCGGACTCGTAGGAGCCCGTGAGGTTGGCGTCATTGCCGCTGGTGCCGTTGACGAACATGGTGTCTCTCCCGATTGGATGAAGGCGGGGCGCTATTGCCTTGCCGTGTTCGGGGAGCACTGTGCCGTCCGTGCGTAACACGCCGATCGTGTCGCGGCGGAAAAGTGTTTCAAGTGTGGCGTGGCGATCCCTTCGCCGCCTCCAGCCGCTCGGCGACGACGGCGCGCAGGCGGGTGGGCTCGAAGGGTTTCTCGACGACGGGGATGCCGGCGTCCAGCGCCTCGGCGGCGAGGCCGCCGCGCAGGATGTCGCCGGTCAGCAGCACCAGCCGGCCGAGCATCGCGGGGTCCCGGTCGCGCAGATGGCGGAACAGCGCCGCCCCGTCCAGGTCGGGCATGCGCAGGTCGCTGAGCAGCAGGTCGTAGCGTTCCTCCTCCAGCCGTTCCAGCGCCTCGCGGCCGGAGCCGGCAACGTCGATCCGGTGGCCGTCCAGCGTCAGCGTCTCGGCCATCAGGCCGGCCACGTCCGGCTCGTCGTCCACCACCAGGATGCGGGCGGCCGCTGCGCGCGCCGGGCGGGCTTCCGGCGGCGGCGGTTCGGCCGCCTCGCCGCGCGCCATCGGCAGGACGAGGCGGAAGACGGCGCCGCCGCCCGGCCGGTCGTCGATCTCGATCCGCCCGCCATGCGCCGCCACCACGCTGTGGCAGATGGACAGGCCCAGGCCGGTGCCGACACCCTGCGGCTTGGTGGTGAAGAACGGCTCGAACACCCGCGCGCGCAGGGCGGGCGGCAGGCCGGGGCCGGTGTCGGTCACCTCGATGGTGATGCAGCCGCCGTCCGCCGACGGGCGCGCCGTCACGTCCAGGCGGCGGGGGCCGTCCACCCCCTCCAT
>NZ_DASPMG010000287.1:0-17922 GCF_035627195.1 Azospirillum sp.
GAAAATCTCAATGAGCGACTGCATCGCGCGTCTCCTGAAGGAAAAGGCCACTTCGGTCTCTTCCTTCAGGTCAACAGGCGGAGAGCGCTTTACTCAGATGCGATAGCCCTCCCCCGCCAAGGGGGAGGGGCTTTCAAGCGATTGCCCTGCCGGCTGGACGGCGCCGGTTTGACAGCCGTACGCCCGCCGCCGGAAGTGCTGGAACCGGATCAGCCCTCGCCAAAGGTCGTGCGGTGGCTCTCCAGCATGATCTCGTCCAGCCGGCGGCCGGGCGTGAAGCCGGCGAGACCGGGCGGAACGGGGACGCCGGCAGGCATGCGCGGGCAGGGCTCGCCGGTCCCGATCACCTGCGTGACCGGAAAGCGGGTGGCGTGGATCGGCAGCGCGTAGTCCGCCTCGTCGTCGCCGATGCCCTTGGCCCGGACCTTGCCGCTGGCCTCCTCGATCTCCATGGCGATGACCGTCGTCGCCTTCAGCTCCTGCTCCGTGCTCGGGCGCAGTTCGGCGGCCCGGCCGGGATAGAAGCGGTCGATCATGGCGTCCAGCGCCCTGGCCTTCGCCGCCACGTCCTCGACGACGCGCGCCGTGCCGAAGCACATCGCCGACCGGTAGTCGACCGAATGGTTGAAGCCGCTGCGGGCCAGGACGAGGCTGTCGAGGTGCGTCACGGTCAGGCAGACCGGAAGACCCTCCTTCTGCGCCCGCAGCATCCGGCTGGCCGAGGAACCGTGCCAGTACAGGTGGTCCCCCTCGCGCCAGAACGCGGTCGGCGTGCAGTAGGGTTGTCCGTCGATGACGTAGGCGATGTGGCAGACCATCGCCGCGTCGAGGATGGCGTGCACGGCCGCGCGGTCGTAGCGGCCCCGCTCGTGCAGGCGCTTCACCCGGTTGCGGGCGGTGACGGGGTAGGCATCGGGCGATACTGCGACGTCGGGCATCGGCCTGTTCTCCGGGCAGGGGTGGACGGCGCAGCCATTTGGCCCTATGGATTGGTCCGGCGCGAGGGCCAATCCCGCGCACAATGACTGGTCCAATCCGCACCCTATTCCGACGTCCGCATTCCGATGTCCGCCGACCTGTCCGACCTGATGCTGGTGCCGCTCGACCGCAACAGCCCGGTGCCCGTGCTGCGCCAAGTGTATCTGGAGCTGCGCCGCGCCATCCTGGCCGGCGTCCCGCCGCCCGGCGGCCGGCTGCCGCCGACGCGGACGCTGGCCGCCCGGCTGGGCGTCGCCCGCAACACGGTCGTCGCCGCCTACGAGCAGCTGCTGGCCGAGGGCTTCATCGAGGGACGGGTCGGCGCCGGCAGCTTCGTCTCACGCGACCTGCCGGACGCGCCGGAACCGCCGCCGGCCGCGGCAGGCGCGCCGCCGCCCCCCGCCCCGCCGGCCAGCCGCCGCTTCGCGGGCGCGCAGGCACACACGGGGGAATACGGCACGGCCCCCTTCAACACCGGCCGCTGCGCGCTGGACGAGCGCACCTTGCAGGTCTGGCGCGTGCTGACGATGCGGCGGCTGCAGCGTCCCGACCCGGCATGGCTGGGCTACGCCGATCCGGCCGGACCGCCGGCGCTGCGCCAAGCCATCGCCCGCTACCTGCGCACCAGCCGGGCGGTGCGCTGCGAGCCGGAGCAGGTGGTGGTGACGGCCGGCGCCCAGCAGGCGATCGACCTGATGCTGCGCGTGCTGCTGGAACCGGGCGACCCGGTCTGGCTTGAGGATCCGTGCTACCCGGCGGTCCGCGCCGCGCTGGCCGCCGCCCGCGCCCGCGTCGTGCCGGTCCGGGTCGACGCGCAGGGGATGGACGTGGCGGCCGGCATCGCCGCCTCGCCGGACGCCCGGCTGGCCTACGTGACACCCTCCTCCCAGTACCCGCTCGGCGTGGTGCTCTCCATGGCACGGCGGCTGGACCTGCTGGCCTGGGCGCGGCGGGCCGGCGCGTGGGTGCTGGAGGACGATTACGACAGCGAATTCCGCTACGCCGGACGCCCCTTGGCGTCGTTGCAGGGGATCGACGACGGCGGCCGGGTCATCTACGTCGGCACCTTCAACAAGGCGCTGTTTCCGGGGCTGCGCCTCGGCTACGCCGTCGTGCCGTGGGAGTTGCTGGAGCCCGTGCGGGCCGCGCGGCTGCTGACCGACTGGCACCCGGCCGCCTTGCCGGCCGGGGTGGTGACGGATTTCCTGGAGGAAGGGCACTTCGCCCCGCACCTCCGCCGGATGCGCCAGCGCTATCTGGCGTCGCGGGACGCGCTGGCGGCGGCCTTGCGGGAGCATCTCGCCGACCGGCTGGACGTCGAGGTGCCGGAGCAGGGCATGAAGCTTCTGGCCCGGCTGCGTCCGGGGCTGTCGGATCTGGCCGTCTCGGCCGCCGCCGCGCGGCGCGGCCTGATCGCCCGGCCGGTCAGCCCGATGTTCCTTGCCGCCCCGCCCGTGCAGGCGCTGATGCTCGGCTTTTCCGGCCACGAGCCGGGCGCCCTGCGCTGGGCCGCGCGGGAACTGGCGGCAGCCCTGGCCGGGCACGACGGATAATCCCTCCCCTGCCCGCATCCTGCGCCCGCGTGTGAGCGCGGCCACTGAACGGATGGGACGGCGGGCGTAAGGTTCGGCCAGCACGGATTGCCGCATTGGAGCACACCATGGGCCGGATCGATACCCTGGAACGGACCGCGATCGTCGTCCACACGCTGCTGCAGGAACTGCACCGCGTGCTGGCCGACCCGCACTCGCCGGACGACATCACCCTGGGGATCGTCCTCGGCACGGCGATGTTCTGCGACGAAGCGGTCGGCCCCTTCCGCGCCCAGCGCCTGATGCAGCAGGCGCCGCACATCGTCCTGAAATCGGACGCGCATGTGACGGACGCGCAGGCCCGTTGCTTCGCGTCGGTCCTGCGGGCCTTCGGCGCACACCTTCACACGCTGGCGGACCAGTCGAACGCCGAGTGCGTCGACGAGGCGTGACCGGTGCGGCGCCACGGCCGGCAAGGCCGAAGGCCGGCGGTCCGCACTGGACGGACGCCATACACCTGAAAGGGCCTTTGATCGCAGGCGCGGCGCGGCGCTCAATGTCCGTCCCGTTTCCACGGAGGGCACCATGCTGCAACAGCTCGAACGCGTCAGCGCCGCTCTTCAGGAGGCCAGCCGGACCGGACGCCTGGACGGCTGCCTGACCCCGGCCATGGCCGGGTGCCCGGAATGCCGCACCGCGTGGGTCATCGCCGCGCCGATCCGGCTCGGCTCCTGCGCGGGGTGCGGGATGGTCATAACGGTGCTGTCCGACGCCCAGGTGGCCATGCTGCTCCCGGCGGCGGGCCGCGCCCACGACCGGGACGCCGCGGCGTTCTAGACGGCCCGGCCCCCGGGCCACGGAGCCGCCGGACGACTCCTTCCCCACAAAGCTGCGCGTGCCGACAATCCGGCCACGCATGATCCGTCATGCACACATCCTTCTCGCTGAACAATACGGGGGTATGACAGAATGCCCGTCGGGTGGCCCGCCGAAGGCCGGCGGCGCAACGCCGCGCGAGTGGCGCGAGGGAGACGGACATGTCGGTCAAGATGGACCTCAACGCGTTGGTCCTGTTCTACGAGGTCGCGAACTCCCAAAGTCTGACCCGCGCCTCGGAAAAGCTGCGCACGCCCAAGTCCACCATCAGCCGGAAGATCGCGATCCTGGAGCATCAGATCGGCTCCATCCTGCTGAAGCGCGGCCATCGCAAGCTGGTGCTGACCGACATCGGCCGCGTCCTCTACGACCACTGCCAGAAGATCATTTCGGAGATCGAGGACGCCGGCTTCCAGGCCTCCGAAATGCAGTCGGAGCTGCGCGGCGTCCTGCGCGTCAGCCTGCCGGTGGACTTCGGCGTGTCGTGGCTGGGCAAGCTGATCGCCGAGTTCGCCATCGCCTACCCCGACATCCAGCTGGAGGTGGAGATCAACAACCACTGGGTGAACGTGGCGGAGGCGCCCTACGACGTGTCGATCCAGATCGGCAACCTGCGCAACACGCACCTGCCGGTGAAGGTCTTCACTTCGCTGCGGCGCGGCGTCTACGCCGCCCCCGACTACCTCGCCCGCTGCGGCGCGCCGAAGACGCTGGAGGACCTGCAGCGCCACGACTGCATCATGACCGAGCACCAGCGCGACGAAGGCGTGTGGAAGTTCCTGGGCGACAAGGACAACCGGGTCGTCGAGATCGAGCCACGCATCATCGTCAACAACATCGGCATCGCGCGCGAGATCATCGCGTCGGGCCTCGGCATCGGCATCATGCCGAACGTCATGTGCCGCAACGACGTGGCGGCGCAGCGGCTGGTCCGGCTGTTCCCCGACTGGCGCAGCCCGCCCCTCCAGGCCGCCGCCTTCTACGCCGGCCGCCGCCGCATCCCGCGCAAGACCAAGGCCTTCCTCGACTTCCTCTCCGACCGCCTGCTGACGGACGAGTGACGGCGGCTCACGCCGCCGCACCCACCCGGCCCATGCGGTGGTAGACGTGCTTGGTGCTGAGGAAGTCGTTCAGCCCCTCCACCCCGTGCAGGCGGCCGAAACCGCTGTCGCGGATGCCGCCGGTCTCCACCTCGGGGAACAGCTTGTTGTGGTCGTTCAGCCAGACCGTCCCGCTGCGCAACGCCCGCGCCACGCGGAAAGCGCGGTCCAGGTCGTTGGTCCACACGCTGGCCGCAAGGCCGTAGGGCGTGGCGTTGGCCTTGGCCACCGCCTCCTCCTCCGTCGCGAAGCGCTCGATGTTCATGACCGGGCCGAAGAACTCCTCCTGCACCACGGGGGACGCGAGGTCCTCCACCGCCAGCAGGCTGGGCTCCAGGTAGGCGCCGCGCGCCGGCACGCCGCCGGGGACCTGCCCGCGCAGCACCGCCCGGCCGGCGTTCTCCTCGACCAGCCGCGCCACGCGGTCGCGGCTCGCCGCGTCGATCAGCGGGCCGATCTGCGCCGCCTCGTCGTCGGGGCGCCCGACGCGCATGGACCGCAGGGCGTCGGCCAGTGCCCGGCCCATCGCCTCGTACCGGCTCTCGTGCACCAGAACGCGGTTCAGCGCCGTGCACTGCTGCCCCGCCAGGATCATCCCCGCCGCCGCGAGGCGCGGGGCGACCGCGTCCACGTCGCAATCCGGAAAGACGATGCCCGCCGCCTTGCCGCCCAGTTCGAGGTTCAGGCGCTTCACGGTGCTGGCCCCCGCCGCCATGATGCGCTTGCCCACCCGGCTGCTGCCGGTGAAGCTGACGACATCCACGTCGGGGGAGGCGACCAGCGCCTCGCCCCCCTCGCTGCCGCGCTCGCAGAAGCTGTTGATGACGCCGTGCGGCAGTGCCCGCACCTCGGCGAGGCAGCGCATGAAGGCGGTGTGGAACAGGCTGGACTGCGGCGCCGGCTTCAGCACCGTGGTGCAGCCGGCCGCCAGCGCCGGCGCCAGGGATCGCACCAGCAGGATCGCCGGCGCGTTCCACGGCGTGATGATGCCAGCCACCCCGGCCGGCTCGCGGCTGAGGTGGGAATGCACGCCGGGCTCCACCTCCAGCGTGCGGCCGGCGATGGTGCGGGCGAGGCCGGCGTAGTAACGCAGCTCCGACACCGCGGCGGCGATCTCCGCGCGCGCCACCGCGATCAGCTTGCCCGTCTCGATGGACAGCAGCCGGGCCAGCGGCTCCGCCCCGTCCTCGACGCTGTCGGCCTGGGCCGAGAGCACCTGCGCGCGCAGCCGCGGCGCGTGCGCCCAGTCGGAGGACAGGAAGGTGGCGCGCGCCGCCGCGACGGCGGCCTCGCATTCATGCACCCCGCCGTCGGGTGCCGAGCCGACGGCGGAACCGTCGTGCGGGCTGCGGATCTCGAACGACGCGGCGCGGGCGGTGGGAATCCATTCGCCGCCGATCCAATGGGCGCCAACGATGGAAATGGTCATGCGGGGTCTCCGGCGGGTCGGGGATAAAGCCCTTCTCCCCTCGCGGGAGAAGGGTTGGGATGAGGGGGCATTACCGCCGGATGGCGGGAAAAGAGTCTTGTTCTCCGGCCATCCGACCGTAATCCCCCTCACCCCAACCCCTCTCCCGCGGGGGGAGAGGGGCTTATGGGATCGTCACGCTCCGGCAAAGGCATCCAGGCAGGCGTCCGTGGTTCCGCCTGCACCGGCCACCGCCATCGCGCGCCGCAGGTACAGGCCGATGGGGTGTTCGTCGGTGAAGCCGATGGCGCCGTGGAACTGGATGCTTTCCTTGGTCACCAGCAGCGCCGTCTCCGACGCCACCAGCTTGGCCGCCGCACCGGCGGCCGACGGGTCGGCGGCCTGCGCCGCCTCATGCAGCAGCGCGCGCGCCGCCGACAGGCGCACGTAGAGCGTGGCGGCCCGGTGCTGCAGCGCCTGGAACGACCCGATCGGCACGCCGAACTGCCGGCGCTCGTTCAGGTAGGCCACGCTGCGCCGCAGGGCCTCGTCGGCCAGACCGACCAGACAGGCGGCGTGGGCGAAGCGCACGATGCCCATCACCGTCCGCGCCGCCGCCACGGCCGCTTCCCCCTCGGCCAGGGCGGTGGCATCCGCCGTCCGCACGCCGTCCAGGTGCAGCCGCCCGGCCGAGCCGCCGTCGACGGTGCGCACCGCCTCCACCCGCAGCCCCGCCACCGCCTTCGGCACCAGCCGCAGCCGGGCGTCCCCGCCCTGCCCCGCCACCAGCAGGAAGGCGTCCGCCGCCGCGACGTCGGCCGCAACGTCGGTGCTGCCGCTCAGGCCCCCGTCCGCCTCCGTCACCGCCGCCCCCTCGACCGGCACGACCACGGCGTCGCCGGCCAGCAGCGCGGCCAGCGCCGGGCTGTCGGCCCGGACCTGCGCGATGGCGGCGGCGGCGGCGATGGCCCCGGCCAGCGGTTCCACCGGCAGCCAGCGCCCGGCCGCCTCCAGCAGGATCGCCACCTCCCGCAACGTCATCCCCAGCCCGCCGGCATCCTGCGGGACGAGGACGCCGATCCAGCCCAGATCGGCCATGCCGCGCCACGTCGCGCGGTCCAGCGCACCGCCGCCGTCGCGCAGGCGGCGCACGCGGTCCAGGCCGCCGGCACGTTCCAGGAAGGCCGCCGCGCTGTCGGCGATCAGCCGGTCTTCATCGGGTTCGCCCATCATCGTCTAAGCCTTCCCCTGCAGGCCCAGCACGCGCCCCGCAAGGATGCTGCGCTGGATCTCGTTGCTGCCGCCGTAGATCGACAGGCGGCGGGATTGCAGGAACATCTCGCTGTAATCGACCCGCCCCTCGCCGCCCTCCGGCGGCACCATGGCGGCCCGCAGCGGCCCGGCCGCCTCCTGCGCCAGGTCCAGGATCTCCTGCGTCGTCTCGGTCGCCAGGATCTTGAGGTACGAGCTTTCGCCCTCGCCGCCACGCCCCTGCCCGAAACGCCCTCGCTCGAACCGCTCGTGCACGTCCAGGAAGGCGGCGGTCACCGTCTCCGCGGCGATCTCGGCGCGCGCCAGCCGGCGGCGCCACTCCGCCTGCTCCGCCAGCCCCCGTTCCCGCAGCACGGCGCGCAGCCGGGCCAGCGCCCGCAGCGCGTGCAGGGGCGAGCCGATGCGGATGCGCTCCTCGGCCAGCAGGGCGGTGGCGACGCGCCAGCCGTCCCCCGGTTCACCGACGACGTTCGACCGGGGCACGCGCACGCCGTCGAAGAAGACCTCGCAGAACTCGTCATCCCCCGCGATGGTGCGGATCGGACGGCGCAGGATGCCCGGCGTCGTCAGGTCGATCAGGATGAAGGTGATGCCCTGCTTCTTCGACGCGCCGCGCTCGGTGCGGACCAGGGCGTACATCCACTGCGCGTTGTGGCCCCAGGTGGTCCAGATCTTGTGGCCGGTGATGACCACCTCATCGCCGTCCGGCACGCCGCGCGTCTGCACCGCCGCGAGGTCGGACCCCGCCCCCGGCTCCGAATAGCCCTGGCACCAGACGGCGTCGCCGTTGAGGATGCGCGGCAGGTGCAGAGCCTTCTGCTCCGCCGTGCCCTCGCGCATCAGCAGCGGGCCGATGTGGTTCAGCCCCTGGGTGGGGATGTCGGGCGCGCCGATGCGGGCCTGCTCCTCGGCCAGGATCACCTGCTGCACCGCACTCGCCCCCATGCCGCCGAATTCCCTGGGCCAGTGCGGCGCGATCCAGCCGCGCTCCGCCAGCGCACGGTACCAGGGCATGACCTGCGCCGGCTCCGGCCGGAAGGTGAGGTTGCGCAGCTCCGGCGCCAGGCTGGCCTCCAGCCAGCCGCGCACCTCGGCGCGGAACGCGGCGTCGGCCGCCGTCCCGGCGCGGATCATGGCGCACCTCCCACGCCGCCGGCTTCGGCCAGCCGGGCGCGGGCGAGGTCGGCCAGCTGGTGCTTCATCACCTTGCCCACCGCGTTGCGCGGCAGCGCGTCGACGAAGAAGACGTGCTTGGGCTTCTTGTAGCTGGCGATGGCGTCGCGGCAGTGGGCGATGATCTGCTCCGCCGTCGGCGGCGTGCCGGCCGCGTCCGCCTCGACGAAGGCGGCGACCGCCTCGCCGTAGACCGGGTCGGGCACGCCCACCACGGCGGCGTCGGCCACGCCCGCCACCTCGACGATGGCCAGTTCGACCTCCTTGGAATAGATGTTGAAGCCGCCGGAAAGGATCATGTCCTTCTTGCGGTCCACGATGTGGACGTAGCCGTCGCCGTCCACGCGGGCCATGTCGCCGGTGTGGAACCAGCCGCCGGCCAGCGCCCGCGCGGTGTCCTCCGGCCGGTTGAAATAGCCCTTCATGATCGTGAACGCCCCCGGCCGGCCGGAGCGGACGAGCAGCTCGCCGACCCCGCCGGGCTCAACGTCGTTGCCCTCGGCATCCACGATGCGCGTCTCCACGCCGGGGGCCGGGCGGCCGACCGACTTCGGGTGGGTGAACTGCTCGGCGTGCGACAGGTTGGTCACGGCACCCGCTTCCGTCATGGCGAAGAACGAGACCAGCTGCACGTCCGGCAGCAGGCGGATCAGCCGCTCCTTCAGCTCCACCGGGAAGGCCTCGCCGGTGACGACGATCAGGCGCAGCGACCGGCAGCGCGCCGGGTCCCGCTCCAGGCTGGGCAGCAGCAGGCGGCACATGGTCGGCACCATGCCGAAGACGGTGATCCGCTCGCGCTCGATCACCTCGACGATGTGGTCCGGCTCGAACGCGGTGGCGACGTGGATGGTGCCGCCCAGCGTCATGGCGTTCATCAGCCGCCCCAGCCCCGCCCGGTGCGCCAGCGGCGAAGCGACGAGGTAGCGGTCGTCCGCCCGGATGCCCCACTCCACCGCGTTCATGAAGCCATGGTTGACCAGGATGTTGGCGTGCGTCAGCACCACCCCCTTGGGCCGCCCGGTGGTGCCGGAGGTGTACATGATCATGCACTCCTCGCGGTCCTCCGCCAGAACCGGCAGCGGCTCCGCCGGAGCATCCGCGAGGGCGGCGAAGGCGAGCAGCCCCGCCTCCCCCTCCCCGCCGACCCCGACACCGACGACGATGCCGCGCAGGGCCGGCCGCGCCTCCAGGATCGGCCGCATCCCCTCGGCTTGCGCGGCGGCGAAGGCGACCATGGTGGCCCCGCTGTCCTCGCAGAAGTAGGCCAACTCCTTCAGCGTCAGCCGGGTGGTGACCGGGATGGCGATGGCGCCCAGCGCCAGCGCGGCGTAGAGCAGCTCCACGAACTCCGTCCCGTTCGGCAGGTAGAGGACGATCCTGTCGCCGGGCCCGAGCCCCTGCCCGCGCAGTCCGCTGGCGAGCGACCGGATGGATGCCTCCAGCGCCCCGTAGGTCAGGCGCCGCTCCCCGCAGACGACCGCCTCCTTGTCGGGATGGCGGCGGCAGTGGGCGAACAGAATCGTCTCCAGCCGCATCGCCTACTCCTTCACCACCGTGAACGCCGGGTACTGGAACCCGTCGCCGATCCGGTCCCAGGCCACCTCCACGCGGCGGCCGATGGCGATGTCGGACGGGTCGGTGTCGATGATGTTGGCGATCATCCGCACCCCCTCGTCCAGCTCAACCGTCGCCACCGGCAGCGGCAGCCGGCCTTCCAGCCCGGGGCCGGGGATGCGGATGGTGGTGCAGGCGTAGATGGTGCCCTTGCCGCTCACCGCCCGCCATTCCAGGTTCCGCTTGCCGGTGCGCAGGCTGACCGGGCGCGGGTAGTGCTGGTAGGTGCCGGTGTCCGGGCAGTACTGGACCACCAGCCGCCCCTCCTGCGCCGCCTGCCAGAACGGCTCGGTCTTCACGTAGACGTTGGCGGTTGGGACGTTGGCGGTCGGCGGGACGCGCGTCTTCTGGGCTTCGGACATCGTATCAAACCTCCAGGATCATGGCCGCGCTGGTGCCCCAGTTCCGGCCGTAGGGGATCACGCCGATGCCCGTGACCAGCGCGTTCTTGGGATTGTCCACCTGCCGCGCCCCGCCCTCGCCGAACAGCTGGCGGACCGCCTCGGCCAGATTCAGGCCGCCGCTGGCAAGGCCCGGCTGCCCGGCCGAGATCTGGCCGCCGCCGGTGTTGAGCGGCAGGTCGCCACGGAACGACAGGTCGTTCGCCAGCACGAAGTCGCTGCCCTCCCCGCGCTCGCAGAAGCCGAAATCCTCGAACTGCATCAGCACGGCGATGGTGAAGTCGTCGTAGGGGTGGAACATCGCAATGTCCGACGGCTTCAACCCGGCCTTGGCGTACAGCTTGGGCGCGATGCGGGCGAAGCCGGTCTCCGTGATGTCCGGGCAGGCCACGTTGCCGTTGACGTTGGTCAGCTCGGCATAGGCCGCCGGGCGCGCCATCTTCTTCAGCCCCATCGCCTCGGCGCGGGCCCGCGTCGTCACCAGGAAGGCGTTGGCGCCGTCGCAGAACATCACGGAATCGAGGACCTTCAGCGGGTCGGCGATGACGCGCGACGCCTTGTAGTCCTCCATGGTCAGCGGCGTGCGGAACTTGGCCAGCGCGTTGTCGTTCAGCAGCGCGTGCTCGCGCTGGGTGATGGCGATCTTGCCCAGCGCCTCTTCCTTCAGGTCGAACTGGTGGGCGTAGCGGCTCATCAGCAGGCCGAACATGGCCGGCGGCCCCTGCACGCCCACGGGGTCCTGGAACTCCCCGCGGAAGGCGCCGTAGTTGGCGCGCCAGCTGGTGCTGGGCGCATCGGCCGACAGCACCACCGCCACCTCGCAATAGCCGTCGCGGATCGCCGACATGGCGCGCGCCACGCCCCCGGTGGCCGAGCAGCCGCCGATGCCGCCATAGTTCAGCCACGTCGGCGACAGGCCCAGCGCCTCGGTCACGTAGACGGCGAAGAAGGGGTTGGGCGCCTCGCTCAGGGGCACGGTGACGGACAGCCCGTCGATGGCGTCCTTCTCGATGCCGGTGGCGGCCAGCAGCGACGCCAGCGCCTCGCCCGCGAAATCATAGGCGCTGCGGCCCGAGCGGAAGACGACCGGCGTTTCGGAATAGCCGGCGATGACGATCTCGTTCTTGTCCATGGCGCTTCGTCACTCCCCGCGGAAGTTGGGCGCGCGCTTCTCGCGGAAGGCCTGCAGGCCCTCCTGCCGGTCGCGCGTGAAGTAGAGGAGGAAGGACACGTCCGCCTCGGCCGTCATGCCGTCGGCCAGCGCCATGTCCTCGCCCCGGTCGATGACCCCCTTGGTGAACATCACCGGCAGCGGGGCGTTGGCGGCGATGGAGCGGGCCAGCTCGCGCGCCTTCTCCACCGCCTGGCCCGCCGGCACCACGTGGTTCACCAGCCGGAAGTCGCGCGCCTTGGCGGCGGAGATGCGGCGGCCGGTCCACATCATCTTCTTGGCCAGCGGCTTGCCGATCAGTCGCGGTAGCGTCTGCGTACCGCCGCCGCCGGGCATCAGGCCCAGCTTGATCTCCGGCAGGCCGAACTTCGCGTTCTCGCCGGCCACGATCAGGTCGCCGACCAGCGCCAGTTCCAGCCCGCCGCCCAGCGCGAACCCCTCGACCGCCGTGATGACCGGCTTGGTGTAGTTCGGCAGCTCGCGGAACAGCTGGTTCACCTTCCGCGTGCGCCGCCGGAAGCGGTAGAAGTCGAAGTACTCATTGTCCTCGATGGTGAACTCGCTGGTGTCGATGCCCGTGCAGAACGCCTTGTCGCTGCCCTTCAGGATGACGGCGCGGCAGGACCGCTCCATCTCCACCGCGGCCATGGCCTCCATGATCTCCCAGGCGGTGGTCTCGCGGATGGAGTTCAGCTTGTCAGGGCGGTTGATCTGTATTTCGAGCCAGCCGTCGGCTTGCTCGACGACGATGTCCTCGTAGCTCATTACGCACTCCCGAACGGTGTTGTCTTGGCCGCGCGGCCCCCGACAGGGCTCAATCGACAGGGCTCAGTCGTCGGGCTGTTCGCCCATGGCGGCGGCGATGATGTCGTGCAGGCGGGCCTTCTCGCGCGGGTCGTCGCGGGCGGCCTCGCCGATGCGCTCCTCCAGGCAGACCCCGGCGCCGGGCCGCAGGACCAGCACGCGGTCGGCCATCTCGACGGCGTCGTCGATCCGGTGGGTGACGAACAGGCAGGTCTTTCCGAACTGCCGCGCGATCCGGCTGAAGTCGGCGCGCAGCACCTGCGAGGTGACGTGGTCCAGCTGGCTGAAGGATTCGTCCAGCAGCACCAGCTCCGGATCCACCGCCAGCGCGCGGGCCAGCGAGACGCGCTGGCGCATGCCGCCGGACAGCTCGTGGACGTAGCGGTCCTCCGCCCCCTCCAGCTTGACGCGCGCCAGCCACAGCCGCGCCGTCTCCCGCGCCTTGGCCTTCGGCGTGCCGAGGATCAGCAGGCCCAGCGCCACGTTGTCCACCGCCGTGCGCCAGGGCAGCAGCCGGTCGGTCTGGAAGCTGACCGCCATCCGGCCGCGCAGGCTCTTGAACTCGGCGTTGGGGTCGTGGCCGGCGACGCGGATGCTGCCGGCGTCGGGCGCCAGATTGCCCATGATCATGTTCAGGACGGTGCTCTTGCCCGCACCGGTGCGGCCCAGCAGGGCGACGATCTCGCCCTTGGCGACCGTCAGGTTCAGCCGGTCGGCGACCACGCTGGACCCGAAGGCCTTGCTCACGTTCTCCAGCCGGATGACGCAATCGTCGGCGTGTTGGATCTGTGCGTTCATCGGACGGTCGCCTCCGGGCGCCATTTGAGCATCGCGCGCTCCAGCATCGTCACCCCGGCCTGGAGCGCCAGGTTGAAGACGACGAGCAGGAGCGTCCAGGCGAAGATCTGGTCGATGCGGAAGGTGGACTGCGCGAAGCTCATGCGCGATCCGATGCCGACGGCCGAGGCCACCAGTTCCGCGAAGATCGCCATGCGCATGGCGTAGCCGATCACCGACTTGGTGGTCAGGAAGATGTACGGAACGATGTGCGGCACGATCAGGTAGCGCAGCACCTGCCAGCGGTCGGGCCGGAAGCTCTCGATCATGTCCACCCATTCCTTGGGCAGCGCGCGGATGCCGTCGTAGACGTTCAGCGCGTAGAACGGGATCAGGATCACCGACAGGATGAAGAAGATCCGCATCTCCGGGTCGCGGAACCAGAAGATCGCCAGCAGCATCCACGACAGGGCCGGGATGCCGGTGTCGATGATCACCAGCGCCCGCAGGAACGGCCGCACTCGGGGCCGCGTCCCCATGACGATGCCGATCATCACGCCCGTCGCCATGGAGAACAGCACGGCCGCCAGCAGGCGCAGCGCCGTGATGCCGATGTGCGAGGCCTCCGCCGTCAGGATCTCGTAGGCCGCCTGCACGATCACGGCCGGCGACGGCACGACGAACGGCGGGACGAACCAGCTGGCGACCTGGATGGCGGCGATGATGGCGGCGGAGACGATCAGCGTCGGAAGCATCTCGCTTCGCGGCTTCAGGTCCGGCCGGGCGCCGACCTGCTTCATCGGCGTGTCGGTGCGGATGGCGGCCTGCCCGCTCCGCGCGGTTGTGGTTTCCAAGGCATCCTCCCATGGCCGGCGCGCAGCCGACTCTTTTGGATCGGGCTCTTTTGGATCGGGCTCTTTTGAATCGTGGCGGGCGGCCGGCTCAGGACTGGATGAAGAAGCCGCCGTCCGGAACGCCGGAGAGCAGTTCGTTGCGCGCGAAGAACTGGGCCGCCGCCGTCACGCCGGCGCGCGCGGCCGGGTCGGTCATCGTGTTGAACACGAAGCGCAACCGCCCCGACGTGATGGCCTCCTGCAGCACCGCCGGGGCGAAGCCCGTGCGGTCGCCGACGATCTTCACGGCGTCGGGCACGTTGCCCATGATGCCGTCGACGCACTGCTTGAACACGCCGTTCAGCCGGGCGGCGATGGCCGGGTCCTTGGCCAGCAGTTCCGATCGCACGGCGACGCCGAAATACGGCAGGTCGGCGCCCGTCTTCTCGCGGTAGGTCTGGCCGGCGTTGAAGATCACCCGCAGGTCCTTGTCGGCCGCCATGCCGCTGGCGACGTTCGGCTCCCACGACAGGGCGGCGTCGGCGCTGCGCGTGCGCAGCAGGGTGACGGAGGCGGCCGGGTTGGTGACGTTCTGCACCCGCATCCAGGTTTCGATGTCCAGGCCGACGTGCTCGCGCAGCACCGCCTGGGCGATGCGGTAGGTGCCGGTCGACTGCGGCGCCGCCAGCACCTTGCCCTTCAGCCCGTCCAGCGCCTTGCCCGTGTCGCGGGCGGCCAGGATGCAGATCATCTCGGCCGTGGTGATGGTGCACAGAAGCTTGATGGGCACCTGCCCCAGGTAGCGGGTGGCGAAGCTGTCCCAGCTGCCGATGCAGACGTCGTAGTTGCCGGCGACGAAATCGCCGTAATAGGTGGGCACGGTGGTGTATTCCGTCGGCGCGCCGAGCCGGAAACCGTTCTTCTCGTCCAACTTGTGGTGGCGGATGAATTCCGTCACCAGCACCGTGAAGCCCGGCATCAGCGACGCCCAGCGCACGGGGGCCGGCGCCGCGGCAAAAGAACCGAAAGGTGACAGCACACCCGCCGCCGCCCCTGCGGCCACCGCCGTTCCGCCCTTGAGAAATTGTCGGCGCGACGCCAGATCGACCATCTCCAATCCCCCCTTATATTTCATGGGGCACTATTCCGCGTTACTTCACCGGTATCGCGGACCGCCGCGCCCGAAGGATCTTCGGCGGCGTGGCCTCCATCGTTCTTGAAAGAAATGTACTCGAACGAATTGCTGGGGATAGAGAAGATTTGCTAATCCATCGTTCCAAATTTGGAACGCAAAAACGGCCGCGCCGCCCGAGGGGCGGTTCGCGGCCGTCACGGCGCCGTCCACAGGGGCGCGCAGGGTTACGGCGTCTCGTCCACGCAGGCGCGGGCACCCCGCGCGTACAGGCGTGCCAGCGCCGCCGTCACCGCACCCGTGAAGCCGGGATGGCGCGGCAGGTCCGTGCCGAACACGCTCTCCACCGCCAGCAGGGCCGGCGCCAGCCGTTCCGCCACCGGCCCGGTCTCGGCGGCGATGTCGGTGAAGCGGGCGGCCAGCGGGTCGCGCACGTCGATCGGCCGCCCGCCCTCGTCCACGCCGGTGACGTAGCGCATCCAGGCGGCCACGCCCAGCGCCAGCCGGTCGACGGGCGCCCCCGCGCGCAGCCGGTCGGCGATGGTGCCCAGCAGGCGCTGCGGCAGCTTCTGCGAACCGTCCATGGCGATCTGCCACGTGCGGTGCTTCAGCGCCGGGTTGGCGAAGCGCGCCAGCAGGGCGGCCTTGTAGCCCTCCAGGTCGACGCCGGGCGGCATCTGCAGGGTGGGCGTCACCTCCTCGTCCATCAGGGCGCGGACGAAGCGGGCGAAGGCGGGGTCGGCGACCGTCTGCGCCACCGTCTCGTACCCGGCCAGATCGCCGAGGTAGGCGATGCAGGAGTGGCTGGCGTTGAGCAGGCGCAGCTTCATCGTCTCGTACGGGCGGACGTCGGCCACCATCTCCGCCCCTTCCAATTCCCAGGCCGGGCGGCCGGCGGGGAAGCGGTCCTCCACCACCCACTGGCTGAACGGCTCGGTCATCACCGGCCACGCGTCGTCCAGGCCCAGGCGGGCGGCGACGGCGGCGCGGTCCTCCGCCGTGGTGGCGGGGACGATGCGGTCGACCATGCTGCTGGGGCAGGCCACCTGATCGGCGATCCAGCGGCCGAGGTCCGGGTCGCGCAGTTCGGCGAAGCGGCGCAGCACGCCGGCCGTCACCGCGCCGTTGTGGGGAAGGTTGTCGCACGACAGCACGGTGAAGGGCGCCACCCCGGCGGCGCGCCGCCGCGCCAGCGCCGCCGCCAGGAACCCCGGCAGCGTGCGCGGCGACTGCGGGTTGGCGAGGTCGTGGCGGATGTCCGGATGGTCCTCGTTCAGGGCGCCGGTGGCGGGCTCGTGGCAATAGCCCTTCTCGGTCACCGTGACGGTGACGACGCGCACCGCCGGGTGGGCGAGGCGGTCGAGCACCGCCGCCGGATCCTCCGGCGCCACCAGCGCCTCCGTTACCGAACCGACGACGCGCGGGCGCTCGCCCTGCGCGTCGCGCACGACGACGGTGTACAGGCCGCCCTGCGGGGCCAGCGCGTCGCGTGTGTCGGGGCTGCGCAGCGACACCCCGCAGATGCCCCAGGGGCCGGGTTCGCGGGCCAGCGCGTCCTCGGTGTAGACCGCCTGGTGCGCGCGGTGGAAGGCGCCCAGGCCGATGTGGACGATGCCCGTCGGCAAGGACGCGCGGTCGTAGCGCGGGCGCGGCACGTCGGCCGGCAGGCGGTCCAGGGTGGTGGGGGAGAGGCGGGGGATCACAGCTTGTACGCCTTCTTCGCCAGGGTGTAGGCCAGATCGGCGGCCAGTTCGTGCGCCTCGTCCTCGTCCAGGCGGTGTTCGGCGACGAGGCGGGCGAGGAAGGCACAGTCGACGCGACGCGCCACGTCGTGCCGCGCCGGGATCGACGGGAAGGCGCGCGTGTCGTCGTTGAAGCCGACCGTGTTGTAGAAGCCCGCCGTCTCCGTCATCCGCTCGCGGTAGCGGCGCATGCCCTCCGGGCTGTCGTGGAACCACCACGCGGGGCCGAGGCGCAGCGCCGGGTAGTGGCCGGCCAGCGGCGCCAGCTCGCGCGCATAGGTGCTCTCGTCCAGCGTGAAGAGGATGATGGTCAGGCCCGCCTCGTTGCCGAAGCGGTCGAGCAGCGGGCGCAGTGCGCGCACGAACTCGCCCGCCGCCGGCATGTCGTCGCCGTGGTGGGGGCCGAAGGTGCGGTGCATCCAGGCGTTGTGGTTGCGGTGCACGCCGGGGTGGATCTGCATGACCAGCCCGTCGTCCAGGCTCATGCGCGCCATCTCGGTCAGCATCTGGGCGCGGAAAAGCTCGGCCTGGGCCGGGGTGAAGCGGCCGGACACGATGGTGTCGAACAGCGCCGCCGCCTCGGCCGGGTCCAGGTCGGCGGTGGCGGCCGTGGGATGGCCGTGGTCGGTGGCGGTGGCGCCGCAGGCCATGAAGTCGCGCCGCCGCCGCGCCAGCGCCGCGAGGTAGCCGGGCCAGCGCAACGCGTCTTCCCCCGTGATCCGCCCCAGCTCTTCCAGGTTGGCGCGGAAGCCCGGCGTGTCGGGGTCCAGCACCGGGTCGGGGCGGAAGGTTGTCACCACCCGGCCGCGCCAGCCGGACGCTTGCAGCGCCTTGTGGTGCGCCAGCGGGTCGAGGGGACCCTCCGTGGTCGCCAGCACTTCGATGTTGAAGCGCTCGAACAGGGCGCGGGGGCGGAACGCCGGCCGTTTCAGGCATTCGGCGATGCGGTCGTAGATGCGGTCTGCCGTGTCGGTCGACAGCCGCTCGGTCACGCCGAACACGCGTTCCAGCGCGTATTCCCACCACAGGCGGGTGGGGGTGCCGCGGAACAGGTGCCAGCGCTCCGCCACCGTGCGCCAGACGCGGCGCGGGTCGGTCTCCACCGGGGC
>NZ_DASPMG010000288.1:0-2040 GCF_035627195.1 Azospirillum sp.
CCACCAGCTTGCCCAGTGCCGCCGCGCGGTCGCGCACCAAGCCGGCGTCGGGGCCATAGAGCAGCACCGCGCGCACCTTCGGATCGGGGTTCCGAAGGAACGCGTCGACCGCCTTGCCCTGCAGTTTCACGGGGTTGCGACCGCCTCAGTTGCCGCGGGCGAAGTGCATCGCCACGCGGTTGGTGATCTCGTCGGAGATCTGGATGAGCCCGCGCTCGTAGGCGTTGTCCACCGTCTGCAGGGCGCCGTAGTGCTCCTCCAGCACGTTGTAGGCGATCAGCGCGCGGCTGCTGGCCTGGAAGACCACCTTGCCGTTGCTGGTGTCCACGAGCCTGTAAGGCACGTTGAGCACCAGCTGCGCGCGCTCTGCCGAGGCGTCCTTGCGCAGGGCCAGCTTCTGCTCGAACGCGGTGATCGACGCCTCCAGCCGGTGCGTCGTCTTCGACGGGCGCGTGTCCGGGTAGAAGCGGTCGATCAGCAGGTTGCGCAGCTGCTGGCCGTGCCGGTCGGGCAGGTTGGCGATGTCGACCTGGGCCAGCTTGTCGGCCGCCCCGGCGCCGACCGAGCGGTCGCCGTACAGCGGCTGGAAGCCGCAGCCGGGCAGGAAGGCCAGCAGGGCCGCGGCGCCGGCCGCGGTGAGGACGCTGCGTCTAGACCACGACATTGATCACCCGGTTCGGTACGACGATGACCTTGCGCGCCGGCTTGCCTTCCATCGCGCGCAGGACGTTGGGATCGGCCAGCGCCGTCTTTTCGGCGACGTCGTTGGCGCAATCGCGCGGCAGGGCGATCTCGGCGCGGCGCTTGCCGTTCACCTGGACGGCCACCGTGATGGTGTCGTCGGTGGCCAGTGCCGCGTCGGCCTCCGGCCAGGGCTGGTCGGCCAGCAGCGTGGCGTGGCCCAGCTGCGCCCACAGCTCCTCCGCCAGGTGCGGCATCATCGGGCCGATCATGCGCACCAGCGCCTCGAAACCCTCCCGCAGCACCCAGGCCTCGCCGGCCCCCTTGCCGTCCAGCTCGCCCAGGGCGTTGGACAGCTCGCGCACGCGGGCGACGGCCTTGTTGAAGCGGAACTTCTCCAGGTCGTCGCTGACGCCGGCGATCGCCTTGTGGATCAGGCGGCGGGCCGCCTGCGCGGTCTCCGACAGCTCGGCCGGCAGCGGCGTGCCGGCGGCGGGCAGCGCCACCGGCGGCTCGGTGATCATGCGCCAGACGCGGCTGATGTAGCGCCACGCGCCGTCGATGCCGGCCTCGGTCCACTCCAGGTCGCGCTCCGGCGGGCTGTCGGACAGCATGAAGAAGCGGGCGGCGTCGGCGCCGTACGACTCGATGATGTTCGCCGGGTCGACGACGTTCTTCTTCGACTTCGACATCTTCTCGACGCGGCCGACGGTGACCGGCGCGCCGTTGTCGACGCGGACCATGTCGCCCTTGTCGTTCTTCACGATGTCGGCCGGCGACAGCCAGGCGCCGGTGCCGGCGTCCTTGTACGTCTCGTGGTTCACCATGCCCTGGGTGAACAGGCCGGCGAACGGCTCCGTGATGTCCCAGTAGCCGCAGTGGCGCAGCGCCCGCGTCCAGAAGCGCGAGTAGAGCAGGTGCAGCACGGCGTGCTCGATGCCGCCGATGTACTGGTCGACCGGCATCCAGTAGTCGACCGCCTCGCGCGTGAAGCCGGCCTTCTCCTCATGGGGCGAGCAATAGCGGGCCGGATACCACGACGACTCGATGAAGGTGTCGAAGGTGTCGGTCTCGCGCACCGCCGGCTTGCCGCAGGACGGGCAGGCCGTGTGCTTCCACGTCGGGTGGTGGGACAGCGGGTTGCCCGGCTTGTCGAAGGTCACGTCCTCCGGCAGCACGACGGGCAGCTGGTCCTCCGGCACCGGGACGACGCCGCACGACTCGCAGTGAATCATGGGGATCGGGCAGCCCCAGTAGCGCTGGCGCGACACGCCCCAGTCGCGCAGGCGGTACTGCGTGGTGCGCTCGCCCTGCCCCGCCGCCTCCAGGCGCTTGCCGACCTCCTCCTTGGCGGACTCG
>NZ_DASPMG010000289.1:0-14664 GCF_035627195.1 Azospirillum sp.
GAAAATCTCAATGAGCGACTGCATCGCGCGTCTCCTGAAGGAAAAGGCCACTTCGGTCTCTTCCTTCAGGTCAACAGGCGGAGAGCGCTTTACTCAGATGCGATAGCCCTCCCCCGCCAAGGGGGAGGGGCTTTCAAGCGACTGCCCTGCGGCGCCGCCGGCCGGATTGACAATTTTCCTATCGGGCGCCATCATGCCTGCGATCCTGGCATCACTGCATTCCCACGCACCCGCGCCCTTCGCGGCGGGGCGCCCTCCGCGCCCTCCGCGCCCTCCGCGCGAAAACGACGCCGGTGGCCGAATGCAACAACCGGCCGAATCCGTTGCACGGTGTTGCATCCGGTTGCATCCGCCCGATCCGTCCAACCGCCCCGGCATAGTCGCGCCTTCCGCCTGTTGAGAACCCCAGGGGAGACGCCAGAAACGGAGAGAGGCGATGGACAGGCGTGTGGAGGAAGAGGTTCACATCCCGCCGGTCGGGCTGCCGGGAACGTTGTCGCTGCCGAACGGGTTCGGCGCGGTCGTCCTGTTCGCGCACGGCAGCGGTTCCGGCCGCGACAGCCCGCGCAACCGGCTGGTGGCGGAGGGCCTGCAGCGGGCCGGCCTGGGCACGCTGCTGTTCGACCTGCTGACGGAGGAGGAGGGGCGCGACCGCGCCAACGTCTTCGACGTCCACCTGCTGGCCGAGCGGCTGGTGCAGGCGACGCGCTTCGTGCACGCGCTCGAGTCCTGCAACGGCTGCCCGATCGGCTACTTCGGCGCCTCCACCGGGGCCGCCGCCGCCCTCATCGCCGCCGGGCGCGCGGCCGAGCACGACCACGTCACCGCCATCGTCTCGCGCGGCGGCCGGCCCGATCTGGCGGAGGTCTGGCTGGACGGCGTGGCGGCGCCGACGCTGCTCATCGTCGGCGGCGCCGACACCGCGGTGATCGAGCTGAACCAGCAGGCCTTCGCCCGGCTGCACGGCGTCAAGGCGCTGGAGATCATCCCCGGCGCCGGCCACCTGTTCGAGGAAGCCGGCGCCCTGGACACCGTCGTGCAGTCGGCCGCCGCGTGGTTCCGCACGCACCTCCTGGACGGGCGCTGAGGCTGGACGGACGCTGAGGCCGGATCACGACAGCAACGCTGCCATGTTCGCCCCGGCGCTGGACAGGCGCCGCGTGCCGACCTAACGTTTGGGTCATGCCGAAGCTCGAGATCCTCAGCCGCCTCCCCTCCGGACCGGCCCGCCCCACCCCCCTCCTGTTCGTCCACGGCGCCTTCTGCGGGGCGTGGATCTGGGACGAGAAGTTCCTGGGCTGGTTCGCCGACCGCGGCTGGGCGGCGCACGCCGTGTCGCTGCGCGGCCACGGCGGCAGCGACGGGCACGAGGCGCTGCCCTGGCACGGCCTGGGCGACTATGTGAACGACGTGTTCCAGGCGTGCGAGCGCCTGGGCACCATGCCGGTGCTGATCGGCCATTCCATGGGCGGCACGGTGGTGCAGCACGCGCTGCGCCGCCGCACGGCGCCGGCCGCCGTGCTGATGGCCTCGGCCCCGCCGCACGGCCTGCTGGAGAGCACCATCGGCCTGGCGTTCCGCGATCCCTGGGTGTTCCAGCAGCTGACGCTGCTGTGCAGCTTCGGCCCCGATCTGGTGGACCCGGAAGGCATCCGCCGCGCCATGTTCTCCGACCGCATGCCGCGCTCGGAAATCGTGCGGTACGAGCCGAAGCTGCAGCTCGAATCGCGCCGCGTGCTGCTGGAGACCATGCACTGGAACCCGTTCCCCCCGGTGCCCATGCGCGGCACGCCGTTCCAGGTGCTGGGTGCGGAGCGCGACCTGCTGGTGCCGCCCGACCAGGTGCGCTCCACCGCGCGCCTGATGCGCACGGAGGCCCAGTTCTTCCCCGGCATGGGCCACACCATGATGCTGGAACCGGACTGGGAACGCGTCGCCGAAGCGGTCGACGGCTGGCTCCAGAAGACCCTGCTGGCCGAGGCGGCGTAACGCTTACCCGGTGGGGGCGAGGCGCTGCGTGAGCACCAGCAGGACCTTGTCCTCCAGGTGGTCGGGGGTGAAGGGCTTGGCGATGTAGCCGGTCACGTGGTGCTCCAGCGCCTTCTCCACCGCCTTGCGGGTGGCGAGCGCCGTGACCATCAGGAACGGCAGGTCCGGCTTCACCCGGCGCACCGTGCGCAGCACGTCCAGGCCGCTGACCTTCGGCATCATCCAGTCGCAGATCACGAGGTCGTAGCCGCCTTCCCGCGCCATGAAGCGGTCCAGCGCGTCCTGCCCGTCCACCGCCGTGTCGACGGCGCCGATGCCCAGGTCGTGCAGCACGGATTCCACATAGTTGCGCGGCCCGTCCTCGTCGTCCACCACCAGGGCGCGCATGGCCGACAGGTCGGCGAACGGCAGGCCGATGACCGACAAGGCACCGGTCAGCCAGCCAAGCCGCGTGGCGCGCTCCTTGCCGCTGGCGGCACTCAGCAGGAAGGCGCGCACGAAGCGCGGGCGGTGCACCTGCCGGTACAGCACGCGGGCCACGGCCAGCCGGCTCTTGCCGGCGCAGAAGGCGCCCTCGCCGGCCAGCTTGACGACGTCCAGCACCGCCTCCGGCGAGGCGTCCTCCTTGCCGGCCAGGGGCGAGAGGATGCGCTGGGTGCGGATGAAGGCGTTCTGCACCTCGTCGATCTGCTGGGAAATGGCCTCGCGGTCGTCTTCCGTGAACTTCGACTCGCGGACCAGCTTCTGCACCTCGGCCAGCCCGCGCAGCTTGTCCAGCTGCTCCTTGAAGCAGTCGAGCAGGCGGCCGGCGAAGTCGCGCCCGTCGAAATAGGTCTTCAGGTAGGCGTTCACCGCCCGCTCCGAACTGGGGGCGAGCGGCATCTTCTGCACCATGAAGAGGATGCGCAGCTTCTGGATGAAGGTGCGGCCGCGCACGATCTCCGGCAGCGAGTCCTCATTGACCAGCAGCGACATGCGCCGCTGCAGCGCGAACTCCGTCCGCGTGCCGCCGAAGAAGCTGTCGCCGGTGCGCAGGCGCTGCGCCAGCACGCCCAGCGCCAGCGCCTCCTTCTGGATGGTCTCGACGCCGAACAGGTCGCCGCGGCTGGCGGTGGTGATGCGGTCGGGCTTGGCCAGCTCGCGCCGGAAGGCGACCATCAGTCCGTCGCACAGCACCGGCATGGGCGCCTTGCGGATCAGCGTCTCCAGCCCGCGCAGCACGGCGGGCGCGTCGTCGGGCAGCGGCAGGTCGCCGGCCACCATCGTGACCAGCGCCTCCACCAGCTCGGCGAAGGGCGTGTTGCCGGCGATGGAGGCCATGCCGGATTCGTTGCGCACAATCTCGCCCAGCAGCCGGTCGATGGGGGCCAGCGCGTCGGCGTCATCGGTGCCGTTGGCCAGCTCCATCAGCAGCGCCACCTTCTCGGCGAAGGTGCGGGCGGTCTGGATGTGCTGGGTAAGGGCCGCGTCGACGATGAACTGGCCGTCGAAGGCGGAATGGTGCGACAGCAGGTCGGTCACGACGGCGGCGTAGCCGTCGGGCCGCAGGTCGGGGATGGTCCAATCCTTGGTCCGCTGGCGGGTCAGCCGCGCCACCTCGTTGACCAGCACGTTGATGGTGCCGGGCTTGTGGCCCAGGATGCGCTCGGCCTGTTGGAGGATGCTGACGAACAGCGGCTGGTTGGACAGCGTCGTCTGGTGGCGGGGGGAGTGCAGAAGCTCCGTCGGCGTCAGCGCGTTCTCATTCAGGAAGCGCTCGCAGAAACGGGTCAGGCTCTCCCGCGCGGAGGCCGAGTAGAAGTCGTCCGGCTCCCGGCAGGCGGCCGTCTCGACGGCGCCTTCGATGTCCGCGGCGGCGTCCGTCTGTGCTGCTTGGCCGATATCGCTGGCCATGTCCCCACGCACTCCCTTCGCTTCAGTCGGCCAGCAGGTCGCGCACGGCCTGGATCAGCCGTTCCGGGCCGATGGGCTTCATCAGCAGCGCGCGCCCGGCCTTCGCCGTCAGCCCCTCCGCCTTGTCGCGCGAGGTGTAGCCGGTGAGGAAGAGCATGCGCAGGTTCGGGTTGCGCCCCTCCAGCTCGCGCGCCAGCTCCGCCCCGTTCATGCGCGGCATCGACACGTCGGTGACCACAAGGTCGAACAGGCCGCCGCACTCGTCCCAGCGCTCCAGCGCGGCCACGCCGTCGCCGGCCTCGGTCACGTGGCAGCCCGCCTCCTCCAGCGCCAGCTTGAGGTAGGACCGCACGGACTCCTCGTCGTCCACCAGCAGCACCGCCGCCGCCTCCCCCTCCGGCAGGCGCACCGGCTCGATGCCGCCATCCTCCTCGTCCGGCGGATCGACGGCCGGCAGGTAGAGGGAGAAGACGCTGCCCTTTCCGGGCTCCGACGCCATCTCGACCGCACCGCCGGCCTGCTGCGCCGTGCCGTACACCATCCACAGGCCGAGGCCGGTGCCCTTGCCCGGCTCCTTGGTGGTGAAGAACGGCTCCCAGATGCGGTCGCGGATCGCCTCCGGCACGCCGCAGCCGGTGTCGGCGACGCGCAGCACGGCGTAGCGGCCGGGCCGCAGCCCCTCGTGCCGGTTGAAGAAGGCGCCGTCGGGGGTGATGACGTCCAGCGTCACGGTGATCCGCCCGCCGTCCGGCATGGCGTCGCGCGCGTTGATGGCGAGGTTCAGCAGCGCCTGGTTCAGCGTCACGGCGTTGGCCACGGCGTGCGCCGACGCGTCGCGGATGTCCAGGTCCAGGTCGACGCCGGCGCTCATCAGCGGCTTCAGGAAGATGCGCAGGTCGCGCACGAGGCCGGCCAGCGCCATGACCTCCATCTCTTCCGTCGAGCGGCGCCGGCTGAAGTCCAGCAGCTGCCCGGTCAGCGCCGCCGCGCGGTCCGACGCCTTGGCGATCTCCCGCACGCAGGTCAGCACGCGCGCCTCGTCGGCCGGGCTGCGCTCGGCCAGCCGGGCGAAGCCACCGATGGCGGTCAGCATGTTGTTGAACTCGTGCGCGATGCCGCCGGCCATGCGGCCGACCGCCTCCATCTTCTGGGCGCGCTGCAGCTCCTCCTCCGCGCGGCGGCGGTCGGTGACGTCGGCGATGACCAGCAGCACCGCCGGCTCGCGCTGGTAGACGGCCGGGTAGGCGCCGACCTCCACGTGCCGGCGTTCGCCGTTCGGGCGCACCGCCTCGCACGCCACGCGCTCGCCCGGCCCCTCGACGGCGCGGCCCAGGCGGGCCTCCAGGCCATCCACGCCGGTGAACAGGCTGGCGAGCGGTGCCCCCTCCAGGCTGCCGGAGCCGCCGGTGCCGAGGATCGACGCGGCGGCGGTGTTGGCGAAGCGGATCGCCGTGCGGTCCCAGATGGCGATGCCGTAGGGCGCCAGCTCGACCAGCTGGCGGTAGCGCTTCTCGCTCTCGCGCAGGGCGTTGACGGTCGTGGCGAGCTGGTCGGTCTGCTGCGCCAGCTCCTGCTCGCGCCGCTTCAGTTCGGTGATGTCCATCAGGATCTTGACGATGCCGCCCGATCCCGTCGCGTGCTCGCTGATCCGGTACCAGCGCCCGTCGGACAGCTGGCGGTCGACCGGCGCCTCGTGCTCCAGGTGGCGCTTCAGCCGGTCCTGGATCCAGGTGCCGATGTCGCCCTGCGCGTCGGGGTAGCCGCCGCGCTCGGCGGCCACGCGCAGGATCTCCTCGAACGGCGTGCCGGGCACCAGCACGTCGGCGATGTTCGGGTAGGCGTGCCGGTACTGCCCGTTGCAGAACAGCAGGCGGCCATCGGCGCTGAACAGCACGAAGCCTTCGGAGATGCTGTCCAGCGCGTCGTGCACGACGACCTGCATGAAGCGCGCCTCGACCAGCGCCATGGTCTCGGTCGTGACGTCCACGCCGGTGCCGCGGTACCCGGCGAAGCGGCCGTCGCCGTCCCGCACCGGCTGCCCGGCGAGGCGGAAGACGTGCGTCTTGCCGGTCCCGTCCTGCCACATGATCTCCAGGTCGCGGAAGGCGCGGCCGGCGGCGATGTCGGCCTCGTACTCCCGCCAGGTGTCGGCATCCTCGACGAAGGCGCCGAGGCCGGTCAGCGTCTCGCCGAACACCGCGCGCGGATCGCCGCCGGTGATCGTGCACAGCCGCTCGGAGACGTAGGTGAAGCGGTGGTCGGCCGCGCTCTCCCAGAACCAGTCGGAAGAGGATTCGGCGAAGTCGCGGAAGCGCTGGCGGCTGTCGGCAAGGTCGCGGTTGGCGGCGCGCAGCATGCCGGCCGTGCGCTCGACCAACTCCGCCGTGCGCACGGCGCGGCGGAGCGTGACGAAGCCCAGCGCGGCCATGGCGGCGATGACGACGGACAGCCCGGCGACGATGCGAAGAATCGTCGCATCGTCGTGCCGGTCGGCGGTGACGGCGAGCAGCGCCGCCATGGCGCACGCCCCCAGCAGGACCAGCAAAAGCCCCGGCAGCACGATCCAGCGCACGCGGGCGCGCACCTCCGCCGCGTCGCCCGGCGCTGCGGGGGAAACGACGGGGTCCTCGATGCTGGTCGCGTCCATGCGTTCCCCGGGGCGTGATCGCCCATTCGTCCGATGGGCTGCCCCGCCGTCATAGGACGCCAGCCGTTAACACCCGGTTTCGGAATTGTAACGAATGCAACGGGTGGCCGCGACAGAAGCGCCCGTCAGCGGTTCACCAGCACCAGGATCTTCTCTTCGAGCTGTTCGGGCGAGAACGGCTTGGCGATGTAGGCGGTGACGTCGTGCGCCAGCGCCTCCTCCACCGCGATCATGGTGGCCAGCGCCGTGACCATCAGGAACGGCATCTCCGGCCGCACGGCGCGCACCTGCTTCAGGAACTCCAGGCCGGACAGGCGGGGCATCTTCCAGTCGCAGATGATCAGGTCCAGGCGGCCCGCCTGCTCCTCGAACGCGGACAGCGCCTGCTGCCCGTCCTCCGCCACCACGACGTCGCTGATGCCCAGGTCGCGCAGGATCATCTCGACGTAGGAGCGGGCGGCCGGCTCGTCGTCGGCCAGCAGGATGCGCAGGGTCCCCATGTCGCGCAGAGGCGTGCCGGCGGCGGCCAGCGTGCCGAAGAACTGCGCGTAGCGCTCCGCCCGGCCCTGCGTGTCGTCCTTGCAGCGCGCCAAATAGCCGCGCAGGAACGCCGTGGTGCGCACGTGATGGCCGACCAGTTCCCGCGCCGCGGCCATGCACTTGCCGTCGGTGAAGGCGCCCTCGGCGCAGAGATTGGCGAACTCCATCACCTCGTCGACGCCGGGCGTCTTGTCCTTGCCGATGCGGGCGAAGATGCGGTTGGTGCGGAGATAGGTGTGCTGGATGTCGTCCAGCATGCGCGCGTACTTGTCCTTCTGCGCCTCGGTCAGGCCGGACTGCCGCACGCGGCGCTGGATGTCGGCCAGCGCCTTGATGCGGGCGCGCGGCGTGCGGGCGTGCTCGAACAGGCGCTGGGTGAAGTCGCGGGCGTCCAGCTGGCGCAGCAGGGCGCCGACGATCACCTTGCGGCTCGCCTCGCCGAAGGCCGCCCCCTCGAAGGTGAAGAGGTCGATCAGGCGGGCGTGGTGGCTCTTGCCCTTCATGATGGCGTCGAGCCGGTCGTCGCCCAGCAGCAGCGCCGCCCGCCGGTCGAGCAGCTGCACCGTGCGCTCGCCGCCCATGATGACGCCGTGCGCCCTGAGCTTGCCAGCCAGCGCGCCCAGCGCCAGCAGCTCGTCCATGATGGTGGTGATGGAGCGCGCGTCGTAGGCGTTGTCCGGCGTCAGCCGCGCGTCGCCCAGCAGCGCGCGGTGCAGCGTCACCTCCAGCCCGTGACGGGCCAGCCGCGCCTCGCGCGCGCCGACGTAGGTGGCCAGCCGGCGGACCACCGGCGGCGTGTGCGGGTGGTTCACGGCGCCGCCGCGCCACACCTGGGCCAGCACCTCCAGCGTGGCGCGCAGCCCGTCCACCCAGCCGAACAGCTCCTCCACCCCGGCCGGGCTGGCCAGGATCTCGCCGATCACCTGGTCGATGACCTCCGCCCCCAGCGGCGGCAGCGAATCGCCGTCCAGCGACAGCAGGCGCATCAGCTTCACCTCGAAGCTGCCGCTTTCGCCCAGCCACGCGGCCAGCACCGCGTCGATGGCGTAGCGCGCGCCGAAGCCGGCGCCGCCCTTGGTGGCGCTGGACACGGCGGCGGCGAAGGTGCGGGCATCGAAGGCCGGCGGCGCGCCCTTGTGGGCGCGCTGCACGGTCAGCACCATGGCCTCCTGCTCCAGGCGCTTCAGCTCCTCCAGCCGTTGCGCCGCGGTGCGGCGGCCGGGCACGGACTGGGCGTGCGCCGTGCGCTCCAGCACGCCGTCGTGGCGGTACCAGGAGTCCAGCTGGCGCTGCGGCTCCACCGTGTGCAGCAGTTCGGTGGGGGTGATGCGGCGGCCGTCCAGGAACTCGTCCAGCGCCTCGGCCATCTGGAAGCGGGTGCGGCTGGAGTACAGCTCCTCCACCGTCTGGCAGACGTTGCGCTCGCTCTCGGTGGCCGAGCCGTCATCGCCGCCCAGCTCGATCAGCAGCGCGTCGACGTCGTAACTGTCCAGCCCGCGCGGGCCGCCGGAGGGAAGCTCGGGAGGAACGGCCATCCGCCCGCCCCCTCAGACGACCAGGGCGTGGATCTGGCCGGCCAGCTCGTCCGGGTTGATCGGCTTGTGCAGGAAGATCACGCGCCGGGTGTCGGCCAGCAGGTCGTCCAGGATCTCCGTCTCCGGCGGGTAGCCGGAGATCAGCACGATGGGCAGGTCCGGGCTCTCGCGCCGCAGGGTGCGCGCCACCTCCGCCCCGCTCATCTTCGGCATGACGAGATCGGTGACCAGCAGGTCGAACGCCCCGCCGTGCGCGGCGAAGGCGTTCAGCGCCTCCGGCCCGTCGGCGGCGGTGACGACGCGCATGCCCATGTCCTCCAGCGTCAGGCGGATGAAGTCGCGCACCTGCTCCTCGTCCTCCACCAGCAGCACGGTCGCGGCCATGGAGACGCCGTCGTCCATGTCCTCTGGGGCCTCGGCGTCCAGGTCGTCCAGGCCCGGCCCCGGTGGTTCCTCCAGGGGTGCGGCGGCGCCCTCGGCCGGCAGGAAGAGGGTGAAGGTGGTGCCCTGCCCCGGCTCAGACGCAACCTCCACCGTTCCGCCGGCGCGGGTGACGGTGGAATAGACCAGCGACAGGCCCAGGCCCGTGCCCACCCCCTGCTCCTTGGTGGTGAAGAACGGCTCGAAGATGCGGTCCAGCACGTCCGGCGCGATGCCCGTGCCGGCATCCCGGACGGAGATCGTCACGTACGGACCGCGCCGCAGGTCGGCGTGGCGCTGCCAGAACGCGGCGTCTGGCAGCGTACGATCCACCGTCACGGTGATCGGCCCGCCGTCCGGCATGGCGTCGCGCCCGTTGATGGCGAGGTTGACCAGCGTCTGGTGCAGCAGCGACGGCTCGATCAGCACCACGGCGTCGGGCGCGCGCACGTCGGCGCGCACCTCGTACCGCTCGCCCAGGATCGGCCGCAGGAAGCGCCGGAGGTCGTCGAGTTGGCCGGCCACGCGCACCGGCCGGGCGGCCTCCGCCCGGTCCTGCCGGCCGAAGCTGAGCAGTTGGGCGGTGAGGCCGGCGGCGCGGTCGCTGGCCTTGACGATCTCGCCCAGGCACTGCTCGACCCGCGCGCGGTCATCGGGCGCGCGCCGCGCCATCAGGGCGAAGCCGCCGATGGCGGTCAGCATGTTGTTGAACTCGTGCGCGATGCCGCCGGCCAGCTGGCCGATGGCCTGCATCTTCTGCGCCTGGTGGATGGCGCGTTCGGCCTTCTTGCGTTCGGTGACGTCGTTGAAGACCAGGAACCACGCCGGCCCACCCTCCACGCCGAAGGGGTGGACGCCCACCTCCACCTCGCGCACGTCGCCGTCGGGCGTGGAGATGCGGGCCTCCAGCGGGGCGGCGAACGGCGCCTCGTCGACGGGTGGCGGCAAGGTGTCGAACAGCCGCACGCATTCGCCGTCGGCGTCCTCCATCACCGGGATGGCGGCCATGGCAGCGGGGTCGCCGCAGCCGAAGATGCGCGCCGCCGCGCGGTTGGCGTAGCGCACGCGTTCGCCGTCCCACACGACGATGCCGTAGGGCGCCATCTCCACCAGCCTGCGGTAGCGCGCCTCGCTCTGGGCCAGCGCCTCCTCGTGGCTTTTCAGCTGGGTGATGTCGGTGAGGATCTTGACCACGCCGCCGGTGCGCGTGGCGTGCTCGCTGATCCGGTACCAGCGCCCATCGGCGAGGCGGTGGTCGGACGGCTCCTCGTGCCGGGTGTGGCGGCGCAGCCGCTCCTCGATCCAGCCCAGCGGGTCGTCCACCCGCGGCCCGGCGGCACCACGCTCGACCGCCGTGCGCAGCACGTCGGCAAACAGCACGCCGGGCTTCAGCAGGTCGGCCAGCAGCGGGTAGGCGTTGCGGTAGCGCTCGTTGCACAGCACCAGCCGCCCGTCCTCGTCGAACAGGACGAAGCCCTCGCTGACGCAGCCGATGGCGTCGGCCAGCAGGTCGCGCAGGCGCAGGGCTTCGCTGGCGTCAGAGGAGGCCGGATCGGCCGGCGGGGCCTCGATTGGCGGGATTGGGGAGTCGATGTCGGCGTGTGTCATCGGCCGGCATTCAACCACCTGTGGCGATGCCCCGCCAGTCGAATCCGTGTGATGCCGCCGCGGCTTATGCCCGCTGCGGGAAGTGGTGGTGGCCGTGGTCGCACTGGCCGCGGGCATGCTTGGAATCGCAGCTCTCGCCGGTCGGCGCGATGCCGATCCAGGCGTTCAGCATGTTGGGGTCGAAGCCCGCCTCGCGCCGGTCGCCCACCTGGATCAGCGGCCGGCGGATCAGGGTGACGTCGGCGATCATGGCGTCGAGTGCGGCGTCCTCGCCCAGGCTCTCCGGATCGACGGCACCCTGCTTGATGGCGGGGGCGCGGCGGTTGAACCACTCGTCCACCGGGCGGTCGCCGAAGAACGGGCGCAGCGTCTCGCGCGTCCACGCCTGCGCCGCCAGATCGCGCACGACCAGCGCGTGCCCCGCCGCGCGCAGCTGCTGCTTCTGCTTCGCGTTCGCCGGACAGTCCGCCAGTTCGAAGAAGGTCACCTCGGCCATGCCATGCACTCCGCTTTGGAATTGGAATTGTTCCAAAGAGAATGCCGCGGCGCGATGCCGCAGGGGCATGGGGCAAATTGCCGCACTTTGATTATGGTTATTCGGAGCCCCCTCCCGCGCCGGAGGCGAGGGAGGGGTGGTTTCGCTACTTCAGCAACGTGTGCGCCTTTTCCACGAAGGCATCCGTGTACGCCTTGTTCAGGTCGATGTTCGCCGAGGCAACCGCCGGGTCGAAGGCCTTCAGCACCTTGTAGGCGACCTCGGCCCCCTCGCGGGTGAAGTGGCCGTCCGGCGAATAGGTCGGCTTCGAACGCTCGAACGCCGTCCGGTACAGGTCCTTGTTGCCCAGGAAGTACTCCTCCGGCAGCACCTTCATCACGTCGTCGGCCGAGGCCTTGTCCAGCCACTTCAGCGTGCGGACGAAGACGTTGACCAGGGCCTGCGTGGTGTTGGGGTTCTGCTGGGCGAAGTCCGGCTTCATGTACAGCACGGCCGCCGGGTACTGGCCGCCGTAGACCGCCTTGGTGCCTTCCAGCGTCCGGGTGTCGGCGATCACCTTGATGTCGCCGTCGTTCTCCAGTTGGCTCATGACGGGGTCGAGGTTGGAGATGGCGTCGATGTCGCCGCGCTTCACCGCCGCCACGGCGCTGGGGCCGCCGCCGACGCCGATGAAGGACACGTCCTCCGGCTTCAGGCCGTTCTGCACCAGCAGGTAGTTGACCATGAAGTTGGTCGACGAGCCCGGCGCGGTGACGCCGATCTTCTTGCCCTTCAGGTCCTTCACCGTCTTGATGTCGCCGGACTTCGTCACCGACGCCAGCACGATGCCGGGGAAACGGCCGAGTTCGACCACGGAGACGATCGGCTGGTTCTTCGCCTGCATCTGGATGGCGTGGTCGAAGGCGCCGGTCACCACATCGGCCGAACCGCCGATCAGGGCCTGCAGGCTCTTGGCGCCGCCGCCGAAGTCGCTGATCTCCACGTTCAGCCCGGCGTCCTTGAAGTAGCCCAGGCGCTCGGCCAGCGTGAGGGGCAAATAGTACAGCAGCGGCTTGCCGCCGACCGCCAGCTTGATGTCCTTCTTCTCCAGCTGCTGGGCGGCGGCGTTGCCGGCGCCGATCACCAGCGCCAGCGCGCCGAGCGCCAGCATTTTCCCGAAACGCATGGGTTCTCCTCCTCCTCGGGTGTTTTCTCGTTCAGCCCGGAGCGTCTAGCCCTGGGCATTCGTCGTGTGGGCTTCCTGCGGGCGCCAGTGCAGCAGGCGCTTTTCGATGAAGGTCACGGCCGCGTCGATGATGATGACGAAGATGGTCAGCACCAGCATGCCGGAAAAGACGCCGACCGTGTCGAACACGCCCTCCGCCTGGTGGATGCGGTAGCCGAGCCCGGCGGCCGAACCCAGGTATTCGCCCACCACGGCACCCACCATGGCGAAGCCCACCGCCGTGTGCAGCGACGAAAACACCCAGGCCAGCGCCGACGGCAGGTACACGTGGCGCAGCAGGTCGCGCGAGTTGGCGCCCAGCATGCGCGCGTTGGCCAGCACCACCGGGCTCACCTCCTTCACGCCCTGGTAGACGTTGAAGAAGACGATGAAGAAGACCAGCGTGACGCCCAGCGCCACCTTGGACCAGATGCCCAGTCCCAACCACAGCATGAAGATCGGCGCCAGCACCACGCGCGGCAGGGCGTTGACCGCCTTGATGTACGGGTCGAACACGGCGGAGACGAGGGGGGCGCGGGCGAACCAGAAGCCGAAGATGATGCCGGCCACCGTGCCGATGACGAAGGCCAGCAGGGTCTCCAGCAGCGTGATGCCCAGGTGGTACCAGATCACGCCCGACGCGAAGTCCTTCCACGTCCGTTCCAACACCGCCAGCGGCGTGCCGAAGAAGAACGGGCTGATGACGTTGGTGGCGGTCAGCACGTGCCACAGCAGGAAGAAGCCGATCAGCACGCCCGCCTGCATCGCCAGGATGACGGGACGGCCGGGCAGGCGCTTGCGCGCGGTGGAGCTTGATGCCATGCGCGTCGTCCTTATTGCAGCTTGGTCTGGGCGTAGCCCTTCAGCACCTCGTCGCGCAGCTGCGCCCAGATCTCCCGGTGCAGGTCGAGGAAGTGCGGGGTCATGCGGATCTCCGCCACGTCGCGCGGGCGTTCCAGGTCCACGCGGTATTCGCCGATCAGCCGCGCCGCCGGCCCGGCGGACAGCACCAGCACCCGGTCGGACATGGCGATCGCCTCCTCCAGGTCGTGGGTGATGAAGACCACCGACTTGCGGTCGGCCGACCACAGGTCCAGCAGCTCGTTCTCCATCAGCTGGCGCGTCTGGATGTCGAGGGCCGAGAACGGCTCGTCCATCAGGATGATCTTGGGATCGACGATCAGCGTCTGCGCCAGCGCCACCCGCTTCCTCATGCCGCCGGAGAGCTGGTGCGGGAAGCGGTCGCCGAAGCGGTCCAGACCGACCCGCGCCAGCCAGGGACGCGCCTGTTCCCGCGCCTGGGCGCGCGGCACGCCGCGGAACTCCAGCCCGGCCGCCACGTTGTCCAGCGCCGACTTCCAGGGCATCAGCGCGTCGGCCTGGAACATGTAGCCGGCGTGCCGGTTCACCCCCGCCAGCGGCTCGCCGAACACCACGGCGCGCCCGGCGCTGGGCGCCAGCAGGCCGGCGATGACATTGAGGATGGTCGATTTGCCGCTGCCCGTCGGGCCGACGATGGAGACGAACTCCCCGCCGCCGACGGTGAAACGCACGTCGCGCACCGCGGTGTAGACCGCCCCCTTCTCATGCGTGGAGGCGAACGAACAGGTCACGCCCTCGATCGCCAGCGCCGGTTCGGGCGCGGGCGGGGCTGCTCTGGCGACGGACATCGGGCGGCGTCTCTTCCCTGTTCTTGCGTCTTTTCCCCGATGATGACCGAGCCCGGGCGCCCCCGCAAGGCCCAGCCGAGCGCCGCCTTTTTGCTGCGATGCGGCAATAGGAGGCTTGAAGAAGACGCGGAACGTCGCTTAGGGTGCAAACAAGCCGTCCCGCACTGCAACAGGTGATGGCGAAACACCATGACCATGGCTCCGCAATCCCGTTGCAAATCCTATAGTTCCAGTGGACTTTTACAGCGCATTGTTTCGCGAAACGCCGAACGGACGCCGCCTACCTCTTTCGGGCAAGGAGCGCGTTAACCATTCCGTTAAGCTTTCCCCGCCAATGTCCCTCCGTCGCAAGGAGGACTGGATGTTGGTTCGCGCTTTCGCCCGGATGACCGCCCTGACCGCGCTGCTCGCCCTGGGCTCGACCGGGACCCTGACGGGTGCCGCCGTGGCCGACTCCGGCGCGGTGGCCCGCACGGGCGCCCCTTCCCTCCCCGACGCCGCCATCACGCAGACGATCAGCGACGGGACCGCGGTGCTGCGCATCGACGGCATCCTCACCAAGGGTGTCGAGCAGCGCCTGACCGATGCCGTGCAGACCCTGCCCCGCACGCTGCCGCTGGTGATCGAGCTGGCGAGCCCCGGCGGCTTCACCTCGGCCGGCT
>NZ_DASPMG010000290.1:0-18590 GCF_035627195.1 Azospirillum sp.
ACCGCGCCGGCGACAAGGTGATCGGCCGCGACACGCTGCTGGGCGAGGTGTGGGGCTACAACGCCGGGGTGACGACGCACACGCTGGAAACGCACGTCTACCGCCTGCGCCAGAAGATCGAGCGCGACCCGTCGAACGCCCAGATCCTGGTGACCGAACCGGGCGGGTATCGGCTGGTGCCGTAGGGGGGCGCCCGTTACCGCGGGCCCTTGCCGCGCCGTTCGGCGATCGTGACCTCGCCGGTGTAGCCGATCCAGCGGCGCCGCGCGTTGTCGGGACCCCCGGCCATTCCGCCCATGCGGGCACCCTGCGGGCGCCACAGCCCGCGCCCGCGCGGCACCACGGGCAGCAGCCGCACCTTGCGCCCGACGATCGCCAGCCGGCGGCGCCAGTGCGCCACCACCTGAACCGAGGTGCCGACGCGGCGCGCGATCTCCTGGTCGGACAGCATGGCGCTGCCGGGGTCCTGCAAATGGTCGAGGATGGCGCGGCGCTTCTCCACCGTGGTGTGGCGGCTGTGCCGGCGCTCCAGCGCCTTGCCCAGGTCCCACAGCTTCTCGGCCGTCTCGCGGGCGAGCGTGCGCCAGCGGTCCGCCTCCTCCTTCTGCTTCTCCATGTCGCCGCTGGCTTTTTCCAGCTGGCGCTTCAGCGCGGCGACCTCGCGCTCCAGGTCGCCCACCTGCCGGCGCAGGCCCAGCACCACTTGGTCGGGCGGCGGCGGGGTGACGGGCGGCTGCGGCGGAGTCGGCGGGGGTTCGGGGTCGGGGGCCGGGCGGGCGGCGGCGTTGGCCAGGTCGCGGAACGTCAGGCCCGCGCGCGACAGCATGATCCGCGCGGCGCGCAGCGCCGACAGCGCCTCGCCCTGGTGCTCCGACTCGGCCATGGCGAGGACTTTGGCGAGCTTGGCTGGATCCATCCGTGGTTCGGCCGTTGATCCGTCCCGGCGCCGCGCAGGCGGCGAAACATGGGCGAAGAGTGGAATCCCGGCGACACTACCACATCTTATGGTCTGCGGCACCCCCACATGTAGGGGCAGCCCCTACGGGAAGCGCTTCCGCCCGGCCCTCCGCTTTTCCCCTCGACTTGGCCGCGCGCCCTGAGCACGATGCGCGGACCATGACGTCCTTTTCCGCGCGCTTCTGGGGTGTGCGCGGCAGCATCGCCGCTCCCGGTCCCGACACTGTCCGCTACGGCGGCAACACCGCCTGCCTGGAGGTGCGGTGCGGCGACGCCGTGCTGGTGTTCGACGCCGGCACCGGCATCCGCCCGCTGGGCGTGGAGCTGGCGAAGGGCGGGGCGGTCGACCTGGACCTGTTCCTCACCCACACCCACCTCGACCACATCTGCGGCCTGCCGTTCTTCGCCCCGGCGTTCTGCGCCGCCAGCAGGCTGCGCGTGTGGGCCGGTCACCTGCCGCCGGGGCGCACGATCCGCTCGGTGGTGGGCGACATGATGACGGCACCGCTCTACCCGATCCCGGTGGAGACGTTCCGCGCCGACTGCGACTTCCGCGAGTTCGCCTGCGGCGCGACGCTGACGCCGCGGCCGGGCATCGCCATCCGCACGGCACCCCTCAACCATCCCAACGGCGCCGTCGGCTACCGCGTGGAGTACGCGGGGCGCAGCCTGTGCTTCGTCACCGACACCGAGCATCGGACCGAAGGGCGCGACCCCGCCGTGCTGGACCTCGTGCGCGGTGCCGACGTGATGATCTACGACAGCACCTACACGGACGAGGAATACCCGCGCCACGCCGGCTGGGGCCATTCCACGTGGCAGGAGTGCGTGCGGCTGGCCGACGCCGCCGGGGTGGGGCGCGCCTTCATCTACCACCACGACCCCGGCCGCACCGACAACGCCCTCGACGCCATCGCCGAGGCCGCCGCCCGCCTGCGCCCCGGCACCGAGGTCGCCCGCGAGGGGCAGGACATCCAGCTTTGAGAATCGCCCTTTGAGAATCGCCCTTTGAGAATCGATTGGCCCGGTTCCCGAGTCGCGACTCGGAAACCGGTCGCCCTGTCCGCGCCGGGCGAACGCCCACGCCCGGACCGGCCTGTGACGTGCCTGTGACCGCGCGGTGACCGAAAAAGGACGTTTTTCGAGTGCGAATGTAACGTCACGCTGTAACGGCTTGGCAAACCTATGATATGAACGTGGCTTGCAACCGGCAGGGGAAACCCGGGGGTGGGCATGCGACGTTCTTCGCGCCTGGGCGCGCTCATGGTCGTGATCGGTGGCATCCTGTCGGGATGCGCAACCTCTCCTCCCGTCGCCACGACCAGCGACGCCCCGCGAACGGTCAGCCTCCTGCACCCGGCCAGCGGCGAATCCGTTTCCGTCACCTACTGGCGTCCCGGCCAGGGCTACGACCCGCGCGCCATGGCGGAGGTCAACGGCATCTTCCGCGACCGGCGCACCGGCGACACCACCCCCATCGACCCGCGCCTCATCGACTATCTGGTCGAACTGCGCGACCGGCTGGGCGTGGGGGAGGAGACGCCGATCCACCTCACCTCCGGCTACCGCACGCAGGCGACCAACGCCGCGCTGTCGCGCAGCAACCCGAACGTCGCCGAGCACAGCTACCACATCCGTGGTCAGGCCCTGGACTTCCGCATCCCCGGCGTGGCGCCGCAGCGCGTGGCCGAGGCGGCGGCGGGCATGCAGCGCGGCGGCTACGCCGCCTACGGCCACACCGGCCACGTGCACATCGACACCGGCCCCTTCCGCACCTGGACGCCGAAGGGCGGCGACGGCAAGCCCTACGACGGCATCCAGGAGGCGCGCGCCACCCCGCCGAAGCCGGCGGCACTCGCACCGAAGGCCGAACCGCCGAAGGTGGAGGTCGCGCAGGCGCCCAAGCCGGTGGAAGCGCCCAAGCCCGCCGAACCCCGAGTCGCCGAGGCCCGCCCGGCCCCGGCCCCAGCCGCCAAGCCCGCGCCCGGCAAGGCCGGCGACGCCGATCTGGCGCGCGTGCGCATGGTGCTGGTCAACCTCTCCGCCCAGGACGCCCCCGCCAGGGACAAGCGCGTCACGCGGTGAACAGCGTCTCCGCGCCCACCCACCGCACCGCCGGGTGGGCGCGCGTCTCCTCCAAAAGCCGCTCTACAAACACCCACGTCGCCTCGTCCATGGCGAGGTGATGGGTCAGCAGGCCGGTGGGCTCGGCGGGGTCGGCGGTGCCCAGCCGGCGCGCGCGCAGGTGTGCCAGCGCGGCCCGCAACGCCGCCGCTTCGCCGGTAAACCGGCCGCCGTTGCGCCAGTCCATCGGGTCCACGTGCGTGTTGACCTGGAAGGGGCTCGTGCGCGGCGTGAAGGTGGACAGGCCGGTGAAGCCAAACGTGGTTAAACGCTCCGCCACGGCCGGGGCGATGCGGTTCCAGGGGGGCACCAGGGCGGGGACGAAGCGGGCGCCGAACAGCGCCGTCAGGCGCGCGCGGCCCTCCGCCAGTTCGGCCAGCACCGAGTCGGTCGGCCGCGTGCCGCCCAGTTCGATCTTCTTCTCGCCCGGCGCGGCGTGGTTGGCGTGCGCCCAGCCGTGCTGGAGCACGGCGACGCCCGGCGACCCGGCGACTACCTCCGCCAAGCCCGCCGTGGCGTGCGCCGGCACCACGGCCAGGGCCAGCGGCACGCCGGTGCGGGTGGCCAGCGCGGTCAGGCGGGTCAGCTGGGGCGTCGGCTCCACCGCGTCGTCGTCGCGCCACCAGAAGGTGGCGGTCCGGCCGGCGGCGGCCCAGGCGTTTAACTCGGCGTACAACGCGGCCCAGCCGTGGGGCAGGGCGGCCAGCAGCCGGGCCGACTCGGCCGCGCCGTCCAGGCGCAGCGGCATCGGCGCTGGCGGCGGGGCGGCGACGGCGCGCGTGATGCCGGCGGCAAGGCTCTGCGGCGTCAATCCGGCTTCGTCCACCACCGTCAGCCGGCCGCGTGCCTCCAGCAGGCGGGCGCGCAGCGCCTGCTCGGTCTGCCCGGCGTCGGCGAAGGGCACCACCACGGCGCGGCAGCCGGCCTGCAGCAGGTCCAGCACGGTGTTGTAGCCGGCCTGGCTGACCGACAGGCGACAGCGCCGCAGCAGCGCCGGGAAGTCCGGCCGCGCGCGCTCCACCACCACGCCGGGCGGGGCGTCGGCGGCGAGTGCGCGCACGGCGTCCTCCGGCACGTCGGGGCCGGCCAGCAGGCGCCAGGGGGCGTCGGGCAAGGGCGTCAGCGGCCGGGCCAGCAGGGCGGCGCGCAGCAGCGGCAGCCCGACGGCGCCGCCGCCCACCGACACCACCACCGCGCCGGCACCATCGCCACCATCCGTCGAATCGGGTGGCGACTCGGGCGCCGGGGCGGCGACGTAGCCGGTGTAGTGGATGCGGCCGGCGATGCGCCCGGCGGCGGGGAAGGTCGCGGCGAAGGGGATCAGGCCGGGGTCGCCGTGCACCAGCACGGCGCCGACGAAGCGCTCGACCGTCGACACCACCTCCTCCAGCCGCTTGGGATCGGCTTGGCCCACCAGGATGTCGCGCACGGAGACGGCGATGGGGACGCCGCGCGCGCGGGCCGCCTCGAACAACGGCAGCATTTCGAAGCGGAAGGCGCGCCGGCCGAACGGGAACGACTCGACCAGCAGCACGTCCGGCTCGGCGCGCGCGAAGGCCGCCAGCGTCGCCGCGGCGCGGGCCGCCCGCCACGCGTCGCCGATCGGCCGGCCCGAGTCGTCGAGCAGCACCTTGAAGGTGGCGTCGGCGGCGCGGGCGGGCGGCAACTGCACGACCTCCGCCCCGCCGTAATCGACGCCCGGCACCGGGTGCCCGCCGCGCGCGACCGTCACGCGCGCGCCACCGGCGGCAAGGGCACGGGCGATCAGCGCGGCGCGCCGGTCGTGGCCGATGCCCAGCAGGTGCTGGACGTGGAAGAAGACCTTCACGGCGCCGGCAGCAGCGGGATGTTCATCGCCACCACGCGCGGCGCTCCGTCGGCCGTGAGCGTAAAGCGGTGGATGCAGAAGTCCCGCGGCTTGTCGGCCGGGCGGCCGAACATGTCCCAGCCGGTGGCCAGCGCGTACAGCGCGCGGATCACCCCGGCGTGCGCCACCGCACCGGTGGGCCGGCCGCCGGCCGCCACCTCGGCCAGCCAGGGGCGCAGGCGGGTCTGCACGTCGCGCGGGCTCTCGCCGTCGGGCGGGCGGAAGTCCAGGCCGCGCTCCTCGCGCTCCGGCGTCAGCTCTCCGGCGCGCAACTCGTGCAGCAGGCGGCCTTCCCACGCCCCCCAGCTCATCTCGCGCAGGCGCGGCTCCGGCGTGGGGGTCAGGCCCAGCAGGCGCGCCGTCTCCCACGCGCGCTTCAGTGGGCTGGCGACCCAGCGCAAGGTTACCGTCTCCGGCGGCAGGCGCCAGCGCGCCACCATGGCGCGGCCCTCGTCCGACAGCGGCTCGTCGATGTGGCCCTGGATGCGGCCGGCGGCGTTCCACGCGGTGGGGCCGTGGCGCAGGATGTAGAGATCCACCATCAGGTGCCGGCCATCAGACAAAGGGCACCTGGACGGCGCCGACCACGCGGTTGCGGCCAGCGTGCTTGGCCTGATACAGCGCCTCGTCGGCGCAGGACAGCAGGCTGTCCACCGTGTGCTCGCCGCCGCGGCAGGACGCGACGCCGATGCTGACGGTGAAGCGCACGATGTCGCCGTCGGCCGGCACGGCCGCCTGCATGACCAGATGGCGGATGCGCTCGGCCAGCCGGCGGGCGCCGGCGGTGTCGGTTTCCGGCAGCAGGATGGCGAACTCCTCGCCGCCCATGCGGCCCAGCACGTCGTTGCGGCGCAGCGTGCGCTGGCAGATGGCGGTGAAGGCCCTCAGCGCCTCGTCACCCACGTGGTGGCCGTGGGTGTCGTTGATCCGCTTGAAGTGGTCGAGATCGAGCATCAGCATGCTGAGCGGCCGGTGGTAGCGGTGCGCGCGCTCCACCTCCCGCTCGGCCGCCTCGATGAAGTGGCGGCGGTTGGAGGCGCCGGTCAGCGAGTCGGTCAGCGACAGCCGGCGCAGCGTCTCCTCCGTCTCCTTCAGCGCGGTGACGTCGTTCAGCAGCACGTAGATGACCGGCAGCCCCTCCCACGGTAACGGCGACATGCTGACCTGCACGTTGGTGCGCCGGCCGTCGGCGCCGACCAGCACGCAGTCCTTGGTGCGTACCAGCGTGCGCTCGAACAGGCAGCCGACGAGGCACACCCGCTGCGCTGCCGCGTCGCCGTCGTCGACGAAGTCCAGGAAGTGGCGGCCGACCAGCGCGTCGGGCGACACGCCCAGGATGCGCGCCGCCTCCAGATTGGCGTAGACGACGCCCTGCTCCTGGTGGATCAGCAGCCCGGCCGGCAGCAGGTCGAGCAGGTCGCCCAGCTTGCTGCGGGTGACGCTCAGCTCGTTGTGGGTGACGACGGCGTCGCGGTCGTCGTCGAGTTCGATGAAGTCGAGCCCGGCGGTCGCGGCGGCAATGTCGGTGGGGAGGGTCATGGCGCAAGCCGGGTGTCGAGCATACAACTAAAGTTTATCCTTCGGCACCGAAGGACGCAACGAGCGTACCGCCGCACCGCTCGCATCATAAAGGGGACCGCAGCCGATCGTGCAGCGCGCGGATCCCCGCCTCGCAGCCGAAGTCCCGCCGCACGCGCGCGCAGCCGGCGGCGGCCAGGGCCGCGCGGCGCGCCGGGTCGCGGACCAGGGCCTCCAGCGCCCCGGCCAGGGCCGCCGCGTCGCCGGGCGGAACCAGCACGCCGGTGGCGCCGTCCTCGATCAGCTCGGCAATCGACGGCAGGGCGGTGGACAGGCAGGCCAGGCCCAGCGCCTGCGCCTCCATCAGCACGTTGGGCAGCCCGTCGCGGTCGCCGTTGCGCGCCGGCCGGCTGGGCAGGACGAACAGGTCGGCGGTCTGGTAGTGCGCGATGACGGCGTCCTGCGGCTGCGCCCCGTGCCACGTCACACGCTCCGCCACGCCCAGGCGCCCCGCCCGCTCCTGCAGAACGTCCAGCTGCCCGCCGCCGACGTGGACCCAGCGCCAGTGCAGGTCCGCCGGCAGCCGCGCCAGCGCCTCCAGCATCACGTCCAGCCCCTTCTTCTCCACTGCCCGGCCGACGGTCAGCAGCACGACCGGATCCCGCGGGTCACGGCCGTCGCGCGGCGGCCGGTCGAGCACGGGGGCGGGGAAGCGGGCGAAGTCCAGCCCGTGGTAGACGAGGCCGACCCGCGCCGGATCGGGCGCCAGCGCCGCCAGCCGCGCGTGCCCCATGGCGGTGCAGGTGACACCCCAGCGCGCCTCGCGCAGCTTGCGGCGGATCTCCCAGTCCGGGCTGGTCCAGATGTCCACCGCGTGGGCGGAGAAGCTCCAGGGCAGGCCGGTGAGCAGGGCGGCGGTGCGCGCCACGCTGGCCGGCGTGTGCAGGAAATGCGCGTGCAGCCAGCCGACGTCGGCCGGCAGCTCGGCCGCCAGCACGCAGCCCTGGGCGAAGCGGCGCAGCCGGTCGGCCGCGGCGGCGGGGGCGGGCGCGCGGGCGAGGTCGGCGGCCAGCGCAGCGCGCGCCGCCGGCCAGCCGGGCATGCGCCGCGCCTTCGCCAGCGCGCGGGCGACGCGGCCGGGATCGTCGCGCAGCCGTTCGGGCAGGTAGAGGACGGGGGCGGCGACCCGGCGGTTCAGCTCGTGCACTGCGCGGTCGGTGGGGTGGCGCAGCGAGACGACGAGCTGGGCGAGGCCCAAGCGCTCCAGCCCCAGCACCTCCTGCGCGATGAAGGTCTCCGACAGGCGCGGCCAGCCCTTCACGACCACGGCCACCCGCCGCGCCACCCGCCGCGCTGGTGTGTCCACGCGCATGGGCCTCAGCCGTAGGCGAGTTCGGCCGCCGGCTGCGGCCGGCGCACCGCCGCCGCCGGCCTGGCCAGATGGCGCCCGGCCAGCCGCGCCACGGCGTCCAGCCCGTCCAGCAGGCCGGGCATCGGCGCCGACGAGGGCGGCGGCTGCATGGGCAGGCGGTGCAGGGCCACGGCCATGTCCTCCGCCCGCCGCTCGCCGTCGTCGACCAGCATGGAGACGAGCCCCAGGTCGGCGGCGCGGGCGGCGCGGATGTATTGCTCGCGCCGCGGCACCTCGCGCGGGACGATCAGCGCCGGCCGGTCGAAGGACAGGATCTCGCAGAAGGTGTTGTAGCCGCCCATGGCGACCACGCCGGCCGACACGCGCATCAGCGATTCCAGGCGCGACTCGAAGACCGTGGCGGTGACCCGGGGCAGGGCGGCGGCGCGCGCCAGGAAGGCGTCGCGCCGGTCGGCGTGCATGAAGGGACCCAGAACGACCAGGGCGCGCCAGGGGATGCCGGGGTCGCTCTCGTAGGCGCGCAGGACCCAGTCGACCAGCGCCTCCCCGTCGCCGCCGCCGCCGGGGGTGACCAGGATGAAGGGCGGCTCCGGCGCGCCGCCCGCTTCTGACTTCGGCTCGGACTCCGGCGCCTCGCGCCGCAGGTAGCCGGTGTAGCGCATCTTGCGCCGCACGGACGGCGGCACTGCCACCCCCTCCAGCGGGTCGCAGACGCCGGGCAGGCCGTAGACCCACAGCTCGTCGTACAGCGTCTTCAGGGCCGGCAGGACGTTCTTGCGCTGCCACTCGGGGGCCAGCAGCGCCGGCTCGTCCAGCACGTCGCGCAGGCCCAGCACCAGCGGCACGCCGCGGGCCTTCAGGAACGCCAGCGTGTCGGCGACCTCGCCGCGCAGGCCCAGCGGCTCCTTGTCGACGATGAACAGGTCGGGGCGGAACGCCTCGGCCGTGTGGCGGATCAGGGCGGCGCGCAGGTTCAGCACCTCGTCCACCCCCATGTCGAGGGTGAGGGCGGAGTACTCGCCGTCGCGCCGCTTGGTGACGCCGGGGATGCGCACGAAGTCGACGCGCGGGCTGAAGTCGAAGCTGCCGATGATCGGCGAGCCGGAGAGGATCAGCACCGACACGTCGTCCCGGCGTTCCACCAGCGCGTGCGCGATGGCGCGGCAGCGCCGCAAATGGCCGAGACCAAAGGTGTCGTGGCTATAGATCAGCACCCGGTTGGCGGTCGGGCGATCGAGCATGGGGATTCCATCGGCTGTCGTGAGCACAATGGTACGGCAGCCGACAGAATCGATCGAGAATGAATAGCGTTTGTTACAAATGTGGAATTCGTGCGCCGGACCGCCCGCAGCATGAAAAACACGTGCGGAACGACGGTCGGGATGCCTTCACGCACTTGTCATAAAGCTGTATTGCACGGCATCAACGCGCAGTTTTGCTTGTTTTCTGGGCACACGTAACGCGCTGCCGCCAACCGGCCAAGCCGGCATCCGGCGTTCCGGCCCGCGTTGACGGGCGGAAACAAGAGGTGCGCGGCCATCGCATACCCGGATATGTTTTCGACAGCGTCATAGCCCCGGTCAGGCCGCCGGGCACCACCGACTCGGGGCGCGTGGCAGTGCGGTCTTCCCGGAAGAGGATACGTCATGGCCGTCCCCGGATCAGGTCCGGGGACGGCCATGACGCGCCTGCAATTTATTCCGCTTCCGGAATGAAAATCCTCAGGCCAGATCCAGCTCGACGATGACCGGGACGTGGTCGGACGGCTTCGGCTCCCAGCCGCGGGCGTCGCGCAAAATCTTCTGGCTTTTCAACGTGTTCTTCAGCGGCGGGGTGACCCAGACGTGGTCCAGACGGCGCCCGCGGTCGGCCGCCTTCCAGTCCCGCGCCCGGTAGCTCCACCAGCTGTACAGCTTTTCCGTTTCGGGAACGAAATGACGCACGGCATCGGTCCAGTCGAGCGAGCCCTGCATCGCCGCCAGTTTCTCGACCTCAATGGGCGTGTGCGAGACGACGTCCAGCAAGGCCTTGTGATTCCACACGTCTTGCTCCAGCGGGGCGATGTTCAGGTCACCCACCAGGACCATCGCCCGATCGCGGCTGCGGCGCGCGGCGAGCCATTCGGTCATTTCGTCAACGAAACGAAGTTTGTGAGCGAACTTCTCATTTTGTTCCGGATCCGGAATGTCTCCACCGGCCGGGATGTAGACGCTGTGCAGCTCGACCCCGCCCGGCAGCATGGCCAGCACGTGCCGGCAGTCCTGCTTGCCGCACCAGTGCTGCACCTCGCACGCCTCCAGCGGCACGCGCGACAGGATGGCCACGCCGTTGTAGCTCTTCATCCCGTGCACGTGGGCGTGCACGAATCCCCGCTCGGCCAGGGCCTTCAGCGGGAATTCGCCGTCCACGCACTTGGTTTCCTGAAGGCAGATGACGTCCGGGTTCTCCTCGTCGATCAGGCGCTGGAGCAGCTCGATGCGCAGGCGGACGGAGTTGATGTTCCAGGTGGCGATGCGCATGCCGCCTCACCCGATGGTGACGGCAATGGTGCCGACACCCTCCACGCTGCCCTCCAGCCGGTCGCCCGGCTTCACCGGACCCACGCCCTCCGGCGTCCCGGTAAAGATCAGATCGCCCGGCGCCAGCTCAACCAGACCAGACAGATAGGAGATCGTTTCGGAAACGGACCAGATCAGGTCGGACAGGTCGCCGTGCTGGCGCGGCTCGCCGTTCACGCTCAGGCGCACGGCACCCTTGGCCGGGTGGCCGATCTCGGCGACGCGGCGGATGGTGCCGCAGGGGGCGGAATGGTCGAAGCCCTTGCCCATGTCCCAGGGCTTGCCTTCCTTCTTGGCGGCGTTCTGCAGGTCGCGCCGGGTCATGTCCAGGCCGACGGCGTAGCCGAAGACGTGCTCCAGCGCCGTCTCCACCGGGATGTCCTTGCCGCCGCGGGCGATGGCCACCACCAGCTCCACCTCGTGGTGCAGGTTCTGCGTGGCCGGCGGGTAGGGGACGGTGCCGCCGTCGGCGACCACCGCGTCGGCCGGCTTCAGGAAGAAGAACGGCGGCTCGCGGTCGGGATCGGCGCCCATCTCGCGGGCGTGCGCGGCGTAATTGCGCCCGACGCAGTAGATGCGGCGCACCGGGAACGGGTCGCCGCCGGCGACGGCGACGGCGGGCTGCGGCGGCTGGGGAACGGCGTAAGCCATGGGCGGCACTCCTTCTGGTCGGATCCGCACCAAGAGGTAGCGGGCCGGCGGCGGGTTGCCAAGCACCGGAACCAGAGGCCGTCGGGCCGGCGGAAATCGACCGGAAAGGATCCAGAAAATAAGACGCCCGGAAAATAAGACGCCCGGTCTGGGGGGGACCGGGCGTCGGAAGCTCCTCGTTGGAGCCCGTGGAGCGGCAGGGGAAACCACTTCCCGGGCGACCGCGTCCGGGGGACGGGCACGGTCACTTCGTGCCTCTACAGGTGGGCACGGACGTTTTTTGGACCAATGCAGAGGGCGAATATGTGGTATGCGATAGGGGGCGTGTGCGTTGTTTTTGCTGACAGCAATGCTCCATGCCTGCATTTTACACAGCCAAACAGCCTAGTCCGAAAATCATGGCTACCTCCTTGACCGATACTTCCTCGCCGTCCGATCGGCGCTCCCGCACCCGTCCCGGCAAGTCCGGCAAGCTGGCCCTCGGGCCCCTTCCGGAGCTGGTGGGCTACAACCTGCGCAAGGCGCAGGTCGCGGTGTTCCAGAATTTCCAGAACGCGGTCGCTCCGCATGACATCACGCCCGGCCAGTTCGGCGTGCTGATCATGATCAAGGAGAACGAGGGGCTCAGCCAGTCCGACCTCGGCGCCGCGGTCGGCATCGACCGCTCCACCATGGTGGCGGTGATCGACCGGCTGGAGTCGCGCGGCCTCGTGATCCGCGCGCCGTCGCCGAACGACCGCCGCTCCTACGCGCTGAAGCTGTCGCCCGACGGCGAGAAGCTGCTGGACGAGCTGGTGCCGCGCGTGCGCGAGCACGACCAGTCGATGGTCAAGGACCTGTCGGCGGACGAGCAGGCGCAGCTGATCGACTTCCTGCGCCGCGTCGCCCGCTCGCGCTGATCCTCCTAGGCCGTTCGCCGCCGGGCCGCGCGCTCGGCGGCGGCCTCGCCGAAGGCCCGGAACAGGGCGGAGGACAGCTCGTCCTCCCAGAAGCGCCACTCCGGGTGCCACTGCACCGCCATCGCGAAGGCCGGCGCCGCCTCCACGCGGATCGCCTCGACAAGGCCGTCCGGCGCCGTCGCCTCCACCGCCAGTCCCGGCGCCAGCCGCTCGATCCCCTGCCCGTGCAGGGAGTTGACGCGCGCCTCCCCGCGTCCGACCAAGCCGGCCAGCCGGCCGCCGGGCGTCAGCCGCACGGGGTGCGACGGGGCGTACTGCACCTCCACGGGCTGCTGATCGGGCTCCCGGTGGTCGTTCAGGCCGGGCACGTCGTGCACCGCCGTGTGCAGCGTGCCGCCCAGCGCCACATTCATCTCCTGCAGGCCGCGGCAGATGCCCAGGACGGGCATCCCCATCTCGATGGCGGCGCGGATCAGCGGCAGCGTCGTCGAGTCGCGCGCCGGGTCGTGCAGCGTGCCTTCGGCGCTCGGCGGCGCCCCATAGTGGTGCGGCTCGACGTTGGAGCGGCTGCCGGTGACCAGCACGCCGTCCAGCCGGCCGACGAGGTCGGCGATGTCGAGGACGTCGCCCAGCGCCGGGATCAGCAGCGGCATGGCGCCGGCGCCCTGCGCCACGGCGCGCACGTACTTGTCGCCGGTCACGTGGAAGGGGTGGTCGCCCAGCATGCGCGCGCAGGCGGTCACACCGATGAGGGGCTTTGGAGCGTATCGTGTCATAGTGTGGAATATGCGCCCTCGCGCGCGCGTCGGGAAGCCATGACCATTCCGATCGACAGCCTGATCGCCGCCAAGGCCGCCGCCGTCGCCGGCTGGCTGGCCCTGCTCTTCGTGCTGGAACGCCTGCGGCCGGCCGCTCCCTGGCCGGCGGAGCAGGGCCGCTTCGGCTGGCGGCGCGTGGCGCGCAACGCCGCCTTGTGGGCCATCAACACGGCGCTGTCGCCGCTGATCGTCGTGCCGCTGGCGGCGTGGGCGGGCGGGCTGCACGTGGGGCTGCGGCCGGCGTGGTGGAACACGGCACTGGACCTGCTGGTGCTGGACCTGTGGGTCTACGCCTGGCACCGGGCGAACCACGAGGTGCCGCTGCTCTGGCGTTTCCACGCCGTGCACCACCTGGACCCGTTCCTCGACACCACTTCGGCCGTGCGCTTCCACTTCGGGGAGGTGCTGCTGTCCACGCTGGCGCGCCTGCCGGTGATCGTGGCGCTGGACATGCCGCTGCTGTCGGTCGTGCTGTTCGAGGCGCTGGTGCTGGCGGCGGCGCTGTTCCACCACTCCAACCTGAAGCTGCCGGCGGGGCTGGAGCGGGCGCTGTCCTGGGTGGTGGTGACGCCGTCGATCCACTGGGTGCACCACCACGCGGTGCGCGCCGACACCGACAGCAACTACGCCACGGTGCTCAGCGTCTGGGACCGGCTGTTCGGCTCGCGCAGCCCGACGCCGCGCACCCCCGCCATGCCCATCGGCCTGGAGGGCGCGCGCGAGCCGGGCTTCGCCGCCCTGCTGCTGTCGCCGTTCCGGCGGCCGGTCAGCCGCCGTGCTCCTGCCGGCTCGCCGGCGCCTTGAAGTAGAAGAGGTCGGAGGACAGCGGCACGCCGACGCGCGGGTTCAGCAGCGCCACCTCGGTGGTCAGGCCCTGGGCGTCCAGCACGCGCCACTTGCGCAGCTGCAGCGGCCGGTCCTCGAACACCAGGGTGAGGGAGCCCTTGCGCGGGTCCTTCGTCTCCACCAGCGTGATCTCCAGCACGCCCTGGGCGCGGAACACGTCGGTGACGGTCACGTCGCCCGACAGCTTGATGTCCGGCCGCAGGATGAAGTCGGCCAAGGTCGAGCCGATCGGCGTGCTCGACTGCTGCTTCATCTCCGAATCCCAGTAGAACAGGAACAGCCCGTCGGCGACGATGAAGTCCTTCACCGGCGCGTCGTATTCCAGGCGCATCTTGCCCGGCCGCGACAGGTAGAAGGTGCCGCCCGCCTGCCGCCCGTCCGGGTTCAGCTGGACGAATTTGGACTGCAGCGTGTGGACGGCGTTCAGCGCCTGTTCGGCCTGGGTGACGGCGGCGCGGTCCTCGGCCGAAAGCGGGGCGGCGGCGGACTGGCCGCGCGGTGCCGAGAGGGCCGGTGAAGCGGCGAGGGCGGCGCCCAGCGCGATGTTGAGCGCGACGGCGGCGAAGAAACGAGTGAGCACGGTCGGGCCTACCTTATGAATGGGGCCTTATCGAATCGGGCCTTGAAGGTGCCCCTCATTCGTGGCGGAAACACGGCCGTGGGGCAAGGGGTGCGGACGGCGGCGTGGGGGTACCTACAGCCCCTCTCCCCTTGAGGGAGAGGGGTGGGGGTGAGGGGTATTACGGCTCGGAGAGCCGGAAAAAGACTCTTTATCCCGCCTGCCGGCGGTAAATACCCCTCATCCCAACCCTTCTCCCGCTTTCAGCGGATGCCGGAGGCATCCGCCTGTCGCGGCAGCCGGATCGAAGATCCGGCGAGAGCGAGGGGAGAAGGGCTTATGGGCCGCCGCCTCCCCATCACTCCTCGATGTTGCGGGCCAGCACTTCGCGCTTGCCGGAGTGGTTGGGCTTGGACACCACGCCCTCCTGCTCCATGCGCTCGATCAGGCGGGCGGCGGAGTTGTAGCCGATGCGCAGCTGGCGCTGGATGAAGCTGGTCGACGCCTTGCGCTCGCGGCAGACGATGGCGACCGCCTTGTCGTACATCTCGTCGCCCGTGCCGCCGTTGCCGCCGCCGGACGCGCCGTCCTCCTCGAAGCCGCCGCCCTCCTCGTCCTCCTCGGTGATGGCGTCGACGTAGTTGGGCTCGCCCTGCGCCTTCAGGAACTTGACGATGTGCTCGACCTCGTTGTCCGACACGAACGGCCCGTGCACGCGGGTGATGCGGCCGCCGCCGGCCATGTACAGCATGTCGCCCTGGCCCAGCAGCTGCTCCGCCCCCTGCTCGCCCAGGATGGTGCGGCTGTCGATCTTGGAGGTGACCTGGAAGCTGATGCGGGTCGGGAAGTTCGCCTTGATGGTGCCGGTGATGACGTCCACCGACGGGCGCTGGGTGGCCATGATCAGGTGGATGCCCGCCGCGCGCGCCATCTGCGCCAGGCGCTGGATCGCCGCCTCGATGTCCTTGCCGGCCACCAGCATCAGGTCCGCCATCTCGTCGACGATCACCACGATGTACGGCAGTTCCTTCAGGTCGAGCGGCTGCTCCTCGAAGATCGGCTTGCCGGTGTCGGGGTCGAAGCCGGTCTGCACGCGCCGGGTCAGCGACTCGCCGTTGGTGCGCGCCTCGCGCAGGCGGGCGTTGTAGCCCTCGATGTTGCGCACGCCCAGCTTGGACATGTTGCGGTAGCGGTCCTCCATCTCCCGCACCGTCCACTTCAGCGCCACGACCGCCTTCTTGGGGTCGGTGACCACCGGCGTCAGCAGGTGGGGGATACCCTCATAGACCGACAGCTCCAGCATCTTGGGGTCGATCATGATGAAGCGGCAGCGCTCCGGGGCCAAGCGGTAGAGCAGCGACAGGATCATCGTGTTGATCGCCACCGACTTGCCCGAACCGGTGGTGCCGGCCACCAGCAGGTGCGGGAAGCGGGCGAGGTCGGCGCACACCGGCTGGCCGCCGATGTCCTTGCCCAGCGCCAGCACCAGCTTGCCCTGGTTGCGGTCGAACGCCTCCGCCGCGAAGATCTCGCGCAGCAGCACGGTCTCGCGCCGGGCGTTCGGCATCTCGATGCCGATGACGTTGCGCCCCGGCACCACGGCGACGCGGACGGAGACCGCGCTCATGGAGCGCGCGATGTCGTCGGCGAGGCCAATGACGCGGGACGACTTGGTGCCGGGCGCCGGCTCCAGCTCATACAGCGTGACGACCGGGCCGGGGTGGACCTTCTGCACCTCGCCCTTGACGCCGAAGTCGGCCAGCACGCGCTCCAGCTCCTCGGCGTTGCGGCGCAGCGCCGCCTCGTCCAGCTGCTCGGACCGGCCCGACGGGATGGGAAGCTGGAGCAGGTCGAGCGGCGGCAGCTCGTAGCCCTCCGCGTCGGGGTCCAGGTGCAGGGTCGGCTGGCGCGGGTCGGCCTTGCGCGGCGCTTCCGCCTTGGCCTTGGGCGGCGTGACGACCGGCACGGCGCGGGCCGGCGGCTCGTCATCCCCACGCTGGGCCGCGCGCTCGGCCGGCTTGGCCGTGAAGCTGGGGGCATCGTCCGGATCGCGGCGCGGGGCGCGCAGCTCGTCCCGGGGCGCCTCGGGGGCGGGGCCGCCCGTCTCGAAGCTGGGTTCGCGGCGCATCATGTCGCCCGCGGCGGCCTGCGCCGCCTTGGCGGCGGTCAGGCTGTGGCGGCCGGCCAGCATGGCGCCACGCCCGGCGAAGCGGCCGGCGGCGCCGATGAGGCGCAGCGCGTTGCGCACGCTGCCCAGCCACTCGCGGATCGACATGCCGAAGGCGACGAACAGCACGCCGCCCGCCATCACCGCCGCACCGGTGGCCACCGTGGCGCGCCCGCCGCCGCTGAACAGCAGGTCGCTGGTCCAGTACAGCAGCAGCACGCCGGCACTGCCGCCGGGATGGCCGTACAGCGCCTCCCCCTCCACCGGGAAGTAGCCGGCGAAGGCGACGGCGGCCAGCAGCACGCCCCACAGCGCCAGGACGAGGCGGATCAGCGGATGCCGCACGTTCTTCTGGGTGGCCAGCCGCAGGCCCCAACCGATCGGCACGAAGGCCAGCAGCCACGCCGCCCAGCCCAGCGTCTGCACCAGCACGTCGGCCAGATAGGCGCCGGGCACGCCCAGCAGGTTGTGCGTCTTGCCCACCGTCGCGGTGTTCCACGACGGGTCGGTCGAGCTGTAGCTGCCCAGCACGATGAACAGCAGCATCCCGACGCAGCCGAGCACGAAGCCGCCCAGCTCCCGCGCGCGGGCCACCACGAAGGCGCGCGCCTTGGGCGACAGCAGCGGCGGCCGCTCCGACCGGCCGGACGCCCGGGCGGCGCGGCCGCCCCCTTGCGAACCACTCGTCGAGGCGTTCGGGGAACGGGCCATGGGGTGCCTAGCCGAGGATGCGGGTGATGGCGGCGCAGGCCTGCCCGATCAGCGCCGCGTCGTGCACCAGCGCCACGCGGATGAACGGGGCGCCGGGGTTGGGCTCGCCGGGCTGGCTGCGCGTCAGGTAGGCGCCGGGCAGCACGCGGATGGCGCCGTCGGCCCACAGCCGGCGGGCCGCCTCCTCGCCGTCGCCGACGTCCAGCCACAGGAAGAAGCCGCCGGCCGGCCGGTAATAGCCATAGCGGCCCTGCAGCGCCGCCTCCGCCGCGTCGAACTTGGCGCGGTAGGCGGCGCGGTTCTCCACCACGTGCGCCTCGTCGCGCCACAGCGCCGCCGCCGCGGCCAGCACGGGGTAGGGCGTGCCGGCCATGGAATAGCTGCGCAGCCGCTGGTAGCGGGCGATCAGCTCCGGATCCCCCGCGACGAAGCCCGAGCGCAGGCCGGCGGCGTTGGACCGCTTGGACAGCGAATGGAAGACCAGGATGTTGGCCCAGGGATTCCCGGCGTGGGGCAGGGTGGCGGCCACCTGCAGCGACCCCACCGGCGGCGTGTCCAGGTAGATCTCGCTGTAGCACTCGTCCACGGCGAGGATGAAGTTGTACTCCCGCGCCAGGCCGATGGCGCGCGCCAGATAGGCGGCGTCGGCGGCGGCACCCTGCGGGTTGGCCGGCGTGCACAGGTAGAAGATCGCCGTGCGCTCCAGCAGTTCCGGCGTCAGCGCGTCCAGGTCGGGCAGGAAGCCGGTCTCGCGGGTGGCCGGCAGGAACACCGGCTCCGCCCCGGCCAGGACGCTGCCGCCCTCGTACACGGCGTAGAACGGGTTGGGCATCAGCGCGGCCGGGGTGCGGCCGGCCTTTTGCTCGGGCACCGCCAGCAGGGCCGCCAGGAACAGCGCCTCGCGCGTGCCGGACACGGGCAGGACGGAGGTGTCGGCGTCGAAGGCGTCGGGGGGCAGGCCGAAGCGGCGGGCCAGCCAGCTTCCCACCGCGTCGCGCCAGTCGGGTGTGCCCTGCACCGGCGGGTACTTGCCCCACAGCGCGGCGTTGGCCTGCAGCGTCTCGGCGATCACCGCCGGCGGCGCGTGCTGCGGCTCGCCGATCGACATGATCGTCGGCTCGACGTTGGCGCGGGGGGTGATGCCGGAGAGAAGGGTGGCGAGACGGGTGAAGGGGTAGTCGGTCAGCCGGTCCAAACGGTTGTTGTACGGCCGGTCGTTGCCGAGTGCCGGATTCGCCGGATTCATGGCGGCGCTACGCCCCTTTTCTGCCCTGTTCCTCGAAGTACGGCCAAGGAGTCTACCGGCCGGGCCGGGGCGGTACAAGCGCGGAACACCGCAGCGCGGAAAAGGACACAGGCCGTGCCTCTGACCCTCCCCCGGCCCCGCCGGGGGAGGGAGGGACCCACGAAGTGGGAGGGTGGGGGCAACGGCCTTGCAGGACGACGGGCACTTCCAGTTTGCTTGATCGCCGACTTCATGGCGGACGTGCGGAGGTGGCTCGATGAACACCGTAACCCTTGATCTGGGCGGACTGGAAGACGG
>NZ_DASPMG010000291.1:0-25339 GCF_035627195.1 Azospirillum sp.
CCCATGCCCTGGGCGACGCGCCGCGCCCAGACCGCGTCGGGGAAGGTGCGGCGGTAGCCGTCGACCGCCTGGTCCGTCACCAGCATGCGGTGGCAGTAGGCGCTGTCGATGTTCAGGTCCTGGCGGCCGGTCAGGCGGGACACCGCCGCGTTCTCGATGATCGGGCCGTTGGCGGCGTTGTCGGCGATGACGCTGATGCCGCCGGCCGGCGGGATGATGTTGCCGGCGGCGAACAGCAGCGACGCCGTGGCGGCCGGCAGCTGCGTCGGGCGGCCCGCCGTGTCGGTGGCCGCGAAGCTGACGCCGCACAGGTTGTCGTCGACGCGGGCGCGGGCCATGCCGGCCGGATAGGTGCCGATGATCTGGCGGTAGGCGTTCGCCCACTCCATGAACGGGATCAGGTAGTCGCCCTCGGCGAGGAAGCCGTAGGCGCGCAGCTTCTGGAGCGACTCGTTCGCCTGCTCGGCCAGCGTGGCGCTGGTCAAGAGCCCCGTGTCCTTCAGCGAGGTGCAGCGGTTGGCGCGCGCGGTGACGCCGGCCGGCACGCCCGTCGGCTCCAGCGTCTGCACCGGCGTGCCGGCCAGCGAGGAGGAGAGCGCCGCGCACGGCGCGTAGATCGCCGCCAGCGTGTAGTAGTCGAGGAAGTGCTTGCCCGACACCTGCGCCTGCCCGCCGTAGCTGACGGTCATCGGCGAGGGGGCGGGGATGACGTTCGGCTCGCCGCCGACCACGCCGTCGATCAGGCCGGCGGTGTCCTGCTCCGCCGCCGCGAAGGCGCCGCCGCCGCCGTTCGACACGCCGGCCGAGATGACGGTGGTGTTGGCCGGGGTGAAGCGGGCAGCACCGTTGCCCAGCATGTCGTTCAGCGCGTAGAAGCCGAACTGGATGGCCTGCAGGGTGTAGAGGCCCCAGTTGGCCTGCACGTTGCGCCCGGCGTGCGCCTGCTTGTAGGCCAGCCGGTTGGGGTTGGCATGGCTGTAGCCGTTGAGGTTGTGCGTGCCCTGCGCCGCGAAGTTCGTGTCGGCGCCCGCCGCCGTGCGGCTGACCAGCTGGCCGAAGCGGTTGTAGACCGTGTCGCGCGTCAGGTCGTGGTAGGCGTTGCCGGTGCCCTTGTCGGTGTAGGCGATGGCGCAGCCGTTGCGGAACGCCCACTCCGCCGTCGTGCCGACCGCGCCGTACGCGTTGCGCGACCCCGACGACGGGCCGGTCACCATGCAGGGCCGGGCGGTGTCGAAGTTGGCGGGGATCTGCACCATGACGGTCTGGAAGCTCGACCCCGTGCCGTCGTCGCTCAGCGCGATGTACTCGCGCCCGGCCACCAGCCCTTCGCGGCCGGTGTCGTTGTAGGCGGCGTCGAGGTTCGGGCCGTACAGCACGCGCCAGCCGCCGCCGGTGGCGGTGTCGACCAGCCCGCGGTAGGCGTTGTGGATGGCGCGGCGGCGCAGTTCGGCCGGCGTCGGGTTGGCCGGGTCGGCGACGGCCGGCGGCGTGGCGGTGCCGATGCCGGTGGCGCCCAGGCCGCCGGTCAGCAGGTCGTCGGTGACGCCGTCGTAAGTCTGCACGGTCACCGTGCCCGGCACGATGAAGGACGGCAGCGCCGTCTGCGCCAGGGCCGTGGTGGCCATCAGGCTGAAGGCGAAAGCACTCAATCCGATACGCACGTGGAGCATTCCATCACCCTTCCTGGAAGTGGCGTTTGCCTTGTCGTTGGGGTTCGCGGGTCTTTTCTTTCCAGTTGAACATGCAACGGCAATGCCACTCAAGGCGGATAGGACCTTTTGCGGATTCTGTGAGGTTTGGCTGCTGTCGGTGCCGATTCCCGTGTTGCGGGGTGTCCGGGTTTCCGACACCACCGTCAGAACGGCTGACAGTCTGCTGAGCGTTGGGTTTTCGCTGGCGCTCAACCCAACCTACGGCGCATTCGTAGGTTGGGTTGAGGCCAAAGCCGAAAACCCAACGTCAGTCCGCCGCCGGCACCGTTCCGGCGAGCGGCACGGCGACTCGGCGCGTGCCGGCGGCCAGCACCATGCCGCCGTCGCCCACCTGCTGCACCAGCCAGCCCTCCACCCGGCCGCCGGCCAGAACGCGCACGTCGCCCCCGCCGCCGTCGGCGCGCAGCACCGCCACGGCGCGACCCGTCGCGTCCGACGCCACGCCGACGAGGCGCAGGCGGTGCTTCGGGGCTGGCGGCGCTTCGGCGATGGGGAGGCCGTTGGCGTCGAAGGCCCCGGCTGGCGCGGCGACGGCGGGCGGGGGCGGGCGCCGGCCGGGGGTGAAGAGCGGGCGCTCCACCGTGGCGCTGAAGGCGTCGAGCGGCGGGAGGTCGAAGGCGGCGGCGGGGGTAGCGAGGAGGACGCCGAGCAGGACGAGGTGCCGCATCACTCCACCCCCTCCTGATACCCGTACACCGTGAACCCCACCTCCAGAGGCACGGCCGCGCCGCCGGCGGCGCGCACGCTCACGGCGTCCAGCAGCAGGCGGGGGCGGACGGTCTCGATGGCATGGAACAGGGCGCGAAGGCCGGCCGTGTCGGCGCCCAGCCGCACGCCGACGGCGATGCGGCGGAAACCGTCCTCCTCGCGCTCCTCCAAAACCTGCGTGCTGTCCAGCCGGACGCCGTGCGCCTTCGCCAGCTCGCCGATGCGCGCCTGCAGGGCCGCACCTGCGAGGGCCGCCGTGTCGCCGCGCAGGAAGTCGGGCGAGGGGGCGGCGTCGCGCGCTTCCAGCGCCTGCTGCAGGGCGGGCCGGCGCTCCAGCAGGCGCTTGCTGGCCTCCAGGCGGGCCTCGGCGCGCTGGCGCTCGGCCGACAGCGTGTCGAGCAGGGTGAGCGTCGGCAGAACCAGCGCGCCCGCCGCCACCGCGAGGCCGGCGGCGAGCACCAGCAGGGCCGCCAGCCGCGAGGCCGGCGTGCCCGGCGTCAGGGAAACGGACAGGTCAGGGCGCCGCATGCGGCACCACGCGGGCGGAGAGCTGGAACTGGTCGGTGCCGTCCGGCGTGCGGACCATGGCGGCCGAGGCGCGCACCTCGGTGAAGTGGGGCGAGGCGGCGAGCAGCCCCGGCAGCCGCGCGGCGTCGGCCGAGCGGCCGAGCAGCAGCACGGTTCCCTCGTCCAGGTGGAACTCGGTCAGCGACGTGTCGTCGGGCAGCAGACGGCTCAACACCTCCAGGACGACCGTGGCGGAGGGGGACTGTTCCTTGCGGGCATCGGCGAAGGCACGGGCCGCATCGCGCATCGCCACGGCGTCGGCCAGGCGGCGGACGGTGCCGGCGGGCAGGCGCAGCTCCTCCACCTCCGCTTCCACACGCTGCCATGCCAGCCACTCGCCGCCGATCAGCGCGGCGGCGGCCAGGAACGGCAGCGCCAGCACGGCGAGGCGCAGGCGGTGGGCGCGGGCGTCGTCCCGGCCATCGCCATCGTCGGCGGGCAGCCGCGTGCCGTCTTCCAGTTCCACCGTCATCGGGCGCAGCCCGAGCGCCGCCAGCGCGCCGAGCGCCGGGGCGGCGGCGGCGCGCGGCAGGGCAGTGACCTCGACCGACAGCATCCCCGGCTCCCCGGCGGGGCCGAGGGGGCGGACGGCGAACCACGCTTGCTCCGCCGGCCATGGCGTCCAGCGGTCCAGCTGGTGGGCGGCCACGGCGCGCAGGTGGCCGGCCGCGGCCTCCGGCAGGGCGACGCGGCGGGTCAGCGCGCGGGCCTGCGTGTCGAGGCGCAGGACCACGGACCGGCCGCGCCGGGGCGTGCGGCCGGGCAGCACGATCCGGGCGCCGTCCCAGCGCGCGACCGGGAGTGCGGCGCCGCCCCGCCATGAGGGCGGCAGCCACGTCGCCGCCTCGGCCAGCCACCAGGCGGCGAGGCGGTTCAACAGGGCGCGGGCGGACGAGGTCTCCATCATGCTCGGGCCATCATGTCAGAAATCCGCCGGTTCGCGCCATTCGACGATCCGGTAGGGGACGGCGGCGGGCGGGTCGAGGGCGAACAGAACGGCCTCCGCGCTCGCCACCGCGCCGGCAGGCGTCTCGACACGCACGCGCACGGTCAGGCGGCGCACGGGCGGCGGCTTGCCGGCCCAGTCGATGGCGCTCCAGTCGATGCCGGCGGCGGCAAGGCGCGCCGCAAGGCCGGGGTCCGTGGGGCGGCTGGGGTTCCGGCGCAGGTCCAGAACCGCCTCGCGGTCCTGCGGCGACAGGTTGGGCATGGCGGCCAGCGCCAGGGCGGGGGCCGTGGGGCCGTTCAGGCGCTCGCCGTCGGCGTCGACGCTCAGCGCCGGGGCGACGCGGCGGTGGAGGTCGGGCTCCAGGCCGGGCAGGTGGGCCAGTTCCTCCACCGACAGGAAGGGACGCCCGGCCTCGCGCCGGGCGTCGCCGCGCGCGGCCAGCACCGCCGCCGTCAGGTCGGCGGCATCGCCGGGGCCGGCGCCGGCCGCTTCGAACAGGCGGGCGAGGCGGTCGGGCGGGGCGCGGTTCAGGTTCAGGCGGCCGGATTCGTCGAAGACCCGGTAGGCGACGCGGGCGCCGGCCACCGTGCGCTCGCGCGCCCGGCCGTCGAGCGGGGTGCGGCGCGCCGGCTCCGGGTCGTGCAGGCCGGCGATGGCGAGGGCGATGCCGGCGTCCAGCAGGGCGCGGGCCTGCGCGGCGTCGGCAAGGTTGGCGACGCGCCGTACCTCCAGCCGGCTGGACGCCGTGAAGGCGACGGCGAGCGTGGCCAGCGCCGTGACGAACCACAGCACCACCAGCAGCGCGAAGCCTTGCTCGTCGCGCCGGGCCTTCATGAGCCACTGTTCCGGCAGGGCAGGGCGGGGCCGGACAGGCAGCCGCGGTCGCCGTCGACGCGGGCGCGCGCCACCAGCTCCGGCCACGCCGGGCGGCCGGCGGCATCGTGCGCCGTCAGCCGCACCAGCGACGGCAGGTCGCGCGGCGCCGTCCAGCGCTCCAGCCACGGCGGCGCCTGCGGATCGCCGCCGTGGTAGGCGAAGGCGAGGCGCCAGGGGCCGTCCAGCAGCACGGCGGTGTGCTCGGCCGGCTCCACCACGTCGAGGCCGGGGACGGTGGCGAGGCGGTGCTCGCGGTAGATCAGGCGGCTGCCGCCCGCGTGCGGCTCGATGGTGAAGGCGGCGAGGCGCAGCTCGCCCCTCTCCCGGCCGGGGCGGCCGAGGATGGGGAAGGCGAGGCGCTGGCGCTCCCCGGTGAAGACGAAGCGCGCCGTGGGGCCGTAGCCGGCGACGAGCGGGAAGGCGCGCCCGACCTGCCGGCGCAGCAGGTCGCCGGCCAGGGTGAAGCCGGATGTTTCGGTGATCCGCTGCTGTCCGCGGTCGTGCACCCGCCCTGCGAAGCGCACGCCGCCCGCCAGCGTGGCGAAGAGCAGGCCGACCAGGGTGAGGGAGGCCAGCATTTCCAGGAGGGTGAAGCCGGCGGAAGCGTTTTGCCCCCTCCCTAACCCTCCCCCGCTTTGCGGTGGAGGGAACTCCGCCGTCGGCCGACAAACCCTCCACCTCGAAGAGGGGGAGGGTGGCTGAGCGTCAGCGAAGCCGGGAGGGGGCAGCAGTGCGCTCACCGCACCCCCTCCAGCCTCAGCGTGGACAGCGTCAGCTCCCGCCCGCCGTCCCAGCGCACGGTGGCGGTCACGGCGTACAGCGCCAGACCACGCGACGGCAGCCACGCGGTGTCCGGATCGCGCTGCGGGCGCACGCTCAGCACCCAGCCGAAGCCCTGCTCATGGCCGCTGCGCTCCCCGACGGACAGCGGCTGCTGCGCCAGGGCGCCGGCCAGCAGGGTTTCGGCCATGGTGACGGCGCGGGCGCGGCGGTCGGCCTGGGTGGTGGCGGCGGCACCGGTGGCGAAGGCCTGCCAGCCCGCACCCGCCACCACCGCCAGCACGGCCAGCGCCACCAGCACCTCGATCAGGCTGAACCCGGCGTCCGTGCGGGCGGTCATCGCAGCCCCGCCGTCTCGACACGGCCGGTCAGCCAGTCGACGCGCAGCACCGCCGATCCGGCCGCGTTGCTCAGGCGGATCTCGCCGCCACCGGCGCTGCCGTCGGGATGGAAGGGGATGGCGGCGGTCCGCCCGCGCACGGCCTGCGCCGCCACCGTCAGCTCGACGCGCACCGAAGGATCGAAGGCGCCTTCCGCCGCGCGTCCGGCAAGGCCGAAGCGGCGGCCGTCCAGGTCGATCACGAAGGCGGCGTCGCGGCCGGTCAGGATCGCCTCGCTGCGCGCCAGCGCCAGCGTGCGCGCCATCACCGTGGCCGCCCCGCGCAGCCGGGCGGCGTCGGAGCCGCGCCCCAGGGCCGGCGGCACCAGCGCCAGCAGCACGCCGGCCAGCGTCAGCGCCACCAGCAGCTCCAGCAGCGTGAAGCCGGCATCAGAGCCCCCCCGGTTAAAGACTGATATCGGCGTCCTCGCCATCGCCCCCCTCGCGGCCGTCGCGGCCCAGGCTGGTGACGTCGAACGGGCGGCCGCGGCCGGGCGCCTTGTAGGCGTAGGGGTTCCCCCACGGGTCCGCCGGCACACTGCCCTTGGCGAGGTAGGGACCGCTCCACCCCTTCACGCCGGCCGGCGCCTCGGCCAGCGCCTTCAGGCCCTGCTGCGTGGTGGGGTAGCGGCCGACGTCCAGCCGGTAGAGGTCCAGCGCGGCGGCGATCTGTTCCAGCTGCACGCGCGCCGCCTTGCTCTTGCTTGAGCCGACGTAGCCCAGCACCTGCGGCCCGACCATGCCGGCCAGCAGGCCGAGGATGACCAGCACCACCAGCAGCTCGATCAGCGTGAAGCCGGCATCCCCTCTCACAGTATGGGGGCGGGCTTTTTTTCGTTCAGAAGGCGAGTTCATTGATCGACACGACCGCGACGAGGATGGAAACGACGATCCCCCCGATGAGCGCGCTCAGCAGGAGGATGATGGCGGGTTCGAGCACGGTGAGCAGGCGCTTCACCGCCAGCTCCACCTTGGCGTCCAGAAGGTCGGCGAGGTGGCGCAGCACGGCGTCCAGCCGCCCGCCCTCCTCGGCCACGCGCAGCAGCTGCACGGCCACCGGCGGCAGCGGCGCGCCGGGCGGCAGGGAGGCGGCGAGGCCGTGTCCCTCGGCCACCCCGGCGCGCATGGCGTCGGCGGTGGCCGCGAAGCGGCGCAGCCCCGGCACGGCGCCGGCCAGGGTGAGTGCGGTGGGCAGCGCCACGCCGCTGGCCAGCAGCACGGACAGCGTCCGGGCGAAGCGCGCGGTGGAGGCGGCGGCCAGCAGCGGCCCGACGCCGGGCAGGCGCAGCGCCGCCCCCTCCCACCACCCCGGCGGCGCGAAGCGGCGCAGGACGGCGGGGACGGCCAGGAGGAGGACCAGCGCGGAGACCAGCAGTTCCGTGCCGTGTTCGCGCAACGCCTGGGAGGCGGCCAGTACCACCTGCGTGGACCAGGGCGGGGCCTGCCGCGCCCCGGCGAACATCGGCTCGAACTGCGGCACCACCAGGGTGAGCAGCAGCGTGACGGCGCACACCGAGGCGATCACCAGGATGGTCGGGTAGGCGAGCGCGGAGCCCAACTGGTCGCGCAGCTTCACGGCGCGGTCCAGCAGGTCGGCCAGTTCGGCCATCACGGTTTCCAGCTGGCCGCTGGCCTCGCCCGCGCGGACCATGGCGACGACCACCGGCGGGAAGCCGCCGTCAGTCTCCAGCGCATCGGCCAGCCCACCGCCGCCGCGCAGCCGCTCCAGCGCCGCCGCCAGCCGCGGGCGCAGCGACGCCGGGCCGGCGGTGGAGGCCATGAGCGCCAAGGCCTGCTCGATGGTCTGCCCGGCGGACAGCAGCATCGCCATCTCGCGCACCGCCAGCGCCAGATCGCGCAGCGGCGCCTTGGCGCGACCGCGCGCGGCGGCACCGTCCGGGCGCGCCTCGACCGGCAGCAGGCCCTGGCCCTGCAGGTGGCGGATCACCGCCTTGGCGTCGCGCGCCTCCATGCGGCCGTCGCGCGGCTCCCCAGCGGGGGTGAGGGCCTTGTAGGTGAAGACCGGCATGGCGCTACCACACGTCCGTCACGCGACGGACCTCCTCCAGCGTGGTCAGCCCCTGCGCCACCTTGGCGAGGCCGTCGGCGTGCAGCGTCACCATGCCGGCGGCGACGGCCTGCGCCTCCAGCACGTCGGCCCCGGCGCGCTGCATGGTCAGCGCGCGCAAGGGCTCGTCCATCACCAGAAGCTCGTACAGGCCCATGCGCCCGGCGTAGCCGGTGCCGCCGCACCGCTCGCACCCCACCGGCCGGGCGGTGCCGTCGGGCTCCATGTGCTTGCAATGCCGGCACAGCACGCGCACCAGCCGCTGGCCGATCACCGCGCGCACGGTGGAGGTCAGCAGGAACGGCTCCACCCCCATGTCCAGCAGGCGGGTGATGGCCCCGGCGGCCGAGTTGGTGTGCAGGGTGGTCAGCACGAGATGGCCGGTCAGCGCCGCGTGCACGGCGATCTCCGCCGTCTCGTGGTCGCGCGTCTCGCCGATCATGATGACGTCGGGGTCCTGGCGGACCAGGGCGCGCAGCACGGTGGCGAAGTCCAGGCCGATGGCGGGCTTCACCTGCACCTGGTTGACGCGGGCCAGATGGTATTCGACCGGGTCCTCGACCGTGAGGATCTTGCGCGTCGCGGCGTCGATCAGGTTCAGCGCGGCGTACAGCGTCGTCGTCTTGCCCGATCCGGTCGGGCCGGTGACCAGGACCATGCCGTGCGGGGCGGCGATCAGGCGCCGTATCACCACCTCCTCCGAAGCACCGAAGCCCAGGTCGGACAGCGGACGCAGTCCGGCGGTGGGGTCGAGCAGGCGGATGACGACGCTTTCCCCGTGCACGGTGGGCAGGGTGGAGATGCGCAGGTCGATCTGGCGGCCGCCAATGCCTCCTGGGACGCGGTGGCCGATGCGCCCGTCCTGCGGCAGGCGGCGTTCGGCGATGTTGAGGTTGGCGAGGATCTTGACGCGCGACACCACGGCGCGGGCGAGGCGGACGGGGGCCGGCTCCATCTCCCGCAGGACGCCGTCGATGCGCAGGCGCACGCGCAGCGCGTCGGGGAACGGCTCGATGTGGATGTCGGAGGCACCCTGGCGCACGGCCTCGGATATCAGGTGGTTGACGAGGCGGACGACGGGCGCCTCGCTGGCCAGCGACTTCAGCTGGTCGAGGTCCTCCTCCGGTGCGCCGCCGCCTTCGAAGTCGGCGACGATGCGCTCCAGGGCACTGGGACCGCCGCAGCGCTCCAGCGCGGCTTCGACGTCCGCCGCGAAGGCGGCATGCGGCTGTACGGGCAGGCCGGTAGCGACCTCCAGCGCCTCCACGGTGGCGGCGTCCTGCGGGTCGGCGAGGGCGACGAGCAGGCGGCCGTGCTCCACCGCGAAGGGGAAGGCGCGGGCGGTGCGCAGGAAATTGGTGGAGACGGCGGCGGCCTCGGGCGGCAGTGCTGCCAGACGCTCGGGCGGCGCGTAGGGCAGGCCGAGCGCCACGGCGGCGCGGCGCGCCTCCTCGCGCGTCGCGAAGCCGGCCCGGTCCGCCGGGACGGAGTCCGTCGGACCGACTCGGTGGACCGGCGGTGTTGCCGCGTCCATGCCCCCTCCCTTCCGGCGGCCTTGTTCGGGTGTGTTCGTTTTGGCCGCGCCCCGATCCTTTCATTTGGCGAAAGCGCTTGTCAACGTGCCGCCGCTGCGCTGCGGCGGATGCCGGTTTGCAACGCGGCGTGGCGTTCGCGCCGGACGGTGTGAATATCGCTTGCGGCGAATCCGCCGCGCGGACTATTCGGTCACTGGAGCATTTTTCACCGAAGGCGCCGGGAGGGGCATGGTCCTGAGCCGAATTCACGCACGCGCAGGCCGGTTTGCCGCCTTTGCCCCCGCAGCCCTTGCCGCCACCATGCTGCTGACCGCCGGGTGCCAGCGCACGGAGCGCGGTGACCAGCGGCCGATGCTGGCGCAGACCGTGGGCGACCTGGGCCTCAACGTCGCCGGAACGCCGGTTTCCGCGCCGCTGCAGCCGGCCCAGGCGCGGCCGGGGCCGACGGTGCGGCCGCCCGCCAGCCCGATCATCGTGCGCGGCAGCGACCGGCCGCCGGCCGCCGCGCCGCGTGCGGGCACCGCCTCAGGCCCGGCGACCATCGAGTTGAACTTCGCCGACACCAGCCTGCCGGCGGTGGCGAGGGCGGTGCTGGGCGACATCCTGAACGTGCCCTACGCGCTCGACCCGCGGGTGACGGGCACCGTGTCGCTGTCCGGCGGCCGGCCGCTGACGCGGGACGAGGCGCTGGCGACGCTGGAAACGGCGCTGCGCATGAACGGCGCCGCCCTGGTGCGCGAGGGCAGCCTGCACCGCGTCGTTCCCGCCGCCGAGGCGCGGCCGGGCGGGCAGCCGCTGCCGCCGAATGCGCCGGGGGTGGGCGTCAGCCTCTACACGCCGCGCCACACCAGCGCCGACACGCTGAAGCGCCTGCTGGAGCCGCTGTACGGCGTGCCCGGCGCGCTGCAGGCGCTGCCGGAGGGCAACCTGCTGGCGGTCACCGGCGGTTCCGCCGACCGCACGACGCTGATCGAGGCCGCCGAGGCGTTCGACCAGGACTGGCTGGCCGGGCAGTCGGTCGGCATCTTCCCGCTGAACCGGGCGGGGCCGAAGGCGCTGATCGACGAGCTGGAGGTCATCCTCAACTCGAACGAGCCGAACGCCGGGCCGGGGCTCTACCGCCTGATGCCCATCGACCGGCTGAACGCCGTCATGGTGGTGACGCGGCGCAGCCGGCTGCTGGACCAGGTGGCCGGCTGGGTCCGCGCGCTGGATCAGGGCGGCGACGGCGAGCGCTCCATCTACGTGCACAACGTGCAGCATGCGCGGGCACGGGATCTGGCGCGGGTGCTGGGGCGCGTGTTCGGCCAGGGTGGGTCGGGCGACGCGGCGGGCGGGGCCGGTTCGCTGCTGCCGCCCGGCACGCGCGGCGCGCAGGTGGGCACCGAGAGCATGGCGGTGGCGCCGGTCACCGGCGGTGCGGACGCAACGGCAGCGCCGAGGCCGGCCGGCGGCGGCATGGGTGGCGGTGCAGGAACCGGTGCCATGGTGACCGGGCGCGCGGTGGCGCCGGGCGGATCCTCGGCGCGCGGTGCGGCACCCGACGGTGGAGTGGAGGATTCCGGCAACGGTGGCGGGGGCGGCACGCGCATCGTCGCGGACGACACCAACAACGCGCTGGTCATCATGGCGACGCCGGCCGAGTACCGGCTGATCGAGTCGGCGATCAACAAGCTGGACGTGCCGGCCGCGCAGGTGCTGATCGAGGCGACCATCGCCGAGGTGACGCTGAACGACGCGCTGCGCTTCGGCGTGCAGTACTTCCTGAAGGGCAACGGCATCCTCGGCTCCAACGGCTCGCTGGCGGCGCTGACCAACAACCTGAGCACCATCGTGCCGCAGCCGGAGCTGCCCGGCCTCAACCTCATCGCCGGCACGGTGGGCGACCCGCGCGTGGTGCTGAACGCGCTGGACGCGGTGACCAAGGTGCGCGTCGTCTCCTCGCCCCAGGTGGTGGTGCGCGACAACCAGACGGCGATGCTGAAGGTCGGCGACCAGGTGCCGGTGCTGACCCAGCGCCTGATCAGCACCCAGGCATCCACCCCGCCCATCGTCAACAGCGTGGATTACCGCGACACCGGCGTGATCCTGACGGTGACGCCGCGCATCAACGCGGGCGGCAACGTCGCGATGGAAGTGGCGCAGGAGGTCAGCAACGTCGCCCGCACCTCGTCCGAGGACCCGCTGACGCCCACCATCTCGCAACGGCGGATCGAAAGCTCGGTCACCGTGCCGAACGCGCAGACGGTGGTGCTGGGCGGCCTGATCTCCGACGACGGCAGCGAAGGGCGCAGCGGCATCCCCGTGCTGGCGGAGATCCCCGTGCTGGGCAACATCTTCAGCACCACCGACAACCGCAGCACCCGGCGCGAGCTGATCGTGTTCATCACGCCGCGCGTGGTGCGCAACGGCGACGACGCCCGCCGCCTGACGCAGGAACTGATGGGCCGCCTGCGCTCCATGAACACGCCGCCGCCCAAGCCGATTCCATGACGCCGCTTGCGGCCATCCTGGGTGCCGTGGCCGCCGCGTGGGCGCGGCTGGCGCTGCCGCCCTGGCTGGTGCCGGTGGGCTGCCTGCTCGGCTGGGCCTTGCTGGCGCTGGCGCTGATCGACGCGCGCGAGCACCGGTTGCCCGACGCGCTGACCCTGCCGCTGGTCCCCGCCGGCCTCGCCGCCACATGGTGGGAGGTGCCGGACACGGACGTGCTGCGCGACCACGCGCTGGCGGCGGTGCTGGGCTACGGCGCCTTCGCGCTGCTGGCGGCGGGCTATCGGCGGCTGCGCGGGCGCGACGGGCTGGGGCTGGGCGACGCCAAGCTGCTGGCGGCGGCCGGCGCCTGGGTGGGCTTGGCCGGGCTGCCGTCGGTGGTGCTGCTGGCGGCGCTGGCGGGGCTGGCGGTGACGCTGGTGCGGGGCTGGGCGACGGGAGCGGACGTGCGCGGCGTGCCCCTGGCGTTCGGGCCGTACCTGGCCCTGGCGTTCTGGGTGGTATGGCTGCACGGCGCGGTGGAACTGGGCGGGTAGGCGGGCTTGATCGGGCCGCCCTACGGGGTTACATACCGTATGGTTCCGAGTGATCTTCGGAGGGGGCACGGTCATGAAAACCGCGATTTCGATGCGCGAGCTGCAGAAGATGTCGGCGGGTGCCATCCAGGCGCTGCCGCATGCGGTGCCCATCAAGAGCGGCGCGGACACCGTGGCGCTTCTCGTGCCGATCCACAAGGGATCGCCGGAAGCGTTCGACCGGCTCATGGCCCGCATCGACGCGCTGGCGGCGAGCCGCACGCCGGAGGAGACGGCGGCGCTCGAAGTCATGCTGGGCGAACGGGAACCGTGAGCCCGCGGCGACCGTCGTCGGTGATCGTCGTCGACACCAACATCATTCTGAGCATTGCACTCGGACTGCGATCGAGGCCGGTGCTGAACGTGGTCCGGGCGAAGCGGATGCTGGTGACCAGCGCCCGCGCACGGGATGAGGCGCGCGGCGTCGCCGGGGGTATGGGCAGCGGCGCAGAACTGGCCATCGTCGACGATCTCTTCGAGCATATCACCGTCGCCGACGAACACCTCTACGCCGCTCATATAGCGGCAGCCGCGGAGGTTCTGCGTACGGCGGTGGCGTCGCGCAACGGCAGCGTGACGGACGCCCATGTCCTCGCTCTGGCCTGGGCGGTCGACGGCGACATCTGGAGCCACGACCGGGACTTCGCCGGCACCGGGTGGCCGTCGTGGTCGAGTGCCAACCTGCGGGCGAGCCTGGACGGCGAAGACGCCGCCTGACGCCTACCCCACACCCAGCCGCTCCTCCGCCAGCCGCTTGATCGCCGGGCGGTCGGTCTTGCCGGAGCCGAGTGTGGGAATCTCCGGTACCACCAGGATGGCCTTGGGCACCTCGATCTCGGCGATGCCGTGGGCGCGGGCGTGCGCCACCAGCGCCTCGCGGGTGGCGTCGGCGCGGTCGGTGACCAGGACGATGCGCTCGCCCTTGCGCGGGTCGGGCAGGGTGAGGGCGGCGTGGGCGTTCTCCGGCCACAGGCGGGCGGCGTGCGCCTCGACGGTGGCCAGCGAGATCATCTCGCCGCCGACCTTGGCGAAGCGCTTCACCCGGCCGAGGATGCGGACGTAGCCGTCGGCGTCCACGCCGACGATGTCGCCGGTGTCGTGCCAGCCGTCGGGCGGGGCCAGCAGGGCGCCCGGCCGTTCCGCCGACAGGTAGCCGCGCATGACGTTGGGGCCGCGCACCAGCAGCCGGCCGCCGTCGGGCACGCCCTGCACCGGCTCCAGCCGGTGCTCGATGCCCGGCAGCAGGCGGCCGACGGTGCCGGGGCGGCTGTGCGTCGGCGTGTTCAGCGCCAGCACGGGGGCCGTCTCCGTGGTGCCGTAGCCTTCCAGGATGGTGACGCCGAACCGCTCGCGATAGGCGGCGCGGGTGGCGTCGCGCACCGGCTCCGCTCCCGCCACGGCGAAGCGGATGGAGGCCAGCTCGCGCTCCCGGCTGACGCGGGCGTAGCCGGACAGGAAGGTGTCGGTGCCGAACAGGATCGTGCCTTGCACCGCCTCCACCAGTTCCGCCACCGCGCGGTATTGCAGCGGGTTGGGGTGCAGCACCACCGGGATGCCCAGCACCAGCGGCAGCAGCAGCCCGTCGGTCAGGCCGAAGCTGTGGAAGACCGGCAGCGGGTTGACCACGCGGTCGGTGGGCAGGAACTCCACCACCTGCGTGATCTGCGCGATGTTGGACAGGATGTTGGCGTGGCTGAGCGCCACCCCCTTTGGCATCCCTTCCGAGCCGGAGGTGAACAGCACCACCGCCGTCTCGTCCGGCTGCGGCTGCGCCAGCAGCGGCAGGGCGGGGACGCGGCTGACCAGCAGGCCCGGCAGCGTGTCGGCCAGCCCCACCTCCCGCCGCAGGTCCTCCAGGTAGCGGATGTCGACGGCCGTCCCCAGCGCCTCGACGACCGGTTCCAGCTTCGCCTTGGCGACGAAGCGGCGGGAGGTCAGAACCGTGCGGATGCGCGCGGTGGCGCAGGCGGAGCGCAGCGCCTCCTCCCCCATGGTGAAGTTCAGCATGGCGGGCACGCGGCCGTAGGCCTGCAGCGCGAAGAACACCGCCGCCACGCCGGCCGCGTTGGGCACCAGCACGCCCACCGCCTCGCCGCGTTGCGTGAGGCGCGCCAGCCGCCGGCCCAGCGCCACGCTGGCGAGGACCAGGCGGCCGTAGGTCATCGGCTGGCGTTCCGCGTCCTCGACGACGGGCATGGCGGCGCCGCGCCGTCGGCGGGCGGTCAGCAGCGCCGCGAACAGACTCTGCCGCGTGTCGAGCGTCGTGTCGAACGATCCCGGCATGTCGTTTCCCCCTCCCCAAAAGCAATAACGGGCGAAGGTGGCTTCCGGCTCCCTCTCGTGGGGCGGCCGGGAAGCTGGTAAGCTCCCGCTCCCCGCATCGCTTCCGGAAGCCCCCCATGGCCCGCGTGTTCGTGCTGTTCTGGCTCTGCCTGTTGGTCCTGCTGCCCGCACACCCGGCCCTGGCGGAGTTCGATCCGCCCGGACTGGCCAACGACGCGGGCAGCTATTCCTCCTCCGTCCGCCTGAAGGCGCCGCCGCAGGTGACGCCGCAGCAGCGCGACAAGGCGTTGCGCGACGCCCAGGCGGCGGTCGCCAAGCGCGACTGGCCGAAGGCGGTGAGCGGCCTGGAGGCCGCCGTGGCGCTGGGCCACGACAATACGGCCACGTGGCTGGCGCTGGGCGAGGCGTGGCTGCAGCTGCCCAAGCCCAACCGCGATCGCGCCCTGCAGGCGGCCTTCACCGCCTACCAGAGCGCGGCCAACGCCGACGAGGCGGTGACCGCGCTGTGGCGGCTGACCACCCTGCTGGACGAGGTGTTCGACCGGCCGGAAGCGGCGCTGCTGGCGGCGCGGGAGATCGTGACGGTGGCGCAGCCCAAGGACTCCGGCGTGGTGCTGGACGTGCGCGCGCCGGGGCTGGACGCGCGCATCAAGGCGCTGCGCCAGCGCGTCGGGCTGACGGTGAAGTCGGTGCGCGTCGATTCGGACCAGGCGGTGCCGCGCGCCTGCATCCGCTTCTCCGACCAGCTCAGCGACCAGAAGGGCATCCGCTTCGCCGACTTCCTGGCGATCGAGCCGGCGGTGCCGAAGGCGCCGGTCAGCGCGCGCGGCGACACGCTGTGCATCGGGAACCTAAGCCACGGAACCGGCTACGCCGTCACCCTGCGCCAGGGCCTGCCGGGGGCGGACGGGCTGGCGCTGAAGGCGGACGACGTGCAGCGCCTGCGCGTTGCCGACCGCCGGCCGTTCACCGCCTTCCGCGGAAACGCCTTCATCCTGCCGCGCACGGGGGCGGACGGCATCCCGCTGGTCACCGTGAACCTGCAGGGCGTGGCGGTGAAGGTGCTGCGCCTCAACGACCGCAACCTGACGGCCAACATGCGCAACGGCCGCCTGCTGGAGCAACTGAACAGCTACACCCGGGACGAGATCGCCGAGGGTGACGGCGAGATGGTCTGGCAGGGCCGCATGGACGTGGGCAGCGAGCGCAACCGCGAGGTGACCACCGCGCTGCCCTTCCGCGCCATGGTGCCGGAGCCCAAGCCCGGCCTCTACATCGTCACCGCCGATCCGGTCGACGTGCCGGAAGGCGACATGCCGTACGAACGCGCGACGCAGTGGGTGCTGGTCACCGACGTCGGCCTGACGGCGTTCGAGGGGGCGGACGGCATCACCGTCTTCGCCCGCTCCTTCGGCACGGCCAAGCCGATGCCGGGCGTGTCGGTGGCGCTGGTGGCGCGCAACAACGCCGAACTGGCGCGCGTGACGACGGACGAGCAGGGCCGCGCCCGCTTCGTGCCGGGGCTGGCGCGCGGCACCGGCGGCAACGCGCCGCTGGCCGTGATGGCCTACGCCGGGGCGGACTACGCGGTGCTGAACCTGACCAACGCCGCCTTCGACCTGTCCGACCGCGGCGTCGGCGGACGGCCGGCGCCGGGGCCGATGGACGCCTTCGTCTATACGGAGCGCGGCGTCTACCGCCAGGGCGAGACGGTGCACATCGCGGCCCTGCTGCGCGACGACAAGACCGACGCGGTCGAGGACTTCCCGCTGACCGTCAAGGTGCTGCGGCCGAGCGGGACCGAGTACTACGCCGGACCGCTGACCGCCGCCGCGGCCGGTGGCTTCACGCTGCCGCTCACCCTGTCGCGCACGGCGCCGCTGGGCGGCTGGACCGTGCAGGTGTTCGCCGATCCCAAGGGCAAGCCGGTCGGCCAGACCACCTTCCAAGTCGACGACTTCGTGCCCGAGCGCCTCGCCGTCGACCTGACGGCGCCGGCCCCCTTCATCGAGGTGGGCAAGCCGTACGACCTGCTGGTCAAGGGCCGCTTCCTCTACGGCCCGCCGGCCGCCGGCCTGCCCGGCACGGCGGAGGTGTCGCTGAAAGCCGACCCGGCCCCCTATCCGCAGCACAAGGGCTTCCGCTTCGGGCTGGTGACGGAGACGGTGAACCCGAAGCTGGAGGAACTGGAGTTCCCCGTCACCGACGCGCAGGGCGAGACGCGGCTGCCGGTCAAGCTGCCGGCCCTGCCGGACGTGACGCGCCCGTTGCGCGCCGACGTCCATGTGACGGTGACCGAGCCGGGCGGGCGACCGACGCGCGCCGCCATCTCCCTGCCGGTGCGCAGCAAGGCCTACGCCGTCGGCATCCGCCCGCGCTTCGAGGGTGCTCGCATCGCCGAGGGGCAGGAGGCCGCCTTCGACGTGATCGCCGTGGCGCCGGACGGCGCCGCGGTTGCCAAGCCCGGCCTGAACTGGGAGTTGGTCGAGGAGCACACGACCTTCCAGTGGTACATGCAGAACGGGCGCTACACCTACCGCGCCCACACCCGCGACATCTCCCGCAAGGCCGGCGCGCTGGACGCCGCGGCGGACAAGCCGGCGGTGCTGGCGCTGGGCACCCAGCCCTTCGGCCGCTACCGGCTGGAGGTGATGGACAAGGCAAGCGGCATCGCCAGTTCCGTGCGCTTCGCCGTCGGCTGGCAGATGGCGGAGAACGCCGCCGACACGCCCGACACGCTGGAGGTGGTGGCCGACAAGGCCGCCTACCGGCCGGGTGAGACGGCGCGCGTGCGCATCACCCCGCCGTTTGCCGGCGAGGTTCTGCTGACGGTTGCCACCGACCGCCTGTTCGAGACGCGTACGCTCAGCGTGCCGGCCGGGGGCGCCACCGTGGACGTGCCGGTGGACGCCGCCTGGGGGCCGGGTGCCTACGTCATCGCCACCGTCTACCGCCCGCCGGTCAAGGGCAAGGAGCGCCAGCCGGTGCGCGCCGTGGGCGTGGCATGGCTGGGCATCGATTCGGCCGTGCGGCGCCTGGACGTGGCGCTGCAGGCGCCCGACGTGACGCGCCCGCGCGGCCCGGTCGATGTCGCCGTGGCGGTGGCGCCCGCCGTGGCCGGCGGCACGGCGGAGGACGCCTACGTCATGCTGGCGGCGGTGGACGAGGGCATCCTGCGGCTGACAGACTACGTCTCCCCCGATCCCGGCAAGCAGTTCTTCGGCAAGCGCCTGCTGGGCCTGGACATCCGCGACGACTACGGCCGGCTGATCGACCCGCTGGACGGCCCCTTCGGCAAGCTGCGCGAGGGCGGCGACAGCAGCGGGGCGGCCATGCCGGTGGTGCCGTTCACGGTGGTGTCGCTGTTCCAGGGGCCGCTGAAGGTTGGGGCGGATGGCACGGCGCGCGTGCGCCTGGACATCCCCGACTTCAACGGCGAACTGCGGCTGATGGCGGTGGCCTACTCCAAGGGCCGGATCGGCTCGGCCGCCGGCAAGCTCACCGTGCGCGACCCGCTGGTGGCGGAAGCCGTGCTGCCGCGCTTCCTGGCGCCCGGCGACGACAGCCGCCTGACGCTGGCCCTGCACAACGTGGAGGCCGCGGCCGGCACCTACCGCGTCACCGTCACAGGCCGCGACGGCGTGGCCGTCGAGAACGGCTCCCTGTCGGTGGACCTGCCGGCGGGCGAGCGGCGCAGCATCCCGCTGGCGCTGAAGGGTGTCACGGCCGGCGTGGCGCGCGTGTCGCTGGACGTGCAGGGGCCGGGCGGGCTGGCGCTGTCGCGCGGCTACGGCATCACCGTGCGGCCGTCACGGCCGGTGGAGACGCAGTTCGTCGCCAAGCAGATCGCGCCGGGGGGCAGCGCGCGGATCTCCGCGGCCGACCTTGCCGCCTACCTGCCGGGCACGGCGCGGCTGTCGGCCACCTTCAGCTCCGCCCCGCCGTTCGACGTGGCGGGCATCCTGCGCGCACTGGACCGCTACCCGTACGGCTGTGCGGAACAGACAATCAGCCGGGCGCTGCCGCTGCTGGTGGTGCGCGACGTGGAGTTGGCACTGGGCGGTGCCCCCAAGCCGGACGATACCTTGGACGGCCGCGTCGACACCGCCATTTCCCGCACGCTGGACAAGCAGCGCTACGACGGCGCCTTCGGCCTGTGGAGTGCGCGCGACGAGGCCGACCCGTGGATCAGCGCCTACGCCATGGAGTTCCTGGCGCGCGCCAAGGCCAAGGGGCGGCCGGTGCCGGAGAAGCCCTTCGCCGACGGGCTGGCGTGGCTGCGCCAGCACGCCATCGACGGCGGCCGGTCCGCGGAATCGCTGGCCAGCCGCGCCTACGCGCTGCACGTGCTGGCGATGGCCGGGGTCGCCGTGCCGGGCTCCACGCGCTACCTGCACGACGCCTTCATCGACGCGATGCCGAGCCCGCTGTCCAAGGGGCAGCTGGGCGCGGCGCTGGCCCGCCTGGGCGACAAGGAGCGGGCGGAGAGCGCGTTCAACGCGGCGGTGGCGCAGCTGGCGCGCGATCCGTGGCACGTCGATTACGGCTCCACCGTGCGCGACGCGGCGGCGCTGGTGACGCTGATGACCGAGACGGGGATGATGGGCAAGCGGCTCCAGGCGCTGGTCGACCGCCTGCCGGCCTCGGCGACGGCGGCCAAGCTGACCAGCACGCAGGAGCAGGCGTGGATCGTGCTGGCCGCCGACACGCTGATGCGCGGGGCGGCGCCGCTGGACCTGACGCTGTCCGGCGGTGCCCGGCCGAAGGGCGACCCGTTCAACCTGCTGCCCACCGCCGCCCAGCTGGCGGAAGGGGTGACGGTGGCGAACGGTGGCGGGACCGCGGTGTGGCAGGCGGTGTCGGTGTCCGGCATCCCCGCCCAGCCGCAGCCGGCGGCGCGCGAGGGGCTGCGCATCAAGCGCAACTTCTTCACCCGCGCGGGCGAGCCGCTGAACCTCGACACCATCCGCCAGAACGACGTCTTCGTCGTGGTGCTGGAGGGCGAGGCAACCACCAAGCTGTACCACCAGACGGCGATCACCCACCCGCTGCCGGCGGGCTGGGAAATCGAGAACCCGCGCCTGGGCGCGTCGGAGGCCGGCGACATGCCCTGGCTGACCGACATCACCTACGCCCGCGCGGTGGAGGCGCGCGACGACCGCTTCGTCGCCGCCCTCGACCTGACGGAGGAGGAGCCGAAGTTCAAGCTGGCCTTCCTGGTGCGCGCCGTGACGCCGGGCGCGTACGAGCTGCCGGGTGCTGTGGTGGAGGACATGTACAAGCCGCGCTTCTTCGCCCGGCAGGGCACGGGGCGCATCACCGTGCACGCGGTGGAGTAGGGGATGAGCAGGGGAGGGCCGTCCAACCCTCTCCCGCCCCGGGAGAGGGTGGCCGGCGCAAGCCGGCCGGGTGAGGGTGACGGCAAGGATCCTTGCGCGCACCCTCACCCTCCCGCCCTGCGGGCGGGCCCCTCCCTCTCCCGGGGCGGGAGAGGGGTTTTGGCGCTTGCCCTCACCCTTCTCTCCCTCCTCGCCCTCGATGCGCTGTTTCCGCCGGACCTGTCGCGGCTGCGCGACGTGTCGGTCAGCGTGACGGACGCCGCCGGCCGGCCGTTGCGCGTGTTCACCAACGCCTCCGGCGCGTGGCGGCTGCCGGCCACGGCGGACGACGTGGCGCCGGTGTTCACCAGCCTGCTGCTGTCCTACGAGGACCGGCGTTTCCACGCGCACCCCGGCGTCGACCCGCTGGCCGTGCTGCGCGCGGCCGGACAGAACCTGATGGGCGGGCGGGTGGTGTCCGGCGCCTCCACCATCACCATGCAGGTGGCCCGCCTGCTGGAGCCGCGGCCGCGCACGCTGCGCGCCAAGCTGGCGGAGATGGCGCGCGCCGTGCAGCTGGAGTGGCGCTATTCCAAGGCCGAGATTCTCGGCATGTACCTGACTCTGGCGCCCTACGGCGGCAACGTCGAGGGCATCCGGGCGGCGGCTATGACGCTGTACGGCAAAGGCCCGGCGGAGCTGAGCGCCGCCGAGGCGGCGCTGCTGGTGGCGCTGCCGCAGTCCCCCACGCACCTGCGGCCGGACCGCGCGGCGGACCGCGCGCGGGCAGCGCGCGACAAGGTGCTGGACCGCGCCGTGCTGGCCGGCGTCCTGTCCCCCAAGGCCGCCGAGGAGGCGAAAACGGAGCCGGTGCCCGCCGCCAAGCAGCCGATGCCGATGCTGGCCGCGCATCTGGGCGACGCCCTGAAGGCCCGGCACGCCGGCCGGCCGGTGCTGGCGACCACGCTGGACGGCGGGCTGCAGGCGGCGCTGGAGGCGCTGGCGCGGCGCGAGCTGCCGGCACTGCACGAACGCGCCGGCATGGCCGTGCTGGTGGTGGACAACCGCAGCCGGTCGGTGCTGGCCTACCTGGGCGGGCCGGACTACCTGGACGGGCGGCGCGAAGGGTGGGTGGACATGGTGCGCGCCGTGCGCTCGCCGGGCTCCGCGCTGAAGCCCTTCATCTACGGTTTCGGCTTCGACGACGGGCTGGTGCACCCGGCCACGCAGGTGGCCGACGTCTCCACCCGCTTCGGCGACTACGCGCCGCGCAACTTCCACCGCACCTTCAGCGGCGAGTTGACGATCCGCGAGGCGCTGCAGCGCTCGCTGAACGTGCCGGCGGTGCTGGTGCTGGACAAGGTGGGGCCGGTGCGCTTCGCCGACGCGCTGAAGCGGGCCGGCGCGCGCCTCGTCCTGCCGGCGGGCGCCGGGCCGCCGGGGCTGCCGGTGGCGCTGGGCGGCGCATCCATCAGCCTGTGGGACATGGCGACGCTGTACGCCGGGCTGGCGCGCGACGGGGCGGTGGCGCCCCTGCGCGCGCTGCGCGACGACGCGGGCGGACCGGAGGTGGCGATGCTCGCCCCCGCCTCGGCCCGGCAGGTGCTGGACATCCTTGAGGGCACGCCGCCGCCCTCGGGCCTGGTGCAGGCGGCGGACATCCGGCGCGCCGCACCCGTGGCGCTGAAGACCGGCACCAGCTACGGCTTCCGCGACGCCTGGGCGTTCGGCGTGACCGGGCGCTATACGGTGGGCGTCTGGGTCGGCCGGCCGGACGGCACGCCCAGCCCCGACCGCTTCGGGCGCAACACGGCGGCCCCGCTGCTCTACCGCGTGCTCGACCTGCTGCCGGAGGAGCCGGCGCCGCCGCCGCGCGTCGCCGCGCGGGCGCCCGAGCTGCTGCAGCGCGTGGCGGCGGGTGAGGGCACGGCGGGGCAGGAACGGCTGCGCCTCGTCTTCCCGACCGAGGCCATGGTGGTGGAGGCCGGCGGCGGGGACGGGGAACCGGCGCCGGTGACGCTGTCGGCCTCGGGCGGGCGGCGGCCGCTGTCCTGGCTGGTGGACGGACGCCGCGTCGCCGCCTCGTCCGTGCGGCGCGAGGCGGTGTGGCAGCCGGACGGGCCGGGGTTCGTGCGGATCACCGTGGTGGACGCCGACGGCCGCAGTGACAGCGCCACCGTGGAGATCCGTTGAGGCGGCTCTGCGTCAGTAGAAGTAGAAGTCCGACGACGAAACCGTGGTGGCGCCCAGAACCTTCAGCCGGATGTAGTCGCCGGCCGCCGTGTGACAGTACAGCGTGACGCTGCCCTCGTCCGTGTTCGCCTTGTAGACGATGGTGGCGTTGTTGTCGGAATAGGTGTCGCCGGCCGTGATGGTGACGTCGCTCTTCACGCCGGCCGCCAGTTCGAAATGGTAGAGCCAGATGCGGTCGCCGCCGCGCTCCAGGTCGCCGACGGTGTGCATGGCGGCGTCGGCCTGCGCCTTCGTGCCGTAGTCGAAGAACAGGAAGGTGTCGGTGCCCGGCCCGCCGTACACCACGTCCGCCGCCTCGCGCCAGTCGCCGGCGTAGATCATGTCGTTGCCGTTACCGCCGGACAGGGTGTCGGCGCCCAGGTTGCCGAACAGCACGTCGTTGCCTTCGCCGCCCTGGACCAAATCTTCGCCTTGGCCGCCGAACAGCGTGTCCTCTCCGTCCAGGCCGCGCAGGGTGTCGTTCTGCATGTTGCCGTACAGGACGTCGGCCGAATCCCCGCCTTCGACGAGGTCGTTGCCCTGGCCCCCGAACAGGAAATCCCCCTGTTCGCCGCCGAACAGGCTGTCGTCCTGCTGGTTGCCGTACAGCACGTCGCGGCCGAAACCGCCGATCAGCAGGTCGATGCCCTCGCCCGCCACCAGCAGGTCGTCTCCCGATGCGTCGCTAAGCGTGTCGTTGCCCGCCAAGCCGACGATGGTGTCGGAACTGTCCGTGCCCGAGAGGGAATCGTTGCCGCTGGTGCCGGTAATGTCCATGGCCGCCCCGTACGGTTGCATTGTTCGCACAGCAGCCTAGCAGAGCGGGAGCGGGCGGTAAATCGTCGGAGGTACCCCTTTGGGGCGGCGAAAGAGCGCGGGGCTACTTGGTCTTGCGGTTCTTGGCCGGGGCCGGGTTGATGTGCGGCACGCGCGGCGAATCCTCGCCCTTCGGCAGCTTCTCGGCGATGCCGTAGGTCATCTCGCGCCGCCGCATCTCGGCCAGCACCACGTCGGGCTTGATGCCCATGTCCGCCCACAGGGCCACCAGATGGTAGAGCAGGTCCGCACTCTCCAGCACCACGCCCTGCTCATGGTCGCGCATCGCCTCGATCACCACCTCGACCGCTTCCTCGCCCACCTTGGACGCGACGCGCTTGCGCCCCTGGGCGAACAGCTTGGCGGTGCGGGACGTCTTCACGTCGCCGTCGCGGCGTTCGAGGATCGCCTCGTACAGCGAGCGAAGGACGTCGATTCCGATGTAATGGACCATGAAAACGTTCCGCGGCGGTGTGTGCGGGTGGCGACAAGGCCGTTTCTACCATGCTTTCCAGGCAAGCGCAGGGGCGCAAGGAGCTTGCGGTGCGACCCTGCGTCCCGGTCCGGTGCCGGGGGCGTCATGCTGCTGGCGGGCGGGCCCCGCGAATGTTACACATCCGTGACATTGCGCCGACCGTGTGTCCGGGGGCCCTCCTCGCCCGGCGCGGCGGCGCGTGCGTGCTGGTGGGGAAGGGAATCCGGTCATGGTCCTGCGGCTGTTCCGCGCGCTGATGCCCAAGGAAGAGTCGTTCATCGGCCACTTCTGCGACCATTCCGAGCAGATCGTCGAAGCCGCCGCCGCGCTGCACGCGCTGTTCGACCACGAGGGTGACCCCAAGGCCGCGTTCGAACGGATCGTCGAGGCCGAGCGGGCCGCCGACGCCATCACCAAGCGCACGCTGCAGGCCATCCACCGCACCTTCATCACTCCCTTCGACCGCTCCGACATCCACGCGCTGATCACCGCCATGGACGACACCGTCGACCTGATCGAGGAGACGGCGCAACGCATCATGATCTACGGCGTCACCGACTTCACGCCGGAGATGCGGCAGATGGCCGACGCCGCGTTCCGCTGCGCCAACCTCCTGCGCGAGGCGTTGCCGCTGCTGGGCGCCATCGGCCGCCACGTCAACCACCTCAACCGCGCCAGCGTGGAGATATCCCGCATCGAGGGCGAGACAGACGAGCTGCTGCGCCGCTGCCTGTCGCGGCTGCACGCCGAGGAAGCCGACCCCAAGCGCTTCGTCGTGCTGAAGGAAATCTACGAACTTCTGGAACAGATCGTCGACCACTGCGATGACGTCGCCAACGTCATCGACGGCGTGGTCATCGAGCACGTCTGAGACACCGCTCTCCGACGGACACGTGTGCTGGGAACATCCATGGAACCGATGACGATTGGGCTGCCGCTTCTCGTGGCGATCATCCTGGTTGCGCTTGCCTTCGACCTGTCGAACGGCATGCACGACGCGGCCAACAGCATTGCGACGGTCGTCTCCACGCGCGTGCTGCGCCCGCAGACCGCCGTCGTCTGGGCGGCGTTCTTCAACTTCATCGCCTTTCTCTTCTTCGGCCTGCACGTCGCCAACACCATCGGCAAGGGGATCATCGACCCGGCGGTGGTCGACCCGCAGGTGGTGCTGGGTGCCTTGGGCGGCGCCATCCTGTGGAACATGATCACCTGGTGGGGCGGCATCCCGTCCAGCAGCAGCCACGCCCTCATCGGCGGGCTGATCGGCGGTGCCCTTGCCAAGATGGGGACGACGTCGGTGCTGGTGTGGGCCGGCATCGTGAAGACGGCGGTGGCCATCGTGCTGTCGCCGCTGATCGGCTTCATCCTGGCGCAGATCCTGATGGTGATCGTGACCTGGGCGTCCCGCCGGTCCAGCCCCTTCGCCGTCGACCAGCGGTTCCGGCACGGGCAGCTGTTCTCGGCGGCGCTCTATTCGCTGGGCCACGGCGGCAACGACGCGCAGAAGACCATGGGCATCATCGTGATGCTGCTGGTCGCCGCGAACATGGGCCACTGGACGGTGGACGCGCCCGAC
>NZ_DASPMG010000292.1:0-36970 GCF_035627195.1 Azospirillum sp.
CCCTCGCCCCACGAGAACGGAGCACCCGATGACCCGCCCCCGCGCACCGCGCACGCCCAGGACCGCCGGCATGCCGCTGAACGAGCGGCAGATCGCCTCCATCGCCGGCGGCGCCGCCTGGATCGGCAAACTCGAAGACGACGCCATCCTGGCCACCGGCGGCGACGACATCCTGATGCCGCTCGACGGCGACGACACCGTCTGGGCGGACGACGGCAACGACATCGTGTTCGCCGGCGGCGGCGACGACGAGGTGCGAGGCGGGTCGGGCGACGACATCGTGGATGGCGGCGTCGGCAACGACGTCCTGGACGGAGAGTCCGGTAACGACACCCTCGGTGGCGGGGACGGCCACGACACGGTCGGCGGCGGCACCGGTGACGATGTCGTCGATGGCGGCGCCGGCAACGACCTCATCGGCGGCGGCACCGGCGACGACACCGTGCGCGGCGGGGACGGGCACGACCAGGTGCATGGCGAAGCCGGCAACGACGCGCTGAGCGGCGAGGCGGGCGACGACACCATGCACGGCGGCAGCGGCGATGACCGGGCGGACGGCGGCAAGGGCAACGACGTCCTGTGGGGCGAGACCGGCGACGACACGCTCGCCGGCGGCGACGGCAACGACCAGATGGACGGCGGCGCGGGCGACGATGCCCTCGACGGGGGCGCGGGCGATGACCTCCTGTCGGGCGGCGCCGGCACCGATATGCTGGGCGGTGGCAAGGACAACGACGTGGTCGACGGCGGCGCCGGGGACGATCGGCTGAAGGGCGACGCTGGCGACGACACGCTCGCCGGTGGCGACGGCAACGACCAGATGGACGGCGGTGCCGGCCGCGACTGGCTGACCGGCGGCGACGGCGACGACGTGATGGAGGGTGGCGAAGGCGACGACACCGGCACCGGCGGTGGCGGCGACGATTCCATGCGAGGCGGCGACGGGCGCGACGAGTTGTGGGCCGGCGCGGGCAACGACACGCTGAGCGGCGGCGCGGGCGACGATACCCTGGTCGGCGAAGGCGGCGATGATTCCATGGCCGGCGGTTCCGGCACCGACACGCTCGCCGGCGGCGTTGGCGACGACGCGATGAACGGCGGCGATGGCGACGACGCTGTGTGGGGTCAGGACGGCGACGATACGTTGAGCGGCGGCGACGGCGCCGATGGGCTCGTCGGCGGCTTCGGCGACGACGTCATGGACGGTGGCGACGGGCACGACGGGATGTGGGCCAGCGCCGGCGACGACGCAATGAGCGGGGGCGGCGGCGACGACCGGCTGGTCGGCGAGGACGGCGACGACACGCTCGACGGCGGCGCGGGCGACGACCGGCTGTTGGGCGGCGCCGGCAACGACGTCCTGGTGTGGACGCCGGACGGCGGCTACGACGTTGTGGCCGGCGACGACGGGCAGGACACCCTCCTCGTGCCGGCGGCCGTAATGGCGGAAGGCGCCTTCCATTTCGCGCCGGCGAGCGGCGCCCCGCTGGAGCGCACCGTGACCGAGGAAATCCGCGACGGACAGCGTGTCGTCGTCTGGACCTTCGCCGAGCCGACGTATGTCTCCATCGCCATGCCGGACGGTGCCTTCCTGCAGGCGTTCTCCATGGAGCGGATCGTGTTCCGGGGGTGACCATGGTCGATGCCGCGCTGCCCCCGCGGGCGGGGGATGTCTCGCCCGACGCGCCGTCCCTTTCCGCCACATGGATCAGGGGCTGGATGGGTGGACTGGTGCGCGTCCTGTCGCGAGTATAGGGCAGGAGGTGGATCATGGCCGATCTTCGAAAGGCCGTCTTTGGCGGCATGGTAGGCGTGCTTCTCGGGAGCTTTAGCGGACCAACCGATGCGCAGGGAGAGGAGGCCTGCCCGAAGCCGCTGCCCCTGGCGATCGCCGAGGCCGGTCTGCGCGTTCACACGCAGGTCATGGTGCGCGCGCTCATGTGCAAAACGGTCGAAGAAGACAGGGCCGCCGGGCGTCCGACTGGCCGTCTTGAGGCGCCGCAGGGGGACAGCAGCCACCAGACAATGGACCCTCGGCAGAGCGCCGCGATGCGTGCCTACGCCGCCCTGACGGAGCGCCACCGCTCGCGTATCAGCGATTGGGAAAGGGAAATCATCGCTAAACGTGGTCTCAGCCGGTTTGACCGGTGGCGCACGGAAGCGGCCTCTGACATTGCACGCCGCGAAGGCCGGATGTCGTATGGGCTCGATGCGGAGGGCTTTTGTGCTTCGGCACGTAGCCAAGCCGAGGCACTGATGCGGATGAGTGACGGCGAGCTGGTCAAAGCGGTTGCCGCCGCTTGGTGCGTCATAAACCCTCAGCCCACAAAGCGGTGAGGTGGCCGGCGGCGTAGAGGAGGTCGCCGTACCCAACCGTCGAAAGGACCGTGAAACACGGGCTGACCAGGTGCTGCGGCATCGTCCAATAGCGAAGGGGCCAAACGCGTGGCGTTCCGCGCCCGCGTGTTTGTATTTTTCACGGTGCCAAATCCAGCCGCGCACCCCAAACGTAGAACCGAAATTGGTGTGTTTTGTCCATGTGAAGTATTTGAAAGACCTTAGAGATGCTGCATTCAGCGAAAGAAAATGCGCATCTTCATGAGGAACTTCTCCGAAGGGCTTGTGGTTGATCTCGCATGTCAGTCGTTTAATGGAGATCAAACCCATGGCTTTGTCCGGTCCCACGCGCGATATTCTTATTGCCGGCCTCCACAACACGCATGCGTTGGAGATGGAGGCCTTGCAGATCATGAACCGTCAGGTCGAAAGGCTTCAGAACTATCCGGAGTTGGAGCAGGCCCTGCGTTCGCACATCCGCGAAACGGAGGAGCAGCGCCGCCGCATCGAGGACGCGATGAACGAGATGCAGACAAGCCCCTCGACCATCAAGGAGGCGATCTTCGGCCTCATGGGCAACGTGGCCGCGGTGGCGCACGCTCCGGCCAAGGACGAGATCCTCAAGAACATGTTCACGAATCACGCGTTCGAGAACTATGAGATCGCCGCTTACAAGTCCCTGATCGTCATCGCCGAGGCCGCCGGCTTCCGCAACGTTTCCGGTTTCCAGCAATCGTTCCGGGAAGAGGAGGCCATGGCCCAGAAGATGAAGGACTTGGTCGAGCCGATCACCCGCAAGTACATCAGCTTGGAGCAGCGGGAAACCACGGCCAGCCATTGACCTGGACGAAGTGGAGGCTGACCCGGGCCCCTTGTCGGTTTGCCGGATCGACGGGGCGCCTGGGCGGCTTCCAATCTCCGAATTCTCTAAACAAGGGGCCAAGCCATCATGGCCGATCAGAAGACGCCCCCCACCCGGAATGCCACACAGGCCCGCCAAGGCAGCATGGAGCATGTCGGTCGCTATGTGCTCGGGATAGGGCTCCCGCTCGCGATCATCGCCATGATCGTCGCGTTCGTGTTCGTTTTTTAGAGCGGCATGGCGAGTGCCTTCCCATTCCTGACATCGAGGAGAAACACCGTGAGCATTCAATGCCGCTGTCTTCTCGTGCGCGAGGAACAGAAACCCGTCTGGAGCGACAAAGCGTTTCGTCTGCCGCCGCGGTGCGGCGACGGCGTTCAGTTCGAAGAGAACGGAACGCCGCTCACCTTCCGCATCACGGAGGTCCTGCACACGCCAAGTCTGGAGGGCGTGGATTTCGCGCTGTTACTCACGGAGGTGCCCGGGACACGGGGCAAGCCGTTCCGGGAGCTGTTCGAGGAGGGCGCCGGCACCGGACCGACGACGTAGCCGTCGGTCTGTACGCTCCCATTCGCCGGTGGCTGCCGCGGGATGGGCGACGAATCGTCGCACCCGCCCGTGTGTCGGGAACCAAAATGCCCTGTGCGTATTCCCTTGCCGTTACCGCACAGCGCCAACTGAACAAGGGCCGCGGTCGTGGAACTCGACCCGCTGATCCTGTCCCGCATCCAGTTCGCCTTCGTCATCTCGTTCCACATCCTGTTCCCGTCCTTCACGGTTGGGCTGGCCTGCTGGATCGCGGTGCTGGAGGGGTTGTGGCTTGGCACCGGGCGCCAGCTGTACCGCAGCCTGTCGGAGTTCTGGACGAAGATCTTCGCCATCTCCTTCGGCATGGGCGTGGTGTCGGGCATCGTCATGACCTACCAGTTCGGCACGAACTGGAGCCGCTGGTCGGACATCGTCGGCAACGTGCTGGGACCGCTGATCCAGTACGAGGTGGTCACCGCCTTCTTCCTGGAGGCGGCCTTCCTGGGCATCCTGCTGTTCGGCCGCGACCGCGTGCCGCGCGGCGTGCACTTCATGGCGGCCTGCCTGGTGGCGCTGGGGACGGTGCTGTCCTCCTTCTGGATCCTGTCGGCCAACAGCTGGATGCACACGCCGGCCGGCGCCGAACTGCGCGACGGCCGGTTCTTCGTCACCGACTGGTGGCAGGTGGTGTTCAACCCCTCCTTCCCCTACCGGCTGGCGCACATGCTGACGGCCATGTTCCTGACCACCGGTTTCGTGGTCGCGGGCATCAGCGCCTTCTACCTGCTGACCCGCCGCTTCATCGAGCACGCGCGCGTCGGCCTCGGCATGGCGCTGGGGATGATCACCGTGCTCGCCCCCCTGCAGGTGCTCCTCGGCGACCTGCACGGGCTGAACACGCTCGACCACCAGCCGGCCAAGATCGCCGCCATGGAGGGGCATTGGGAGGGAGGGCCGCGCGCGCCGCTGATCCTCTTCGCCATTCCCGACGACGAGGCCGAGACCAACCATTGGGAGATCGGCATCCCCGGCCTGTCCAGCATCATCCTGACCCACGAATGGGAAGGCAAGGTGCCGGGCCTGAAGCAGTTCCCGCGCGACCAGCGCCCGCCGGCCGGAATCCTGTTCTGGACCTTCCGCATCATGGTGGCCATCGGGCTGCTGATGGTGACGGTGGCGGCGATCCATCTGGTGCTGCGCTTCACCGGGCGCCTCTACACGGCGGAATGGTTCCACAAGATCCTCGTCGCCTGCATGCCCATCGGCTTCATCGCCATCCTGGCCGGCTGGTTCACCACCGAGATCGGGCGCCAGCCCTGGGTGGTCTACGGCTTGGTGCGGACGGCCGAAGGGGTGACGCCGTCGCTGACCACCGGGGCGGTGCTGACCTCGCTGATCGCCTTCGTGGTCGTCTACACGCTGATCTACGGCGCCGGCACCTACTACCTGATCCGGCTGCTGAGGATCGGGCCGTCCGTCCCGCGCGACGAGGAGGAGCCCATGGCGAAGCAGGAGGCCCACCGCCCGAAGCGGCCGCTGTCGCTGCCCGGCGAGTCCATCGACCCCGCGGAGTGACGTCCATGGAAGGCAGCCTCCTCACCCTCGCCTGGGTCGGCATCGTCGGCTTCGCCGTGTTCATGTACGTGCTGATGGACGGCTTCGATCTGGGCATCGGCATCCTCTACCCCTTCGCGCCCAGCGAGGAAGACCGCGACGTCATGATGAACTCGGTGGCGCCGGTCTGGGACTTCAACGAGACGTGGCTGGTCCTCGGCGGCGCCGGGCTGTTCGCGGCCTTTCCCATCGCCTACGCGGTGGTGCTGCCGGCCATGTACCTGCCGCTGCTCCTGATGCTGATCGCCCTGGTGTTCCGCGGCGTGGCCTTCGAGTTCCGCTTCAAGGCGAACAAGAGCCGGCACTGGTGGAACAAGGCGTTCTTCCTGGGCTCGCTGCTTGCCACCTTCGCGCAGGGCGTGGTGCTCGGCGCCTTCATCCAGGGCATCCGGGTCGAGGGGCGGGACTTCGCCGGCGGCATGCTCGACTGGCTGACGCCTTTCAGCGTGTTCTGCGGGCTGGCGCTGATCGGCGGCTACGCGCTGCTGGGCAGCACATGGCTGATCTGGCGGACCATCGGGCGCCTTCAGGGCTGGTGCTTCCGCGTGGCGCGGCGGCTGATGGTCGCGGTGATGGTCATGGTCGGCATCGTCAGCCTGTGGACGCCGTTCCTGGAGCCGGCCATCGCCGAGCGCTGGTTCTCCATGCCCAACATCCTGTTCCTGTCGCCGGTGCCGCTGGTCACGGCCGCGCTGGCGTTCGGGCTGTGGCGCGCGCTCGACGACGGGCGGGAGGTGCAGCCCTTCGTGCTCTCCATGGCGCTGTTCGCGCTGTCCTATCTCGGCCTCGCCATCAGCCTGTGGCCGAACCTGATCCCACCGTCCATCACCGTGTGGCAGGCGGCGGCACCGCCGGAAACCCAGGTGTTCCTGCTGGTCGGCATGGCCTTCCTGATCCCGACGATCCTGGTCTACACCGCCTACAGCTACTGGGTGTTCCGCGGCAAGGTGACGGGGGCGTTCGGGTACCACTGATCGCCGCGGCAGGGTTCCGCACCTATGTTACCGGGCATGAAAGCCATCCGGATCCTGCTGCGCGCCGTATTGGTGCTGCTGCTCGTCCCGGTGCTGGCCTATGGCGGGCTGGCGCTGGCCGTCGGGCGCGACGGGGTGTGGGAGACGCTGTTCGGCCCCGGCGACCAAGCCCCGGTCGCCTTCGAGACGCTGACGCCGCCGGACCGGCCGAACCATCATCTGGTCTGCCCGCCGGGCCTCTGCCGCACGGCGGACGGCGAGAGCCCGGTCTTCCCGGTGGGCGTCGAGGTGCAGGCGGCGGTCTGGAACCGGCTGCTGGAGCGCGAGGGTGCGCGCCGGTTGGGCGGCCCGGACGGTCAGATCGATGTGCCCCAAATGGACGTGGAGGTGCGAACGCCATGGCTGCGCTTTCCGGACCTCGTGACCGTCCGGCCGATCGCGCTGGGGCCGGACCGCTCGACGGTCGCGCTCTACAGCCGGTCGCTGTACGGCCACTCCGACCTCGGCACCAACGCCGCGCGCCTGCGCGCCTGGCTGGCGGCGATGGAGGCGGAACTGGGCCGCATCGCCACGGCCGGCGTTGGGGGTGGGTAGCGGCGCTGGTGGTCCTCGTCATGGGGCATGAGGTCGCCGCCGCCGACCTATCGGTGACCGTGACCAACGTCGCGAACGCCCGGGGAAAGGTGCTGGTCGCGGTGTGCACGGCGGAGACCTTCCTGCGCGCCGGCTGCCCCTACAGCGCGGCGGAGCCAGCGTGGCCGGGCAGCGTCACGGTGGTGGTGCGCCGGGTGCCGCCGGGCACCTACGCGGTGCAGGCGTTCCACGACGAGAACCAGAACCTGGACATCGACCGCAACTTCTTCGGCCTGCCGGAGGAGGGGATCGGTTTCAGCAACGACGCCCCCATGCGCTTCGGCCCGCCGAGCTACGGCGACGCCGCCCTGGCCGTCGCCGAGCCGGTGACGCGCACCGCCCTGAAGCTGCGCTATCTGGTTGAGCGCTGACGCAACGCCCGCAGCAGCGCCGGCACCGCGGCCAGCCGCGTCCGCCCGCCGCCGTGCATCGCCCGGAAGGCCGCCAGCAGCAGCCCCTCGTCCCCCGGCCGGAACGGGTCGAAGTGCAGGTGCCCGCGCCCGCCGCGCACGCTGACCGTCTTCACCTGCGTCATTTCCAGCAGCCCCTCGGCACCCCGCGTGACGCCCCAGCCGCTGCGCCGCCGCCCGCCGAAGGGCAGGCGCGGGTCGCCGGTCGGCACGATCAGGTCGTTGACGGTGACGCTGCCCACGTCGATCCGCTCCGCCAGCGCGCGGGCCTCGGCCTCCGGCCCGAACACCGAGGCGCCCAGCGCATAGGGGCTGCGCGCCGCCAGGCTCAGCGCCTCCTCCATGTCCGCCACGGGGACCAGCGCCAGCACCGGGGCGAACACATCCTCCTCCAGCAGCGCCATGCCCGGCCGCGCGTCCGCCACCGCCAGCGGCGCCATGACCGGGGAGGCGGGGTCGGGCACCGGGCCGACCGGGCGGGCGCCGCCGGCCACCGCCTCGGTCACCAGCCGGATGGTCTGGCGGCGGACCGCTGCGGGCACGGCGACCGGCGGGATCGCCGACAGGCGCTCCGTCAGCGCCGATTCCAGAGCCGCCGCGTCGCCCTGCGGCACGAACACCCGGCGCGGCGCGATGCAGGTGGCAGAGCCGTTGAAGCGCAACCCGAACGCCAGCGCGCGGGCGATCAGCCCAAGGTCGGCGCCGGGCAGCACGAACACCGCGTCATTGCCCGACAGCTCCATGGTGGCAGGCACCAGCCGTTCGGCGAGCGTCGCCATCACCCGACGCCCGGTCTCGGCGGAGCCGGTCAGCACCACCTTGTCCACCCCGGCCGCCAGCGCCGCCTCCGCGTCCGCCACGCCCTCGCCCAGCACGCGGACCAGCCCGTCGGGCACGCCCGCCTCCGCCAGCCAGCGCGCCAGCAGCGCCATGGGTGCCGCGCAGCCCGGCGCCGGCTTCACCAGCACCGCGTTGCCGGCCACCAGCGCCTGCACCAACTGCACGCCCGGCAGCAGCAGCGGGTAGTTGGACGGCGCGATGACCAGCACGACGCCATAGGGATCGCGCCGCACCTCGGCGCTCACCCCGAACAGCCACGCCGGCCGGCCGTGCGCCCCCAGGCGCCGGGGTGCCAGCAGCCGCGCCGCCTCGCGCTCCAGGAAGCGGCAGGCGTCGGCGAGCGGGATCACCTCCGCGGCGAGGCTTTCGGCGGGGGAGCGGCCGGGGCGGGTGGCGAGGCTGCCGACCAGCGCGCCCGCCTCCGCCGCCATGCGCCGGCGTAGCGCGCGGACGACGCGCAGCCGTTCCGCGGCGGGCACGGCGGCCCAGGCCGCCTGCCTTATACGAGTCTCGGCCGCCAATAGATTTGAGTCGCTACCATAAGTATAGGGTGCGTTGTCGCGGTCCATCTCCGGCCCATGTCGGTGTTCGGCGCAAGGAAGCTGTGCGCGAACGGAGACGGCAGCAAGGGCATGCATCGGCGTCTGGTCATCATCGGGGCGGGGCCCGGCGGGTTGGCGGCAGCGATGCTGCTGGCGCTCACTGGCGCCAGGGTCACCGTCCTGGAGCGGCGTGGGCGGGTCGGCGGACGCACGGCGGCGCTGGAGCTGAACGGCTTCCGCTTCGACACCGGGCCGACCTTCTTTCTCTACCCCCGCATCCTCGACGAGATCTTCGCCGCCTGCGGCCGGCGCCTCGACCAGGAGGTGGATCTGATCCGCCTCGATCCGCTCTACCGCCTGCTGTTCGAGGGCGGGGGCGAGCTGCGCATGCACGCCAACGCCAAGCGCCTCGCCGCGGAGATCGCGCGCCTTGCCCCGGCTGACGCCGCGGCGCTGCCGCGCTTTCTCGCCGACAACCGGGCCAAGCTCGACGCCTTCCGCCCGGTGCTGGAGACGCCGTTCGACGGCCCGCTGGCACTTCTGGGCCTGCCGATCCTGAAGGCGCTGCGGCGGCTGAACCCGCACCGCTCCGTCGATTCCGACCTTGCGCGCTATTTCCGCGATCCGCGCGTGCGGCTCGCCTTCTCGTTCCAGAGCAAGTACCTGGGCATGTCGCCGTTCCGCTGCCCCAGCCTGTTCACCATCCTGTCCTTCCTGGAGCACGAGCACGGAATCTTCCACCCGCGCGGCGGCTGCGGGGCGGTGGTGGAGGCGATGGCGCGGGTCGCGCGTTATCTGGGCGTCGACATCTGCACCAACGAGACGGTCCGCCACATCCGCTTTCAGGGCCGGCGCGCCGTCGCCGTGCGCACCGACGAGGGGGAGTATCCGCTGGACGGGCTGGTCATCAACGCCGACTTCGCCAAGGCGATGACCGCGCTGGTGCCCGATGACCTGCGACGCCGCTGGTCGGACGCGGCCATTGCGCGCAAGAAGTTCTCCTGCTCCACCTTCATGCTCTACCTCGGCATCGAGGGGCGGGTGGAGGGCCTCGACCACCACACGATCTATCTGGCTGAGGATTACGCCCGCAACCTCGCGGAGATCGAGGCGTGCCGGGAACTGCCGCGGCGTCCGTCGCTCTACGTGCAGAACGCCTGCGTGACCGATCCGGGACAGGCGCCGCCGGGGTGCAGCACGCTCTACGTCCTGGTGCCGGTCGGGCACCAGCGCGGCCACGTCGACTGGGCGGTGGAGAAGCACCCGTACCGCGCGCTGGTGCTGAAGCGCCTGGAGGCGCTGGGCATCCGCGACATCGAGCGGCGCATCCGGGTGGAGAGGATGGTGACCCCCGCCGACTGGGAGCAGGATTTCGCGCTCCACCGCGGCGCCACCTTCAACCTCGCCCACAGCCTGGACCAGATGCTGCACCGCCGGCCGCGCAACCGGTTCGAGGACCTGGACGGTGTCTACCTCGTGGGCGGCGGCACCCATCCGGGCAGCGGCCTGCCGGTGATCTTCGAGGGCGCGCGCATCACCGCGCGCCTGCTGGCCGAGGATCTGGGGCTGTCGGTCCCCTGGCGCGAGCTGAACGCCGGCCGCACCGGAATCCTGGGAAAGGCGCTGCTGGGGGAGGTGGCATGAGCGGTGATCGGATCGCGGTGATCGGCGGGGGCCTGGGCGGGCTGGCGTCGGCGGTGGTGCTGGCGGAGCGCGGACACCGCGTGGTGCTGCTGGAGAAGAACCCCTGGCTCGGCGGCAAGGCGGCGGTGCTGGAGGAGGGCGGCTTCCGCTTCGACATGGGGCCGACGATCCTGACCGTGCCGCGCGTGCTCCGCCGCATCTTCGCCGAGGCCGGGCGCGACCTGGAGCGCGAGGTGCCGCTGGTCCGCCTCGACCCGCAATGGCGCTGCTTCTTCGAGGACGGCAGCGTGCTCGACCTCGGCGAGGACGTCGGCGCCATGGCCGGCACGCTCGACCGTTTCGCGCCGGGCATGGGGGTGGGGGACGGTTACCGCCGCTTCCTGGCGCGCTCCGAGCGGCTGCACGGCATCTCCGAGCGGTTCTTCTTCTGGAAATCGGTTGAGGATTTGACGGACACCATCGACGTGCGCCGCAACCTCAGCGCCGCCACCCTGTCCGACGTGCTGGCGCTGCGCATGGGGTCCACGGTGGCCGGCACCATCCGCGGCCATGTGCCGGACGCGCGGGTGGCGCAGATGCTCGACCATTTCACGCAGTATGTCGGCTCCTCCCCCTACGGCGCCCCGGCGGTGCTGTGCGCCATCGCCCACATGCAGACCAGCGAGGGCGTCTGGTACCCCATGGGCGGCACGCGCGCGGTGCCCGGCGCGCTCGAACGCCTCGCCCGCAATCTCGGCGTGGAGATCCGCACGTCCACCGGCGTCGCGCGCATCGCCGTGGAGCACGGCCGCGTGAACGCGGTCGAGACGGAAGCGGGGGAGCGCATCCCGGTGGCCGCCGCAGTCTCCAACATGGACGCCGTGCGCACCTACCGCGAGCTGGTCGGCGGTCCCGCCGGGGCGCGCTTCCTCAAGCGCCGCCGGCACGAGCCGGCCTGTTCGGGCGTGGTCTTCTACCTCGGCCTGGAGCGCGGCTACGACCATCTGCTGCACCACGACTTCGTCTTCTCCCGCGACCCGGAGGAGGAGTTCGACTGGATCTACCGCCGGGGCGAGCCGGCGCCGGACCCCACCTGCTACCTCGCCGCCCCGGCGCGCACCGAGCCCGGCGTGGCGCCGCCGGGCGGCGAGGCGCTGTACGTGCTGGTGCACACCCCCTACCTGCGCCCGCACCACGACTGGTCGCGGATGCTGCCGGAGTACCGCCGCGTGGTGTTCGACAAGCTGAAGCGCACCGCCGGCCTGACCGACCTCGAAGACCGCATCCGGGTCGAGCACACCCTCACCCCGCAGGACATCCATGAACGCTACCGGGTGCTGAACGGCGCCATCTACGGGCTGGCGAGCCACGGCCGCTTCCTCGGCGCCTTCAAGCCGGGCAACCGTTCCCGCGAGGTGGAGGGGCTGTATCTGGCCGGCGGCGCCGCGCACCCCGGTCCCGGCATGCCCATGGTGCTGATGTCCGGCTGGATCGCCGCCGACGCCCTGGACCGGGATCTCGGGAGCGCGGAACGGCGCGAGGTCGCCTGATGGTGCCCCGGCGCTCCACCCCGCTCGTCCGCTTCTTCGGCGGCGTGATGGCGCGGGCGATGCGCCGGAGCTTCCACGCCGTCCGACTGGCGCGCCCCGGCTGGCCGGAGCTGCCGCCGGGCCGGCCGGTGATCGTCTGCCTGAACCACCCGTCCTGGTGGGATCCGGCCTTCCTCATCGTCCTCGCCACCACGCAATATGCTGGCCGCCCCGGCTATGGCCCCATCGACGCGGCCATGCTGCGCCGCTACCCGTTCCTCGGCCGCATTGGGCTGTTCGGGATCGAGCCGGGCACGGTGAGCGGCGCCACCGCCTTCCTGCGCACCGGCCTCGCCATCCTGCGCGATCCGGACGCCATGCTGTGGATCACCGCTGAGGGGAGCTTCACCGACCCGCGCGTGCGTCCGGTGCGGCTGCGGCCGGGCGTGGCGCATCTGGTGCGCCGGGTGCCGGAGGCGGTCGTCGTGCCGCTGGCGCTGGAATACCCGTTCTGGGACGAGCGCACGCCGGAGGCTCTGGCCCGCTTCGGCGCTCCCCTAGACGCTGCCGTTTTCACAGGGTTGGAGGCCGCGACGATCAACGACCATCTGACCATAGCCCTGCAGGACACCATGGACGCGCTGGCCGCCGACGCCGTCAGCCGCGACCCGGCCCGCTTCCTGCGCCTTCTGGACGGCCGCGTCGGGGTGGGCGGCCTCTACGACCTGTGGCGGCGGGGCCGGGCCTGGCTGGCCGGGCGGCCGTTCCACGCCGGGCATGGAGCGCCGGAGCCATGAGCGACGCCGCCTGGATCGCGCTGGCGCTGCTGTCGCTGATCCTGGCGCTGCTGCCGCTCGCCCTCGGCGTCGCCAACCTGCGTCTGTTCCGGCCACCGCAAGGCGCGCCGCCGCCCGGCACCGCGGTCTCCATCCTCATCCCCGCCCGCAACGAGGAGGCGACCATCGGCGCCGCCGTCGATGCGGCGCTCGCCAGCCGCGGCGTGGAGATCGAGGTCGTCGTCCTGGACGACCATTCGTCCGACGCCACGGCCGACGTCGTGGCGGCCATCGGGCGGCGCGACCGGCGTGTCCGGCTGGAGCGGGCGCCCCCGCTGCCGCCGGGCTGGTGCGGCAAGCAGCACGCCTGCCACGTGCTCGCCAGCGTGGCGCGGCACCCGATCCTGTTGTTCCAGGACGCCGACGTGCGCCTGTCGCCCGATGCGGTGGGACGGATCGCGGGCTTTCTGCTCGCGCGCGGTTCCGGCTTGGTCAGCGGCTTCCCGCGCCAGGAGACGGGCACTCCGGCCGAGCGGCTGGTGATTCCGATGATCCACCTGCTCCTGCTGGGCTATCTGCCGATGGCGATGATGCGCCGCGCGCCCGACCCGCGCTTTGCCGCCGCCTGCGGTCAGCTCATCGCCGTGCGGCGGCAGGCCTACGCGCAGGCCGGAGGCCACGCCGCCATCCGCACCTCGCGGCACGACGGGTTGACCCTGCCGCGCGCGTTCCGGCGGGCGGGCTGCATGACCGACCTGTTCGACGCGACGGATCTTGCCTCCTGCCGGATGTACGGGAGTTGGGGCGAGCTGTGGGCGGGCTTCTCGAAGAACGCCACCGAGGGCATGGCGACCCCCGCCGCCCTGCCGCTGTGGACGCTGCTCCTGTTCGGCGGGCATGTGTTGCCGTGGCTGATCCTGGGTGCGGCGCTGGCGGTGCCGGTACCCGGCTGGGCGGTGCTGGCGGCGGCCGGGGCCGCGGCGGCCGGGCTGTGCCTGCGGCTGATGCTCGCGGTGCGGTTCCGCCAGCCGCTGTCCTCCGCCTTGCTGCACCCGGCGGGGGTCGCGGTTCTGCTGGCGATCCAGTGGTCGGCGCTGCTGCACGCCTGCCGCGGCCGGCCGGCGCTGTGGCGCGGCCGCGCGTACCCGTCATGACTCCCTGGCTGCGCCGCCGGGCCCATCGGATCTTCCACCCGCTGGCCGGCGCCGATCCCGGCACGCTCGCACACGTCCTGCGCGAGGGCGGTGGGGTGTCCCCGCGCCACCTGCACCGTATGGCGACGGCGCTGGGCAGTGCCGCCGTGCGCGTGCCTTTGGATGCGCTGGAGCGGCGGGCGGTGGCGGCCCGCACGGCTGGCGCCCCGCCGATGCCGCCGCCGGTCTTCATCGTCGGCCATTGGCGCAGCGGGACCACGCACCTCCTCAACGTGCTGAGCCGGGATCCGCGCTTCGGCGTCCCGACGCCGCTCGCCGTCGGATTCCCTTTGGGCTTTCTCGGCCTGAGCCGATTCTGGCGCACCCGTCTTGAGGACTGGCTGCCGCCCGACCGCATCATCGACCCCATGCCCGTCACCCCCACGGCCCCACAGGAGGACGAACTGGCGCTGGCTCTTCTGCAGCCGCTGTCTTACTACCACGGCATCTTCTTTCCGCGGATGCTGCACGCGGCGTTTCGCCGGGGCGTGCTGTTCGAGGACTGCGGTTCGGACGAGGTGGCGCGCTGGTGCCGGTGCGTGACAGGGTTTCTCTGGAAGCTGCACCTCCAGCAAGGCGGCCGGCGGCTCCTGGTCAAGAACCCGGCGCACACGGCGAAGGTGGCGCATCTGCGCACGCTGTGGCCCGACGCCGCGTTCATCCACATCCACCGTGATCCCTACGCGGTCTTCGACTCCACCCGGCGCATGCTGCGCACGCTGCTGCGCGAGTTCGCCCTGCAACCCCATGATCCGGAAACGGCCGACGCGCTGGCGCTCGACCTTTACCCGCGCATGATGGCCCGTCTCGACGTGGATATGGCGGCGCTGCCGTCCGGCCGGTTGGTCGAGATCCGCTACGAAGACTTTCTGGCTGATCCACTCCCCCAGCTCGAGCGTGTGTACGATGTCCTCGGCTTGGGTTCGATTTCCGATGCCATGCCCATTTTTGCGGCCTACTTGGCGCAGGTCCGCGGCTTTCCCCGCCAGAACCACGCGCTGACGGCGGAAGAGGCCTCCAGCGTGGCCGTCGCCTGGCGGTTCGCATTCGAGCGTTGGGCCTACCCGCGCCGGGGTTGAGCCCTGACCAAGGCAACTCCACGCCCGCGAGGCCTCGCTGTTCCGCCGTTTCCGTAGTCCCCGTCAGGGAGTTTTCCAACACTGTCGGCGCAAAGCGGACCATCTGGGACTTCGGACTTGGCGCCCCCTTTCGCCACACCGAAAGTTGTCGATCAAGGCTGCTGCTCTGAAGCTCTGCACTGCTGCCGTCGCGGGCCCGAAAACGCGGTGTCGGAGGTCCAACCGGGCCGGGACAAGTCCTTTGCTGGCGGGCTTGCCCCGGCGGTTCGGACGGCAGAGCGGACCTTACTTTCAACGCTGTTTAAGTTTCGCTTGCGCTAAGCCGTACACGCTGAAACCGATCATGTATGGCGCGGCATAGGTGGGAAAGGCCGCGGCGGCCCGCTTCTGGAGTTCCGCGTAGTGGATCTTCGCCTTGACCGGATTCCGCAGATCCTCTTTGTCAGGCCCTAACTCGACGATGTAGTCGCCGACCAACCGGTCCACGGCTCGCAAGTACTCCTGCTGGTGCTTCACGGCCTCGGCGACGGGAGCGTCGGCCCCCCTTCCTCCATGCACGACGGTTCCTTCCAGCAGCTTGAGTTCGTCCAGAGCCGCGATCCACGATGGGAGGTCCGGCGACGGCCTCCCTCCGACCAGTCCGCCTTCCAGCCAGGCATGGGCCTGATGATGGACGAGATCTCCCACGATGAGGTCGCCCGTGCGGTCGATCCGTGCGACGGTCTGCGTCGTGGCGACCCCCGCATGCTTCAGTTCGAACAGCGTGATCGTTTCGCCCGACGCCAAGGGAATCGTCATCGTGCCCGAGAAGGTCTTCTGGATCGGTTCGTACTTGGGATAGGTCGCCTCGGTGAATGCACCCATCGTGCCGACCCAGAAGGCTTTCTTGTAGTCGTGGACGATCGGCAGTGCGTCGGCGGTTGCCTTCGAGCCGATGGACACCGCTCCCAGCGCGTGAAGCACCGAAAGCCCGTTGAACTTGTCGGGGTTGGGGTGGGTGACGACCACGCGGGTGATGGGCGATGCCGTCTCCGCGCGGATCTTGTCCACCATCGCCGTGGTCAGCGGCGGGACGAACTGCGTGTCGAAGACGGTCACCTCCTTCCCGTCGTCGTAATAATAGGTGCGGGTGTCGAAGCCGTTGGCATCCGACTGGAAGACGCCCAGCATGCCGGCCTCGGCCATCGTGCCGAAGCCGACCAGGACGGCGAACAGGCCCGCCGCGAAGCCCTTGTGTTTCCACATGGTGTGTTTCCGCATGGCCAATCCATCCGATCAGGCGTAGGTCAGTTCGGGCTTGCGCTCGTTCGGGGGACTGACGTGGAGATCCCAATAGGCCTCCGCGACCGTCGCCGGAGAAAAGCGGCCTTCTTCGGCGAGATAGCCGCAGATCGTCACGATGGCGGTGCGGATGCCCTTGGGTTCCAGGTCTTCGGCGAGCGTCGCCGTGAGGTTGCGCAGGGCGGCCTTCCCGGCGCTGAGCGCCGCCATTTCGGCGTTGGGGTAAAGCGCGAAACCGCCACCCGTCATGAGCACGCTGCCGCCGCCGTTCGCCTCCAGCACCGGCGCGACGGTCTGCGCCGCCGCCAGCGGAGCCACGACGTCCACGACCAGCTCCGCCGCGAAGCCGTCCGCATCCAGCGGCAACGCCCGGCCCGGCCGGATGGCCGCCGCGTTGTAGACCAGCGCCTTCAGCGGCGACATGGCCGCGATGGCTTGACGGATCGCCGCCCGCAGGCTGTTGAGGTCGGCGGCGTCGGCGGCGAAGCCGTGCGCCGTGATTCCCGCCTCCTTCAGTTCCTGGACCAGGGGGACGAGACGCTCGGTGGAGCGCGCGATCAGCGCAACCTCGCCCAGCTCACGCCCGAACTTCTTCGCGAGCGCGAGGCCCAGGCCGGGGCCGGCGCCGATGATGATGGCGGAGTGCTTGGTCGTCATGGATGGTTCCTCCTGAAAGGTTGGCGTTGCCGCCGGACACCCATGGACACTGGCTCCAAACCATAGTATCCGTCAAAACGATAGATCATATACGTAATATCTGTGCCATGAATATAATGACCGTGGATCTGAACCTCGTCGTCGCGCTCGGCGCGCTGCTTGAGGAACGCAACGTGTCCCGCGCGGCGGCCAGGATCGGGCGCAGCCAGCCGGCGACCAGCAGCGCCTTGGCCCGGCTGCGAGAGATCTTCAACGACCCTCTGCTGGTTCGATACGGCCGCGGCTATCGCCTGTCACAACGTGCCGAGGAACTGCGCCCGCATGTGGCGCGGGCGATCGCCGCCTTGACGGCGACCTTTCAGAACCCGAAGGATTTCGACCCTGCGACGGCGGACATGGTGGTGCGGATCGCCGCCAGCGACTATCTGGCCGTTGTCCTGATGCCGCGGCTGATTTCCGACCTCGCAAGGCTGGCACCGGGAATTGATCTGCGCGTCGTTGCCGCCGACCGGCGATCGGCCATCATGCTTCTGCGGGAAGGCAAGGTGGACCTGTCGCTGGCCGTGACCGAACAGGACATTCCCGACGTTCTGAGCCTTCCGCTCTTCGATGAAGACTTCGTGATGGTGACGCGCCCGGACCATCCGTACCACAATGGCCCGTCCACTCCCGAACGGTTCGTCGAGCACCCTGGGCTGCTCGTGTCTCAAGCCGGCGACGGAACCGGCATAGCCGACGAATGCCTTGCTCGGTTGGGGTTGAAACGGCGTGTCGCGGTGACCGTGGCCCACTTCCTGCTGGCGCCCCGCCTCCTCGCCAACAGCGATCTCGTCCTGGTCATCGGCCGCCGGGTGGCCGAGGCCGCTGGAAAGGAACTGGATCTTCGCGTGACGTCTCTGCCCTTTTCGATGCCGGCGTTCACCGCCCGAATGTTCTGGCACACGGCGACGAGCAACTATGCTCCCCTGGTTTGGTTTCGGAAACTCATCGCCTCTTCCGCTGTTGGTTCCTACTGAGTTCCTTTAGGACCACGGAAGCATCATTGGCCCTGTTGCCGCGACGGTCTTGTAGCGAGAAGCAGGACAGTCACCCAATGACCAGCCTCACCATGTGTTCTGGCATCGTGTTCTGACATCGCTCAGGGAATCGCCGGGCCGGTTGACAGCAGCGTCTGGGCGGCAAGGCGGACCGGCGCGTTGACGGCGCCGTAGCCCCCGTAGTTCCGCCGCTGGACGATTTCGAAGAAAAGGCCGCCTTCCAGCAGCGTCCCGGTGTAGGCGTGATAGTACGCGGCCTCACCGTGCCCGTCGTACAGGATGTTCCCGGCGCGCAGGCGCTCGACCTCGGCGGCGGACAGGTCGACACGCACCTCAAGGTCGTCGTAATAGTTCGCCGGGATCGGCAGGAGGTCGACCCCGCCTGCCTTCAGGCGCTCGACGGTGGCGAAGATGTCATCCGTCGCGAAGGCGATGTGCTGGACGCCCGGCCCGAAGAAGTCGTGCAGGAAACGCGACGACAGGGTGTGGCGGCTCTGCGACGCGTTGAGGATCAGCCGGAGCCGGCCGTCCCGCGTTTCCACCGCTTGGCTCTGGACGACCCCACCAGGATCAATGACCGCCTGGACCGGCGTCTTCCGCACATCGAGCAGCGACGTGTAGAACAACAGCCAGCTCAGCATCTCCTCGTAGTGCATGGACTGGGCGACGTGGTCGACCGCCGTCAGCCCGGCCTCGGCCGCCGCGCCGTCCGCCTCGGCCTCGACCGGTTCGAAGTCGACGTCCCAATGCCGGTCCAGGCCGTGCGGCCGGTCGACGAAGTACAACAGGCTCCCCCCGAGGCCGCGGACGGCCGGGATCTCCAGCTCGCCGGCGCCGACGGACCCGCGGAACGGCTGGTCCAGCAGCGCCAGGGCGCGGTTGACCGTGGCGCTGGCGTCGTCGACGCTGAGCGCCAGGGCGCACACCGACGTCCCGTGGGTGATGTGGAAGGAATGGGCGAAGCCCTCGCTTTCGGCGTTCAGGACGATGTTGATGCCGCCCTGGCGCCAGCGTGTCACCGCCTTGGACCGGTGGACGCCGGCCTTGCGGAAGCCGAACCCGCGCAAGGTGCGCTCGAAGCGCGCGGCGTCCTGCTCGTCCACGGCGAACTCGATGAACTCGATCCCGGAGCAGACGGCCTTCGGCGGCAGCGTCGGCACCCCGTCTTGTGTGGCGCCGCTGCGCCGGCGCAGCCCGTCGAGCATGGCCACCAGGGACCGCTGGCCGTCGATGGCGACGCCCCGCGCCGAACCTGCACGGAAGCGGTCGTTGAAGATCTCCAGCGACAGCAGGCCGTCGAAGCCGGTGGCGTGCAGCGCGTCCATGAAATCGTCGACCGGCAGCTCGCCCTGGCCTGGGAAGCTTCGGTAATGCCGGCTCCACGACAGGTAATCCATGTCGAGCCGCGGCGCGTCGGCGATCTGGACCAGGAAGATGCGATCGGCCGGAATGGCGCGGATCGCCGACAGGTCGGTCCCGCGCGCCAGCACGTGGAAGGAATCGAGCACCAGCCCGACCGCGGGATGGCCGGCCCGCCGCACCACTTCCCAGGCGTCGCGGTAATCGTGGATGTGCCGCCCCCAGGACAGGGCCTCGAAAGCGACGCGCATGCCCCTGCGCGCCGCGCGCTCTCCCAGTTCGTGGAAGTCGGCCGCCGCCCGGTCGATTCCGCCCAGCGACTCCGGCGAGACGTTGCTGCACACCATCAGCAGGTCGCAGCCGAGTTCCTGCATCACGTCGAACTTCCGTTCGGCGCGGGCGAAGATTTTGGCGCGCTGTGGCTCGGGCATGCCCTCGAAGTCGCGGAACGGCTGGAAGGTGACCACCTCCAGCCCGAGGTCGCCGATCATCCGGCGCGCGTCCGCCGGGGTTCCGTTGAACGACAGGAGGTCGTTCTCGAAGATTTCCACGCCCGTGAACCGGGCCGCGGCGATGGCCTCGATCTTCTCGGCCAGGGTGCCGCTCAGGCAGACGGTGGCGATGGCGGTGCGCATGGTCGTCCCTCCCGTTCCTCTTTTGGCCCGAGTTGCCCGTCAGGTTATGGTTCCCGTGGCAAGCGCGTGCTCGAGGCCGCCGGCCACGTGGCACCGAAGCACGTCGCAGGCCCGTCCGGCGTCCCGGTCCATGGCGCAGTCCAGCAGCAGGGCGTGCTCGCCCGATGCGATGTCGCCGCGGTAGCTCAGCGCGATCATCTGGTAGCGCAGGTACTTGTCGAAGACCGCGGCGTGGGCGTCGATCAGCATCCGCGACCCGCAGGCCGAGATCAGCGCCTGATGGAACTGCCAGTCGAACTGCTTCCAGCGTTCGGTGCAGCTCCGGTCGTCCGCGGCCATCCGCTCCTCCATCCGGGCGAGCCGGTGGTGGGCCGCCACGACCCGGCTTTCCCAGTCCATGTCGCCGGCGCGGAACGACTGCTCGAGCGCGTGGCACTCCAGCAGCAGGCGCAGATCCGCGATCTCCCGCAGGTTGGCGATGGACACGGGGGCGACCTCGAAGCCCCGCTGGCCCTCGGCGACGACCAGCCGTTCGGACGAGAGGCGGTTCAGGATCTCGCGCAGGGTGCTGACGCCGACGCCGTAGTCGGCCTTCATGGTCTCCAGCTTCAGCTTGCGGCCGGGCGGCAGGCGCCCGAAGACGATGTCGGCGCGGATCTTCCGGTAGGCACCTTCGCCGACCGACGGGAAGGGCTGGTCCGACGGGGTGTCGAGGTCGGCCCGCGACGGCGGCTGGCCCCGCTGCGGTGCGCCGCGCAAGGCGCCGCCCTCCAGCGCGTGCGTGACGCAGGCGTCGACGTGCCGCGACACCACGGCGCTGGCGCGCGCCGCGTCGCGCGCCAGCGCGCAGTCCAGCAACTCCTGGTGCTCGTCGGCAGCGGCGGCGCCGCGGAAGACCACCGCCACCATCTGGTAGCGCAGATACTGGTCGTAGACCCCTGCGTGGATGTCCAGCAGCGTCTGCGAGCCGCAGGCCTCGATCAGGGTCTGGTGGAACTCGCGGTCATAGCGCTTCCAAAGTTCCGTTCCCTCGCGGTCCCCCGCGAGCATCCGGCGTTCCAGTACCTTGAGCTTGTGGTGCGCCGCGACCACGCGGCTCTCCCACTCCAGGTCGCCCGCCGCGAAGGACAGGGGCAGCGCGCTCGTCTCCAGGAGAATCCGCATCGCCGCCACGTCCCGGAACCCGTCGGGCGACACCGGGGCGACCTCGAACCCCCGCTGGCCCTCGGCGTGGACGAGCCCTTCGGAGGAGAGGCGGCTCAACACCTCCCTGAGCGTGCTGACGCTGGTGCCATAGTCGGCCGCCAGCCGGTCGAGCCTCAGCTTCGCGCCGGGCCCGAGGCGGTCGAAGATGATGTCGCTCCGGATCCGGTGGTAGGCCCGGTCGGCGATCGTGGGCGCCAACAGATCAACGCTCATGCGGCTTCCATCCTGATTTCGGCAATCTCCGCCCGACGTTCATGTTATAGGATGAAATCCGGAATGTCATGTGATTCAGCAATTGCCTATTGATCGCAAATCCATCCGAGCAGATAGTGATCGGCAAGACGCAGTTCGAATGCGCGCACGATCAAGGAGGAAACAGAGATGCCCGCCATCACCAGGCGCGCCGCCATGGCCGCCGCCCTCGCCCTCGTGACCTGGAGCGCAAGCGCAGCCGCCATCGCCCAGGAGCCTCAGAAGCTGCGCTTCTCCGCCGTGTTCTCGGAGCAGGACATCCGGGCGGAGATGATGAAGCGCTTCGCCGAGGAGGTGAAAAAGGACTTCACAGTCCAGCCCTACCTCGGCGGGACGCTGTTCAAGCAGGGCACCGAGCTGGTTGCCATGCAGCGCGGCAACCTCGAGATGAGCAACATCGCGCCGCAGGACATCTCGAGCCAGATCCCGGCCTGGTCCATCGTGACCTCGGCGTACCTGTTCCGTGACGCCGAGCACCTGAAGAAGGTCTTCGCCAGCGACGTCGGCCAGCAGCTGAGGAAGATGGCGTCCGACCAGCTGGGCATCCACATCCTGGGCCCGACCTACTACGGCACCCGCCAGGTCGGCCTGCGCGTCGCCAAGAAGATCGGCACGCCGGCGGATCTGGCCGGGGTCAAGCTGCGCATGCCCGGCGGCGAGGCGTGGCAGTTCCTCGGCGAGGCGCTCGGCGCCAACCCGACGCCCATGGCCTACGCCGAGGTGTACACGGGCCTGCAGACCGGCGCCATCGACGGCCAGGACAACCCGCTGCCCAATGTCCAGAACATGAAGTTCTACGAGGTGATGAAGCAGGTCGCCCTGACCTCGCACCTCGTGGCGTTCGATCTGCTCGCCGTGTCGAACAAGGTCTGGAACGCCATGAAGCCCGAGCAGCAGGCGGCCTTCCAGGCGGCGGCCGACCGGGCCATCGAGTGGAGCACCCAGCAGCACGTGAAGCGGGAGGACGAGCTCGCCGCCTTCTTCAAGGCCCAGGGGCTCGACGTCTACACGCCCGACGTCAAGGCCTTCCGGGAGCACGCCCAGAAGAAGTACCTGGCCTCCGATCTGGCGAAGGGCTGGATTCCCGGCATGCTTGACAAGATCAACGCCATGTGACGCCGCGGCCATTTGACGCCGCGGGGGATCGCCGCCGGGGCTCTCCCGGCGGCGATCCGTCCGATCCGTGGATTGCCGAGGCGGAGGTCCGTCCCGATGACCGGGTTTCTTGAAAAGGCCGGGCCCTGGCTCGCCCGCCGGGCCGAGAACGTGGCGGTCGCCATGCTGGCGGCCATGTTCGCCGCGTTCCTCCTGCAGATCGTCTTCCGCTACGTCCTGGGGCTGCCCATCGGCTGGACCCACGAGGTCAGCGTCATCCTGTGGATCTGGATCGTGCTGTGGGGGGCCGCGTTCGTCACCACCGACGCGGAGGAGATCCGCTTCGACATCGTCTACGGCGCCGTGCGTCCGCGCACGCGCCGGGCGATGTGCGCCGTCACCGCCGTGGTGCTGGTGGCCCTCTACCTCGTCTCGCTTCCGGCGGTCATCGACTACGTGTCCTTCATGAAGGTCCAGAAGACGACCTACCTGAAGATCCGCTACGACTGGCTGTTCTCGATCTACGTCGTCTTCGCCGTCGCGGCGATCCTCCGCCATCTCTGGCTCGGCTGGCAGGCCCTGTTCCACCCGGAGCGGGACGCGGAAGAGTCCTTTCTCGTCAAGGTGGGCTCCGGCGAATGACCCTTGCAAGCCCCTTCTCGCTGGCCGTCGTTGCGATCACGGCGCTTGCCCTGCTCGGGCTGCCCATCGGGCATTCCATGATCGCCGGCTCGATCCTCTACCTGCTGCTGGCGGGGCAGGACATGGGGATCGTGGCGGAGCAGATCCTCAACGGGATGTACGGCAACTACGTCATCCTGGCGGTGCCGCTGTTCATCCTGGCGGCCGAGTTCATGAACATCGGCAGCATGACGGAGCGGCTGACGGCGTTCTGCAACGCGCTGGTCGGCCGGTTCCGCGGCGGGCTCGCCCAGGTCAACATCCTCCAGAGCGTCGTGTTCGCCGGCATGTCCGGCTCGGCCATCGCCGACGCCGCCGGCACCGGCCGCACGATGCAGGTCATGATGACGAGCGGCGGCCGCTACACGCCCAGCTACGCGGCGGCCGTGACCGCCGTCTCCTCTGTGATCGGCCCGATCATCCCGCCGTCGATCCCGATGGTGCTCTACGCCCTGATCTCGGACGCGTCCATCGGCTTTCTGTTCCTGGGCGGGGTGGTGCCGGGGCTGCTGATGGCCTTCAGCCAGATGGCCATCGTCACCGTCACGGCGCGCCGCCGCAACTTCCCCGTGGAGGCGCCGGTGCCGCTGCGCGAGCTTCCGGCGATCACGTGGCGGGCGCTGCCGTCCCTGATGATGCCGGTGGTCCTGCTCGGCGGGATCTACAGCGGCGTGATGACGCCGACGGAGGCCGCCGCGGTCGCCGCCGCCTACGCCCTGGCCATCTCCGCCGGCCTCTACCGGAGCGTCAGCTGGCGCAGCTTCTACCAGTCGCTCGCGGTGAGCACCCGTACGACCATCTCCATCGGCATGCTGATCGCCGGCTCGCTCGTCTTCAACTATGTCGTCACCATCGAGAACATCCCCGACGCGGTGCGGGTGCTGCTCGCGGGGTGGGATTTGTCGCCGGCGGGCTTCCTGATCCTGGTCAACGTGCTCCTGCTGCTGCTGGGGTGCGTCCTGGAGGGGACGGCGATCCTGCTGGTCGTGGTGCCCGTCTTCATCCCCAGCGCGCAGGCGCTGGGCATCGACCTCGTGCATTTCGGCGTGGTGGTGGTGGTCAACATCATGATCGGGCTGGTCACGCCGCCGTACGGGCTGCTGCTCTTCATCATGCGGGCCATCTCGGGCGCGCCGATGCACGCCATCGTCCGCGACACGATCCCCTTCCTCGTCGCGATGCTCGTCGCGCTCGCCGTTCTCACCTTCGTTCCCGGGACCGTCCTCTGGCTGCCGCGGCTGTTCGGCTACCAGGGCTGAGCGGTTCCTCCCGGAGAAGTGCATCCATGAGCCATCCAATCCACGTCCTGAACGGTCCCAACCTGAACCGCCTCGGCACGCGCGAACCCGAGATCTACGGCCGCACCACGCTGGCGGACGTGGAAGTCCTGTGCCGGGAGGCGGCCGGCGACCATCCCCTGGTGTTCCGGCAGTCGAACCGCGAGTACGAGCTGATCGACTGGGTGCACGAGGCCATCGACGCGGGCGCCGGCATCGTCATCAACCCGGCCGCGTTCACCTTCACCTCCATGGCGCTGATGGACGCCTTGAAGATGGTTTCCAAGCCCATCATCGAGCTGCACATCTCCAACATCCACCGCCGCGAGCCGATCTACCACAAGTCCTTGGTGTCGCCGGTCGCGACGGCGGTGGTCGCCGGGCTCGGCGCTCGCGGCTATCCCTTCGCGGTCCGCGCCATGCGCGACCTGCTGGCGGGGTGACGGCGATGTCTCCCCCGGCGACCGGCCGCCCGAGCGTCCTTCTGGGACTGGTGGGGTCCGGCATCCAGGCGTCGCGCACGCCCGCCCTGCACGAGCGCGAAGCCGAGGAGCTGGGGGTGTGCTGCATCTATCGGCTGATCGACCTGGACACGCTCGGCCTCGACGCGGGTGCCCTGCCGGACATCCTGACCGCGGCGGAGCGCTTCGGGTTCGCCGGGCTCAACGTCACCCATCCCTGCAAGCAGGCGGTGATTCCGCTGCTCGACGAGCTGTCGCCCGAGGCGCGGGCGCTCGGCGCGGTCAACACCATCGTGCTGGGGAACGGGCGGCACATGGGGCACAACACCGACTGGTGGGGTTTCGCCGAGAGCTTCCGGCGCGAGTTGCCCGATGTCCGCCGCGACCGCGTCGTCCAGTTCGGCGCCGGCGGCGCCGGGGCGGCGGTCGCCCACGCCCTGCTGACGCTGGACGCCGGGGAGGTGGTGATCGTCGACACCGACGCCGGGCGCGCCGACAGCCTCGCGGCGGCCCTGTGCGCCCGGTTCGGCGAGGGCCGCGCCACGACCGCGCCCTCTCCCGCCGCCGCGATGGCGGGCGCCGACGGCGTCGTCAACGCCACGCCGCTGGGCATGGCGAAGTACCCGGGCATGGCCGTGCCCGCGGAGCTGCTCCACCCCGGCCTCTGGGTGGCCGACATCGTGTATTTCCCGCTGGAGACGGAGCTGCTGCGCCGAGCCCGCGCGCTCGGGTGCCGCACCCTGGCCGGCGGCGGCATGGCGGTCTTCCAGGCGGTCGGCGCTTTCCGGCTCTTCACGGGGCGCGAGCCCGACGCCGAGCGCATGCTCCGTCACTTCGCGGGGATGTGATACGGCCGGCGCATGGAGGCTTCCATGACCGGCCGGCAGGCAGGGCGCGCCCGTCAGGCGGCGGCGCGCTCCGCCGTGGCCGCCTCGATGACGCGGGCGATGGCGTCGAGCATCGCGGTGTCATCGCCCGCCATCCCGTCCATGCCGGCCATCCGGGCCACCACGGTGGCGGCGATGCGCTCCTCCACCGTGTCCTCGGCGAAGGCGTACCACACGGTCGCCCGCCGGCCGTCGCGGTGGCAGCGGCCCTCGATCTGCTGGAGCTGGATGGCGCTGTGGCGCATGTCGTGCACCACCAGCGACCGTTCCCGGTCGCCGCCCTCCATCTCGCCCTGGTGCAGCGAGATGCTCTCGGTCACCGTGAACACCACCGCGTCGAGCTGCCCGGTCTGGAACGCGATGCGGACCGCCTCGTTGGCCTCGGCCGTCCGCTCGCCGTTGATCTGCCCGACCCGCCAGCCGCGGCCGCGCAGCGCGTCCTCCAGCAGCTGCCCCGTCTCCAGGAAGGCCACGGAGACCGCGACCTGCTGGCCGTCGTCGAGCAGGTCCCCGGCGAAGTCCGCGGTGCCGGGCACCCGGAGCAGGCTGGCCTTCTGGCGGAACCGCAGGTCGGCAGCCCACCCCGCGGCGCGCCGCGTGCTGCCGCCCGCCAGCCCGAGCTCGCGGCGGAACTCGCGCCAGGTCGCCTGGTAGAGGCGGCGCGCGGCGGCGTCGAGCGCCGTCGGCGCCAGCTCGCGCTGCACCTCGGGCCAGCCGGCGATGTCGCTGGGTCGCCGCCGCATCCCGATGGCGTCCGTCCCCAGGTAGAGCAGGTCGGCCATGATTCGGCGGTCGCAATCGTTCGGGTCCCAGCTCCAGTTCTTCCAGCGCCCCTTCGCCTTGCCGATCCCCAGGCGCTTCATCAGCTCGCGGAAGCCGCCGAGGCTCCCGGTGTCGCATCCGGCCGCATCGCCGAGCAGGCGCCCGAGGTAGGCCAGCTCGTGCGGCGCCTGCCCGGCGGTGGCGCTCATGTAGACGGCGAAGGCGGCGGCGTCAGCCATGCGCCGGCAGGCCATCGACTGCTGCGCGTTCGGGTTGCGCAGGCGATGCGCCTCGTCGAACACGACCAGCGGCCAGATCCGCTTCGGCGTGCCGAGCTTCGCCAATTCGTTGTTCTTCGCTCGCGTCGACCGCTTGCCGCTCGCGGACGGCGGCAGGAGCAGCGATTTGGTGCGCTCGTAGTTGATGAGCGTCACCCGCTTGCCGGTGGGTTCGGAGTGGCGGATGGTGCGGCGCCACTGCGGCATGGCGCCCTTCGGGCAGACGATCAGCACCTCCTCCTCGGGCATCGCCGCGATGGCGAGCCAGACGGCGAGCGTCTTGCCCAGCCCCGTCAGGTCGCCCAGCAGGAAGCCGGGCCGGCCGCGGCGGCGTGCGGCGAGGATCGCGTCGCGGGCCTCCAACTGGTGAGGACGCGGCGTGAACGGGGAGGACGCGAAGGACGGTGGCTCGGTGTTCGGCAAGGCGTGAGTCTGCTGTGGCCGGCGCGTGCCGGCATCGGCGCGGACAAAGGAAAGGAGGCACCGGATGCCCGGTGCCTCCCTTACCCGGAATCGCCCGGCGGCTCAGACGGCCTTGAGGTTCTCGGCCGAGGTCTTGCCGCGCTTCGGGTCGCGCTGTTCCTCGTAGGAAATCTTCTGCCCCTCGTTGAGGCCGCGCATGCCGGCGCGCTCGACGGCGGAAATGTGGACGAACACGTCCGGGCCGCCGTTGTCGGGCTGAATGAAACCAAAGCCCTTCGTGCCGTTGAACCACTTCACGGTGCCAGTGGGCATCGCTGTCCTCCAATGATGCGGGATAGCACCCCACCACCGGCGGGGCGCATCATCTGTATTCCAGGAATCGCAGCGGTCGCGTACCCAAGGGGCGTAACAGGCCGAACGTCCGAAGCACAATGACCCGCGCAGGGTCGGCCACCTGAGGGACGATTACAAGTGAATCCGGCCCGACATCACGCAAGAGGTAGCCCGTAGGGGTCGGCATCGATCCGGTGCAGCCGGCGAGCATGGCCGAGACGCCGACCCGGCGCGGGCCTCGTTCTTTTGCACAAGTTGCTCCCCGGCCCCTCCGGTTGGTACCTTTCCTGGTGGGCATGCCAAGGCGATCGATGGCGGCTCCCGGGAGGATACGCTGATGGAGAACGCCAAAGCGGCGCACATCAATGAGTTGGTCCGTGTCGCCGAAGGCGTCGCATCCCATCGCGACACCATCATCATGGATTCCTGGCGGCGTTGCGTCACCGACCATAAGCTGGATCCGACGGTCTGGCGCGAGGCCTACATCCTTCCCCAGGAGCGCCTGTCGCAGCATCGCGATGCCATGGACGAGTTCCTGCGCATGGCCCGCTTCGGGCTGGAATCCCTGTACCGGCAGGTGGCCGGCATGGGCTACGCCCTCCTGCTCACCGACAGCAAGGGCATCACCGTCGATTTCATCGGCGACCGGGCGTCGGACAGCGATCTGCGCCGGACCGGCCTCTATCTCGGCGCCGACTGGAACGAGGGGCGGGCGGGCACCTGCGCGGTCGGCACCTGCATCGCCACGGGAGAGGCGCTGACCGTCCACCAGACGGACCACTTCGACGCCACCCACATCCCGCTGACCTGCACCGCCGCTCCGGTCTTCGACAGCGGCGGCATGCTCGCGGCGGTGCTGGACATCTCGGCCTTGCGTTCACCGGAGCCGAAGATCAGCCAGTACCTGGCGCTCCAACTGGTCAAGTCCTACGCGCACAAGATCGAAAACGCCAACCTCTACAACAGCTTCCGCCGGGACTGGGTGATCAAGCTGTCCGCGTCCCTGGAATTCGTCGAGGTGGATCCGGACTTCGTGATCGCGCTGGACGGCGCCGGCCGGATCATCGGCTTCAACCATCGTGCCGGCCAGATGCTGGCCGCCGAGGACGCGAGTGGGGCTCCGCTCCTCGGGCGTCCCTTCTCCGACCTCTTCGATTGCCATGTGGACGATCTGGTGCGCTTCGTCCGCTCGCTGCCGACCGACCAGCGGACGCTGCGTCTGCAGCGCAGCGGGACGCCCCTGTTCGCCCAGGCGATGCCGCCGCCGGCCATCACCCTCCCGCGCCCGCGCGGCGGCGAGGAGGAGAGCCTGCCCAAGCCGCTCCAGGCCATCTCCGGCGGCGATCCGGCGCTGACGGCGGCGCTGACGCGCGCGGCGAAGCTGGTGAACACGCGGATGAGCCTGCTGATCCACGGCGAAACCGGCACCGGCAAGGAACACCTCGCCAAGGCCCTGCACCGGTCGAGCGTGCGCGCGGCCAAGCCCTTCGTCGCCGTCAACTGCGCGGCCCTGCCGGAAGCGCTGATCGAGAGCGAGCTGTTCGGTTACGAGCCCGGCTCCTTCACCGGCGCCACCACGCGGGGCAAGAAGGGGCTGATCCTGGAGGCGGACGGCGGCACGCTGTTCCTGGACGAGATCGGCGACATGCCGGTGTCCTCGCAGACCCGCCTGCTGCGCGTTCTGGCGGAACGGGAGGTCACCCCCATCGGCCGCACCAAGGCGGTGTCGGTGGATGTCCGGGTGATCGCCGCGACCCACCGCGATCTGGTGGAACTGGTCAAGGCCGGCAGGTTCCGCGACGATTTGTATTTCCGGCTCAACGGCGCGGTGTTCACCGTGCCGCCGCTCCGCCAGCGCGGCGACCTCGGCTGGCTGATCGACCGCCTGCTGGCCGAGCGGGAGAAGCGCGACGGCATCGGCTACCGCATCGCCGCCCCGGCCCTGGCGGCGCTGCGCGCCCACGGCTGGCCCGGAAACGTGCGCGAGCTGGTCAACGCGCTGGACTATGCCTGCGCGGTCTGCACGGACGGCGTGATCGAGCTGGCCGACCTTCCGGAACCCGTGCAGCGCAGCGGTGAGGTCGAGGCCCGGCCGGCGTGCGGAACGACAGCCGCCGTCGGGACGGAGGATCCCGCCGTCCGTCTGCGCGACGTGCTGCGGCGTCTGCACTGGAACGTGTCGGCGGCGGCGCGGGAGATGGGCGTGGACCGGTCGACCATCCACCGTCAGATGCACCGCTTCGGCATCGTCCCGCCGCACCGCTTGGACTGAGGCGTGCAACACCTGTTGCAGAGCCCGTGCAACAGGTCCTGCAACAGGTGGGGCGGCCGCAACACCGCCGCCCGCGGCGCAATTCCTTGCAAAACCCTGATTGTTAGCCACCCGTCCGGTTTGGCACGCCCATTGCTGATACGCCCCTCGAAACCGCAACTCGGGGGAACGCAACGTGGCACCGGTCGTCGGCATCATCGCCAATCCAGTCTCCGCGCGCGACATCCGCCGTGTCGTCGCGAAGGCGGCAAGCCTCCAGATCACCGACCGCGCGAACATCGTCCTGCGGGTGCTGGCGGCGTTGCGCTCCTGCGGAATCACGGACGTGCTGATGATGCCGGAGCACGGCGGCATCGGCCGCCATGTGGCGCGAGAGTTGGCGCGCGAGTTGGCGCGCGGCGGCGCCCCCTACCCCGCCGTCCATCCGCTGCCCATGCCGGTCACCGGCACCGTCGCCGACACCCATCGCGCCGCGGCCGAGATGCGCCGGGCGGGCGTGGCCGCCATCGTCGTGCTGGGCGGCGACGGCACCCACCGCGCCGTGGCCGCCCATTGCGGGGGCGTGCCCATCGCCGGCATTTCCACCGGCACCAACAACGCCTTTCCCGAACAGCGCGAGCCGACCGTCACCGGCCTGGCGACCGGCCTGGCCGTGACCGGGCAGATCCCCGCGTCCGTCGCGTTCGCGGCGAACAAGCGCATCGACGTGTCGGTCGACGGGCGTGTGGAGGAGATCGCGCTGGTCGACGTGGCGCTGGTCACCGAGCGCTGCGTGGGCGCCCGCGCGCTGTGGAAGCCCGAAGGCTTTCGTGAGCTGTTCGTCACCTTCGCCGAGCCCGACGCCATCGGCATGTCGGCCATCGCCGGCCTGCTGGAACCCGTGGACCGGGCGGAGAGCGGCGGGCTGATGGTCCGCCTCGCCACGCCCGAGGCCGGCGCACTGGTGCTGACGGCGCCCATCGCACCGGGGCTGATGGCCCCGGTCGGGGTCGCCGGCTGGCGCCGCATGCCGGCCGGCGTGCCCGTCGTGCCGGAGATGAAGGCCGGCTCCATCGCGCTCGACGGCGAGCGGGAAATCGCATTCTCGGCGCAAGACCGCGTGTCCCTGACGCTTCGGGACGACGCGTTGCGCACCGTGAACGTGGGCGGCTGCATGCGGCACGCCGCCCAACACAGACTTTTGACCAACCGGCTGCTGACCCGCGCCCCGGCGCCGGTCACGGCCAAGCTTTGAAAACCCACAAGGGAGAAACGACCGTGACCGACAATCCGTTTCCGCTGGGCAAGGCGGACCTGCTCCAGGCCTACCGCACCATGCGGACCATCCGCGAGTTCGAGGAACGGCTGCACATCGACTTCGCCAAGGGCGACATTCCCGGCTTCGTGCACCTCTACGCCGGTGAGGAGGCCTGCGCCACCGGCATCATGATGCACCTGAACGACATTGACCGCATCGCCTCCACCCACCGCGGGCACGGCCACTGCATCGCCAAGGGCGTGGACGTCCACGCGATGATGGCGGAGATCTACGGCCGTGCCACCGGCGCCTGCCGGGGCAAGGGCGGGTCGATGCACATCGCCGACCTGTCCAAGGGCATGATGGGCGCCAACGGCATCCTCGGCGCCGGCGCGCCGCTGGTCTGCGGGGCGGCCCTGGCGGCCAAGGTCCGGGGCGACGGCGGCGTCGGAATCACCTTCGTGGGCGACGGCGCGTCGAACCAGGGCACCTTCCTGGAGAGCATGAACCTCGCCGCCGTCTGGAACCTGCCGGTCATCTTCGTGGTGGAGAACAACGGCTACGCCGAATCCACGGCCATGGAATGGGCGGTCGCCTGCGACAGCTACATCGACCGCGCCACCGGCTTCGGCCTGCCCGGCGTGACGGTGGACGGCACCGACTTCTTCGCGGTGCACGAGGCGGCGGGCGAGATCATCAAGCGCGCCCGCGAGGGTGGCGGCCCGGCGCTGCTCGAATGCAACATGGTCCGCTTCTACGGCCACTTCGAAGGCGACGCCCAGACCTACCGCGCCAAGGGCGAGGTCGAGAACCTGCGCGCCAACCGCGACTGCATCAAGCTGCTGGCCCAGCGCCTGACCGAGGCCGGCACCGTCACGCCCGCCGAGCTGGAGGCCATCGACCGCGAGGTGCTCGCGCTGATCGAGGACGCCGTGCGCTGCGCCAAGGCGGCCCCGCTGCCCGTCGCGGCCGACCTGCTGAAGGACGTCTACGTCGCCTACTGAGCCGCCCCCCGCACGAAGAACGGTATTCACCGGAGGAAACATCATGTCGCGCAAGATCAGCATGAAGACGGCCATCAACGAGGCGCTGGACCTCGAGATGCGCCGCGACCCGACCGTCATCCTCATGGGCGAGGACATCGTCGGGGGCACCGGCGCGCCCGGCGAGGACGACGCCTGGGGCGGCGTGCTGGGCGTCACCAAGGGCCTGTTCGCCAAGCACGGCAACCGCCTGATGGACACGCCGCTGTCCGAATCCGCCTACATCGGCGCCGCCATCGGCGCCGCCACCTGCGGCCTGCGCCCGGTCGCCGAGCTGATGTTCATGGACTTCATGGGCGTCTGCTTCGACCAGATCTTCAACCAGGCAGCCAAGTTCCGCTACATGTTCGGCGGCAAGGCCGAGACGCCGGTGGTCATCCGCGGCATGGTCGGCGCGGGCTTCCGCGCGGCGGCCCAGCACTCGCAGATGCTCACCCCGCTGTTCACGCACATCCCCGGCCTCAAGGTCGTCTGCCCGTCGAACGCCTACGACGCCAAGGGGCTGCTGATCCAGTCGATCCGCGACAACGACCCGGTCATCTTCTGCGAGCACAAGAACCTCTACGGCCATGAGACCGACGTGCCGGCGGAGGCCTACGCCATCCCGTTCGGCGAGGCCAACGTGCTGCGCGACGGCGGCGACGTGACCATCGTCAGCTACGGCCTGACCGTGCACCGCGCCATGGACGCCGCCGACGCGCTGGCCAGGGACAAGGTGGAGGCGGAGGTCATCGACCTGCGCACCCTGTCGCCCATCGACTGGGACACCATCATCGACAGCGTCGAGCGCACCGGGCGGCTGGTCGTGGTGGACGAGGCGCACCCGCGCTGCAACCTCGCCACCGACATCTCGGCCTTCGTGGCGCAGAACGCCTTCGGCGCGCTGAAGGCCGGCATCCAGATGGTGACCCCGCCGCACACGCCGGTGCCGTTCTCGCCGTCGCTGGAGGACCTCTACATCCCCGGCGCCGACGCCATCGCCGCCGCCGTCCGCCGCACCCTCGCCCCGTCGCGCACCATCGTCGCCGCCTGATCCCGGAGCCGCTTTCCATGTCCACTCTGAACGAGCGCATCAAGCCCATCGTCATGCCCAAGTGGGGCCTGTCCATGTCGGAGGGCAAGGTCACCGGCTGGCTGAAGCAGCCGGGGTCCACCGTCACTCTCGGCGAGGATCTGCTGGAGGTCGAGACCGACAAGATCACCAACGTGGTGGAGGCCGGCGACGCCGGCATCCTGCGCCGCGTGCTGGGCGAGCCAGGCATCGTCTATCCCGTGAAGGCGCTCATCGGCGTGCTGGCCGACCCCGACGTGCCGGACGACGACATCGACGCCTTCGTCGCCGGTTACGCCGTGCCCGCCGCCGAGGGCGAGGACGGCGGCGCCGATTCCGGCCCGCGCTACGAATTCGCCGAAACGGCGGCCGGCGCTCTCCGCTACGCAAAGCGCGGCGAGGGGGAGACGACCGTGCTGCTGGTCCACGGCTTCGGCGGCGACCTCGACAACTGGCTGTTCACCATCGACGCGCTGGCCGAGGGCGCCACCGTCTACGCCCTGGACCTGCCGGGACACGGGCAGTCCACGAAGGCGCTGCCGGATCCGTCGCTGCCGGGCCTGTCCGGGACGGTGCTGGCCTTCATGGACGCGGTGGGTATCCCGGCCGCGCATCTGGTCGGCCACTCCATGGGCGGGGCGGTGTCCATGCGCACCGCGCTGGACGCGCCGGAGCGCGTGCTCTCCCTGTCGCTGATCTGCTCCGCCGGCCTGGGGCGGGAGATCAATCAGGACTACATCGAGGGCTTCATCCAGGCCGCCTCGCGCCGCGAGCTGAAGCCGGTGCTGGAGACCCTGTTCGCCGACCCCGGGCTGGTCAGCCGCCAGATGATCGACGATTTGCTGAAGTACAAGCGGCTGGACGGCGTGGACGGCGCCTTGCGGGCCATCGCGTCGTCGGCGTTCGAAGGCGGGCGGCAGATCGAGGCCCTGGATGCGGCCGTCGGTGCGGCGAGCGTGCCGACGCTGGTCGTCTGGGGCGAGCAGGACCGGGTCATCCCCGCCGCCCATGCCACGGCGCTCGGTTCGGCCGAGCGCGTCGAGGTGATCCCGAACGCGGGCCACATGGTCCAGATGGAGGCGGCCGGCAAGGTCAACGCCCTCCTGAAAGAACACATCCGCAAGCACGCCTGACGCGAAAGGCCGGCCCCAAGGGCCGGCCTTTTCAAGAAACCAAGCAAACGGAGGAAACTTCATGCTTCCGGTCCATCAGGCCGAAAAGCCGGCCTGGCTTCGCGTCCGCGCGCCCGCCGCCGGAGCCCATGACGAGACCCACGCCCTGGTCCGCCGGCACGCCCTGCACACGGTCTGCGAGGAGGCGGCCTGCCCCAACATCGGGGAGTGCTGGAGCAAGCGGCACGCCACGGTGATGATCCTGGGCAGCGTGTGCACGCGGGCCTGCGCCTTCTGCAACGTGGCGACCGGACGGCCCGACGCGCTGGACCCGCACGAGCCGGAGCGGCTGGCCGAGGCGGTGCTGGAGCTTGGCCTGCGCCACGTGGTCATCACCTCGGTGGACCGTGACGATCTGCCGGACGGCGGCGCCCGGCAGTTCGTGCGGTGCATCGAGAGGATCCGCGCCGCATCCCCGGCGACGACCATCGAGATCCTCACCCCCGACTTCCGCAACAAGCCGGGCGCCATCGAGGCGGTGTCCGACGCCCGCCCGGACGTCTACAACCACAATCTGGAGACGGTGCCGCGCCTCTACGCGACCGTGCGGCCGGGGGCGCGCTATTACCACTCGCTCCGCCTGCTCGATCGGGTGAAGGAGCGGCATGCGGCGATCTTCACCAAATCCGGCATCATGCTCGGCCTCGGCGAAGAGCGCAGGGAGGTTCTTCAGGTCATGGACGACCTGCGCACGGCCGGCGTCGACTTCCTGACCATTGGCCAGTACCTGCGCCCCACGCCGCGCCACCACCCGGTGGCGCGCTACGCGCCGCCGGAGGAGTTCGCCGAATACGAAAGGGTGGCGCGGGCCAAAGGCTTCCTGATGGTCTCGGCGAGCCCGCTGACCCGCTCGTCCTACCACGCCGAACAGGATTTCGCGGCGCTGGCGCGAAACTCGGGACGGGGCAAGGCCGTCCGGCAAAGCCCCAGCGGCTAATAAGGAGGGCGCCTGAAGGTGTCGGCCTTATGACGTCCTCAATCCATGCTATCGCTCCGATCTGCCGGCTTTACCGGCGGCGCTGAACGGAAGCCATCATGCGCCGCCGGCATGAGCGGCTCGACCAGGGGCCGGCGGCGTTCGGGCACCACCTTTCCATGCCCGCGCTGCGGCCGTCGCGCTGAGTAGCGATGCAGCCTTCATGGCAGCTCCCAAGTATGGCTGGACCGGACATGCGCTTCCTGTTGCGCATTCAGGGCGTCAATGGCGTAATTCAATGGTCGTCCCCGCCATGCTACTTTATTTTTTCTTGATTATTGTCAACTTCGCGTGCCGTAGCGAGCCGATACCGTATTGATGCCCTGGGGCGCGGCGAAGGAACTTGCTCAGTATTTCGCGGTTACATGATGGCGTGCCTGGAGCGCAGCCATGGCGTCGGGGTACCTCGCCATCCGGGTTCGTCCGTTTGCGCCGTGGCCGCGCCGCTCTTTTTGCGTTTTGACTTGCGTTGGGTGCGTAACCTTACCGTGTAACGACAGCAGGGGGAGGTGATGGCCGAGCGGCTCACGAAATCAGCGGCCCGCAACATCTTCTATGGCGGGTCGCTTTTCTTTTTCATCACCTTCGTCGCGTTGACGGTCCACAGCCATTACTACATGCGCACGACCAGCACCGACGAGGCGACGCTGACCGAGGGCGTCGCCCGCGGCAAGCACGTGTGGGAACGCAACGCCTGCATCAACTGCCACTCCCTGCTGGGGGAGGGCGCCTACTTCGCCCCGGAACTCGGCAACGTCTGGGTCCGCTACGGCGGCCGCGACGACGCGGAGAGCGCGCGGGCGGCGCTGGTCGCCTGGATGCAGGCGCAGCCCAGCGGCGTCGAGGGGCGCCGCCAGATGCCGCAGTTCAACCTGACCGAACAGGAACTCAACGACCTCGTCGACTTCCTGGAATGGACCAGCCGCATCGACACGCAGGGCTGGCCGCCCAACAACGCAGGCTGACGGGGGGAGCCGCCGCATGAGATACGCCACGCAACGCATCGCCTACTGGTACTTCGCCTGCGCGATGGCGCTGTTCCTCGTCCAGGTTCTGGTGGGGTCGCTGGCCGGCACCGTCTACGTGGTGCCGAACTTCCTGGCCGAGATCCTGCCCTTCAACATCCTGCGCATGATCCACACCAACGCGCTGATCGTGTGGCTGCTGCTGGGCTTCTTCGGCTGCGCCTACTACCTGATCCCCGAGGAGGCGGAGCGCGACATCGAGAGCCGGACGCTCGCCTACCTTCAGCTGGCGATCCTGATGATCGGCGCGCTGGGCGCCGTGGTCGGCTACACGCTGGGCATCCACGAGGGGCGCGAGTTCCTGGAGCAACCGCTGTGGGTGAAGGCCGGCATCGTCGTCGCCGCGCTGATGTTCCTCTACAACGTCACCATGACGGTCTACCGCGGGCGCCGGACGGCGATCACCAACGTCCTGCTGCTGGGGTTGTGGGGGGTGGCGATCTTCTTCCTCTTCGCCTTCTACAACCCGACGAACCTGGCGCTGGACAAGCTGTACTGGTGGTACGTCGTCCACCTGTGGGTGGAGGGCGTGTGGGAGCTGGTGATGGCCGCCGTGCTGGCCTTCCTGGTCATCAAGATGACCGGCGTCGACCGCGAGGTGGTGGAGAAGTGGCTGTACGCCATCGTCGG
>NZ_DASPMG010000293.1:0-25419 GCF_035627195.1 Azospirillum sp.
GTCGTTCTCGTTCTTGCGCGACAGCTCGACCAGGACCTTGTTGTTCGCCTGATACTCGGCCCAGGCGGTGCGGAACAGTTTCAGCCCATCGCGTTCGGCGGCCGTCGTGGCGAGCGGCTCGTACTTGGCGAGCGCCTCGTCCACGCGCCGGGCGCCCAGGCCGATGTCGCGCTCGGCGAGTTCCATCGCCGCGTCGTCGTCGGCGATGATGTGGCGCGCCTCGGCGATGCGGTAGTCGCCGATGCCGCCGTTCATCATGCCAAGCCAGCGGGTGCCGGCCAGCCAGTTCTGTTCCATCTCAACGGTCAGGGCGCCGATGACTTCCAGCCGGTTCACGGCGAAGAGCCCGAGCCCGACGATGAAAAGGAACAGGGCGGAGAAGGCGACAAGCAGCTTGGCCCGGATGGTGATGGTGTTCATGTCTGGACTCCCGCGGATCTGGTCGGCGCGCGCACGTTCAACCTTCTCGAACGCTGCCGCTATTCTTCTCCCGATCCAGGCTCGAATCAAGACGACATTGCATCCTATACATGAGTTATCTGTGGCGATATACCAACTAAAGGAGTTTTTTCGCCCGGCACACTCCGCTATGCGCCTGCGGTCTTGCGCATTATTACACGCTTAACATGCAAACCCCGGAGGCCGCCGGGCCGCCGGCCCGGACCTGCCGTGTTGACAAGCCGGCGCGGCGCGCCGCATGGTGCGCGGCCTTTTCTTCGTTCCAGCCGACGGTTGTCCGACCATGAGCCACGCCGACCTGCAGAGCACCATCGAAGCCGCCTGGGAATCGCGCGATTCCATCACCTTCGCCACCAAGGGCGCCGTGCGCGACGCCGTGGAGGAGGCGCTGAACGGCCTCGACTCCGGCACCTTCCGCGTCGCCGAGAAGGTGGACGGCGCCTGGACGGTGAACCAGTGGCTGAAGAAGGCGGTGCTGCTCTCCTTCCGCCTGAACGACATGGGCCTGATCGACGGCGCGCCGGGTGGGGCGAGCTGGTTCGACAAGGTGCCGTCGAAGTTCGTGGGCTGGGACGACGCGCGCTTCCGCGCCGCCGGCTTCCGCGCCGTTCCGGGCTCGGTCGTGCGCCGCGGCGCCTTCATCGCGCCGGGCGTCGTGCTGATGCCCAGCTTCGTCAACCTGGGCGCCTACGTCGACAAGAGCACCATGGTCGACACCTGGGCCACCGTCGGCTCCTGCGCGCAGATCGGCAAGAACGTGCACCTGTCGGGCGGTGTCGGCATCGGCGGCGTGCTGGAGCCTCTGCAGGCCGGCCCGGTCATCATCGAGGACGACTGCTTCATCGGCGCCCGCTCGGAAGTCGTGGAAGGCGTGATCGTCGAGCGCGGTTCGGTCCTGTCCATGGGCGTCTACATCAGCGCCACGACGAAGATCGTCGACCGCACGACGGGCGAGGTGTTCGTCGGCCGCGTGCCGGCCTACTCGGTCGTGGTGCCGGGCGCCCTGCCGGGCAAGCCGCTGCCCGACGGCTCGCCGGGCCCCAGCCTGTACTGCGCCGTCATCGTCAAGCGCGTCGACGAGCAGACCCGCTCCAAGACCTCGATCAACGAGCTGCTGCGCGACTGACGCGGCAAACGTTGGGTTTTCGCTGCGCTCAACCCAACCTACGGGTGCTTTGTAGGTTGGGTTGAGGCAAAGCCGAAAACCCAACAATCCGCTTCCGGAATCCTATGACCATCGACCCCATCGCCCTCGCGCAAGCGCTGATCCGCCGCCCCAGCGTCACGCCGGAGGACGGCGGCGCGCTGGGCGTGCTGGAAGAGGCGCTGACGCCGCTGGGCTTCGCCTGCCAGCGCCTGCGCTTCGAGGAGGAGGGCACGGCGCCGGTCGAGAACCTGTACGCGCGCCTGGGCACGGCGGGGCCGAACTTCTGCTTCGCCGGCCACACCGACGTGGTGCCTCCGGGCGACCGGAAGGCGTGGTCGGTCGGTCCTTTCGCCGCCGAGATCCACAACGGCAAGCTTTACGGCCGGGGTGCCGTGGACATGAAGGGGGCGATCGCCGCCTTCGTCGCCGCCGTGGCCCGCGACCTCGACGCCTCCGGCCCACCCGCCGGCTCGATCAGCCTGCTGATCACCGGCGACGAGGAAGGGGTGGCGGTCAACGGCACGAAGAAGGTGCTGGACTGGATGCGCGAACGGGGCGAGCGCATCGACGCCTGCGTGGTGGGGGAGCCGACCAACCCCAAGGCGTTGGGCGACATGATCAAGATCGGCCGGCGCGGCAGCTTCACCGGCTATCTCACCGTCTATGGCGCGCAGGGGCACGTCGCCTACCCGCATCTGGCGGACAACCCGCTGCCGCGGCTGGTGCGCATGCTGGATGCGATCACGCGCGCGCCACTGGACCAGGGCAACGAACACTTCCAGCCGTCCAACCTGGAAGTCACCACCATCGACGTCGGCAACCCGGCCAACAACGTCATCCCGGCGCAGGGCACGGCCACCTTCAACATCCGCTTCAACGACATGCACTCCGCCGCCTCGCTGGAGGCCTGGGTGCGCGAGACGTTCGACGCGGTGGGCGGTGCGTACGACCTGCGCTGCGTGTGCAGCGGCGATTCCTTCCTCACCCCGCCCGGCCCGCTGCCGGAGACAGTGGCGGACGCGGTGGAACGGGTGACCGGCAAGCGGCCGGAGTATTCCACCACCGGCGGCACGTCGGACGCGCGCTTCATCAAGGACGCCTGCCCGGTGGTGGAATTCGGCCTCGTCGGGCAGACCATGCACAAGGTGGACGAGCACGTGGCCCTCGACGACCTGCTCCGCCTGACCGACATCTATGGGGCGATCATCCGGGACGTCTTCGCCCGGATCCCCGCACGCCCGTGACCAGCAGGGTGTCATGACGCTGACCGCCCGGGACGTCGCCTATTCGGTGTTCGGCGCCTTCCGCCTCGCGCGCTTCGACGCGAAGGGGCTGGACTACATCGACCGCTCGCCGGAGGGGGCGCTGCGGTCCTTCTACGCCGCGGTCATCGTGCTGCCGGCCTATGTGCTGATCCTGCTGCTGCGCAACTGGGAACGGATCTCCGGAGCGCCTTTGTTCACCGCGCTGACGGTGGAGAGCATCTCGTACGTGGTGAGCTGGACGGCCTACCCGGTCATCATGCACACGGTGGCCTCCATGCTGGACCGCGCGCCGCGCTATCCGGGCTTCGTGGCGGCCTACAACTGGTCGTCGGTGGTGCAGATGGCCGTCTACGTGCCGGTTCTGGTGCTGGCGGAGACCGGCCTGCTGCCCGAGCCGCTCGGCGAGGCGCTGGTGTTCGGCGTGATGATGGCGATGCTGACCTACCAGTGGTTCGTACTGCGCACCGCGCTGGACATCAACGGCTTCATGGCCGCGTCGCTGGTGCTGCTCGACCTGCTGGTGTCGGCGATGATCAGCGATTTCTCCGACGGGATGCTGTGAGGCGCGGGAAGCCGTAGGTTGGGCCAACCGAAGGGCGGCCCAACCTACGCGTCCTCATCACGCCGCGCGGATGCCCTGGAGGAAGCCGGCGACCTCGCCGCGCAGCTGCTCGGCGGCGCGGGCCAGTTCGCCGGCACCGCCGCAGACCTGCTCGGCCGCGGCACCGGCCTCGGCCGAGGCGCGGTTGACGCCGGTGACGTTGTCCGACACGGCGCGGGCACCCACCGCGGCCTGCTGGATGTTGCCGGCGATGTCCTGCGTCGCGGCCCCCTGCTGCTCGATGGCGGCGGCGATGGCGCCGGAAATGGCGTTCATCTGGCCGATCACGTCGCCCACGCCCCGGATGGCCGACACGGCGGCATCGGTGGCGTGCTGGATCTCGCCGATTTTCGCCTGGATCTCCTCGGTCGCCCGGGCGGTCTGGTTGGCGAGGCCCTTGACCTCCGACGCCACGACGGCGAAGCCCTTGCCGTGCTCACCGGCGCGCGCCGCCTCGATGGTGGCGTTGAGCGCCAGCAGGTTGGTCTGGCCAGCGATGGTGTTGATCAGGTTCACCACCTCGCCCACCTGGCTGGCCGCCTCGGCGAGGCCGGACATCAGGGCGTTGGTCTTCTCGGCGTCCTGCACCGCCTGCGCGGCGATGGCGCTGGAGGTGGAGACCTGCCGGGCGATCTCCTGGATGGACGCGGTCAGCTCCTCGGTGGCACCGGCCACGGTGTTGACGCTGGCCGACGCCTCCTCCGCCGCGTCGGCGGCATCGGTGGCGCGGCGCAACGCGGTTTCGGCGGTGGAGGACAGCGCCGTGGCCGATCCGTGCATGCTGCCGGCGGAGGCGGCGACCCGCTCGACGACCGCGCCGACCTTGCGCTCGAACTCCTCGGCGAGGCGCAGCAGCATGGCGCGGCGCTCGGCGGCGGCGCGCGCTTGGCCCGCCTCCTGCTCCTCGCGCAGACGGCGGTTCTCCAGCCCGTGCTCCTTGAAGACGGATACCGCCTTGGCCATGGTGCCGATCTCGTCGCCGCGTGTGGTGTCGGGCACCTCCACCGTGAAGTCGTCCTCGGCCAAGCGGTTCATCACGCCGGTCAGCTGCGCGATCGGCCGGCTGATCGAGTGTGCGATGGCGAAGGCCAACGCCAGCGCCGCGCCGGCCAGCAGCGTGCCGATCAGGCCGGCCTCCAGCGCGTGTTCGCGGAAATCGGCGTCGATGTTGTCGGTGTAGACGCCGGTGCCGACCACCCATTTCCAGCCCGGCGTCATCGCCGTGTAGGCGACCTTCGGCACCGGCTCGCTGGACCCCGCCTTCGGCCAGACATAGCCCACGAAGCCGCCGCCCTTCTGGGCCAGGGCGATCATCTCGCGCACGAAGAAGACGCCGCTGGGGTCCTTCAGGCCAAGGACGTTCTTCCCTTCCAGCTCGGGCTTGCCGCCGTTGACCTCCATCTGCCCGTCGAGATCCTGGACGAAGATGTATTCGCCGCCGCCGTAGCGCATGGCGCGCAGCGCCGTGCGCGCCATCGCCTTGGCCTGATCGACGGGCATCTCGCCCTTGGCGGCGTGCTGCTCGAAGGTGTTGACGATGCCGACGGCGGTCTCGACGATCGCCTGCACCTTGCTCCGGGAATCCTCGACCTGCGCGTCGCGCAGCGCCATCAGCAGCACGCCGGCCACGGCAACCAGCGCCAGCAGCGTCGACGCCGACAGGATCAGAAACTTCAAACGGATGCCAATATCGCGGATGCCCATCGCTCACCTCCCCGTGAATCGTGGGCACAGTCTATATAAAGTTTAGACACATGACAATATAGTGTTGCCTCGTTTGGGCGCCTGTGGGGCGGGGAAGCACCCCGCCCCGCCCTCCCCATGCGTCACGCCGCGCGGATGCCCTGGAGGAAGCCGGCGACTTCGCCGCGCAGCTGTTCGGCGGCGCGGGCCAGCTCTCCGGCGCCGCCGCGCACCTGCCCGGCCGCAGCCCCGGCCTCGGCCGCGGCCTGGTTGACGCCGGTGATGTTGTCCGACACGGCGCGCGAGCCCACGGCGGCCTGCTGGATGTTGCCGGCGATGTCCTGCGTCGCGGCCCCCTGCTGCTCGACGGAACTGGCGATGGCGCTGGAGATGGCGTTCATCTTGCCGATCACCTCGCCGATCTCGCGGATGGCGGACACGGCGGTGCCCGTCGCCTGCTGGATCTCGCCGATCTTCGCCTGGATCTCGTCGGTGGCCTTGGCCGTCTGGTTGGCGAGGCTCTTCACCTCGCTCGCCACCACCGCGAAGCCCTTGCCGTGCTCACCGGCGCGGGCCGCCTCGATGGTGGCGTTGAGGGCCAGCAGGTTGGTCTGGCCGGCGATGGTGTTGATCAGGTTCACCACCTCGCCCACCTGGTTGGCCGCCGTGGCCAGCCCGGCCATCAGGGCGTTGGTCTTCTCGGCGTCCTGCACCGCCTGCGCGGCGATGCTGGTGGAGGTGGAGACCTGACGGCGGATCTCCTGGATGGACGCGGTCAGCTCCTCGGTGGCGCCGGCCACGGTGTTGACGCTGGCCGACGCCTCCTCGGCGGCGGTGGCGGCGGCGGAGGCGCGGTGCGACGCGGCGTCGGTGGTGGACGACAGCGCGGCGGCGGAGCCGTGCATCTCCGTTGCCGCGGTGGCGACCATGTCGACGACGCCGCTCACCTTGCGCTCGAACTCCTCGGCAAGGCGCAGCAGCATGGCGCGGCGTTCGGCGGCGGCGCGTGCCTGCCCGGCCTCCTGCTCCTCGCGCAGGCGGCGGTTCTCCAGGCCGCGTTCCTTGAAGACGGCGACGGCCTTGGCCATGGTGCCGATCTCGTCGGCGCGGGCGGTCTCGGGGATCTCGACCGACAGGTCATCCTCGGCCAGACGGCCCATCACCCGGGTGAGCCCGCCGAGCGGCCGGCTGATCGATTGCGCGATCGCGAAGGTCAGCGCCAGGGCCACGGCGGCGAGCAGCGCGCCGATCAGGCCGGCCTCCAGCGCGTGGGCGCGGAAGCTGGCGTCGATGTTGTCGACGTAGACGCCGGTGCCGACCACCCATTTCCAGTCCGTCGACAGCAGCGCGTAGCCGATCTTCGGCGCCGGCACGGCGTTGGCGGGGGCGCCCGGCTTCGGCCAGGAATAGGCCACGAAGCCGCCGCCCTTCTGCGCCCCGGCGATCAGTTCGCGGGTGAGGTAGACGCCGTTCGGGTCCTTGAAGTCGATCAGGTTCTTGCCTTCAAGCTCCGGCTTGGCGCCGTGCACGGCCAGGATGCCGTTGGTGTCGTTGGCGAAGATGTACTCGCCGCCGGCAAAGCGCATGGCGCGCAGCGCCACGCGGGCCGTTTCCTTGGCCTGCTCGGTGGACATTTCGCCCTTGGCGGCGCGCTGCTCGAACTGCTTGACGATGCCGACCGCCGTCTCGGTGATGGCCTGGACCTTGGCCCTGTTGTCCTCGATCTGGGCGTCGCGCATCTCGAACAGCAGGACGCCGCCGACCGCCGCCACCGCGAGCACGGTGACCAGTGAGAGAAGCGCGAATTTGACGCGAATGCCGATTCCCTGGGTGCTCATCGCCACCTCCATCCCTAGGGTGACGAGCATACCAGTATATGCTTATGAGAGTCCCGACAGCAATGTGCCGCACCCCTCACAAAGAAACTTAAGACTACGAATACACACCTTGGGAGGACACGAAAAGGAAACCTTTGGATGAGGGTGCCGTCCGTATATTTCCCGGCGCGATAATATTCAGTGTTCACTGGGTCGGCCGGCACCGTCCGGGCGCCGGCCGGTCCCCGCGACTCAGGCGCGGTCGGTGACGCCGGCCGACGCGAAGGTCGCCATGCCCGCGTGGCAGGCGGCGGCGGCCTTCACGATGTTGATGGCCAGCGCGGCCCCCGATCCTTCGCCCAGGCGCATCCCCAGGTCCAGGACCGGCTGCTTGCCGATCACCTCCAGCAGGCGGGTGTGTCCCGGCTCGACCGAGCGGTGGGCGACCACGCAGTGGTCGAGCGCCCGGCGGTCGGCCTTGAACAGCACGGCCGCCGCGGCGGTGCAGGCATAGCCGTCCAGCAGCACCGGCACGCGCGCCATGCGCGCCGCCAGGATGGCGCCGGCGATGGCCGCCAGCTCGTAGCCGCCCAGGCAGCGCAGCGCCTCGAACGGGTCGTCCTTGGCGGTGGGGTTGGCCTTCAGCCCGGCCTCGACGGCGGCGACCTTGCGCTTCAGCCCGTCCTCGTCCACGCCGGTGCCGCGTCCGACCCAGCCGGCCGCGTCGCCGCCGAACAGCGCAGCGCAGATGGCGGCCGCCGACGTCGAGTTGCCGATGCCCATCTCGCCCAGCGCCAGCAGCTGCACGCCCATTTCCACGGCCATCATGCCGTAGGCCATGGCGCGGCAGCACTCGTCCTCGCCCATGGCGGGGCCTTGCGTGAAGTCCCGCGTCGGGTGCTCCAGGTCCAGCTCGTAGACGCGCAGGTCGGCGTCCGCCGCCTCGCACAGCTGGTTCACCGCGGCCCCGCCGTTCTGGAAGTTGGCGACCATCTGCGCCGTCACTTCGGTGGGATAGGCCGACACGCCCCTGGCCGCCACGCCGTGGTTTCCGGCGAAGACGGCGACGCGCGGGCGCCGCACCTCCGGCGGGTGCTGCCCCTGCCAGGTGGCCAGCCACTCCGCCAGCTCCTCCAGGCGGCCCAGCGAGCCCGGCGGCTTGGTGAGGGTGCGCTCGCGCTGCACGGCGGCGGTGCCGGCGTCCAGGTCCGGACCGGGCAGGTTGCGCACGAGCGCGCGGATTTCCTCGAACGTCAGGGCGGGCTGCGGATTGCTCATCGCATGAAACCAAGCGTGGGGGTGGGAAAGCGGCCGGACATTGGCAGGATTCGCCGCGCAGGTCAAAGGTCGCCGGGTCGCGGCGGCGATGCGCAACAGGCACTCGCCCACGGCCGCGCTTTGGGCTAGGTAGGGTGCCATGCACGACGCCCTCCCCCAACCGCGCCCCAAACGCCGGCGCGCCACCTGGCTGGACGAGATCGCGCTGGCGACGGTCTTCATGACGCGCCTGCCGGTGCGCCTGCGCCTGGACCCGGAGGTCGACCTGCACGCCCGCTCCATGGGCTGGTTCCCGCTGGTGGGCGCGGCGGTGGGGCTGCTGGCGGGCGGCGTCTACGCGCTGGCCCTGGGGCTGAACCTGCCGGCCATGGCGGCGGCGCTGCTGGCGCTGGCGGCCTCCGCCTGGGTGACCGGCGCGCTGCACGAGGACGGGCTGGCCGACGTCGCCGACGGCTTCGGCGGCGGCCGCTCACGCGAGCGCAAGCTGGAGATCATGCGCGACAGCCGGGTCGGCAGCTACGGCGTGCTGGCCGTGGTGTTCTCGGTGGGCCTGCGCGCCTCGGCGCTGGCGGCGCTGGCCGAGCCGGTGGTGGTGGTGGGCGCGCTGGCGGCGGCGGGGGCGTGCTCGCGCGCCGTGCTGCCGGCGCTGGCCTGGACGCTGATGCCGGCGCGGCGCGACGGGCTGGCCGCCAACCACGGCTGCCCGCCGTCGAAGCGCGTGGCGCTGGCGCTGGCCATCGCCGCGGTGGTGGCGCTGCTGGCGGTGGGCAAGGCGGTGCTGGCGGTGGCGGTTGCCGGCGCGCTGGCGGCAGCCGTCGTTGGCTTCCTGGCGCTGCGGCAGATCCGCGGCTACACCGGCGACGTGCTGGGTGCGGCCCAGCAGGCGGCCGAGACGGCCATCCTTCTCACCCTGGTGGCAACGCAATGACGGCAGCGCAATGACCCACACGGACATCGTCGTGACCCGCTGGTGGCTGATCCGCCACGCCCCGCCCATCAACCCGGACCGCCGCATCTACGGCCAGTCCGACATCCCCGTGGACACCGGCGACACGGCGTCCTACGCCGGCCTCGCCGCCGCGCTGCCGACGGACGCCGCGTGGGTGGTCACCCACCTGCTGCGCACGCAGGAGACGGCCGCCGCCATCCACGCCGCGCGCGGCGGCCTGCCGCCGGCCCACCACGTGGAGCGCGATCTGGCCGAGCAGCACTTCGGCGAGTGGCAGGGCCTGACGCACGACGAGCTGAACGCCGGCCGCCCGGCCGAGGCGCACCGCTTCTGGCTGGCCCCCGCCACCGAACGCCCGCCCGGCGGCGAGAGCTTCACCCAGGTGGTCACCCGCGTCGGCGCCGTGCTGGACCGGCTGAGCGAGCGTCACGCCGGGCGCGACGTGGTGGCGGTGGCGCACGGCGGGCCGATCCGCGCGGCGCTGACCGTGGCGCTGGGCATCGACGCGGAGGCCGCGCTGCGCTTCCGCATCGACACGCTGTCGCTGACCCGGCTGGACCATCTGCGGCTGCCCGACCGCACGGCGGTGTGGCGCGTGGCCGGCGTGAACCTGCCGCCGGGGACGGTGCTGCCGCCGCTGTAAGGGGGTGGAACTCCGCTCCCCGCACCCCGGTTGATCGGCCGTTGGGCTGACACCGCAAAGAAGGGGGGCTGCCATGGCACGCCATGCGAGCGACGAACACGCCGCCGAGAAGTTGTGGCGCATGATCAAGGACATGCGCATCACCATGATGACCACGCTGGACGACAACGGCCACCTGCACGCGCGCCCCATGGGCACGCTGCCGCACGCCGGCTTCGACGACGCCACGCTGTGGTTCTTCACCGACGCACACTCCGACAAGGCATCGGAGATCGAGCGGCACTGGCGCGTCAACCTCGCCTACGCCGACCCGGACGCGCAGAACTACGTCTCCGTCTCCGGCGTGGCGGAGATCGTGCGCGACCGCGCCAAGGTGCACGAGCTGTGGCGCGAGATCATGATGACGTGGTTCCCCAAGGGGCCGGACGACCCGAACATCGCGCTGATCAAGGTGACGGTGGATTCGGCCGAGTACTGGGACAGCCCGTCCAGCACCATGGTCTGGGCCTACGGCTACGCCAAGGCCAAGCTGACCGGCGAGCGCCCCAACCCCGGCGACAACGCGCGGGTGGCGTTCCAATAGGGTCCAATAGGGGCGTCGCGGCTACGCCGTGCGGAAGGCCAGCACGGCGTTCAGCCCGCCGAAGGCGAAGGAGTTGGACAGCGCCGCCCGGATCGGCACCGCGCGGGCCTCGTTGGGCACGGCGTCCACCGGGCAGGCGGGGTCGGGTTCGGTGAAGTTGGCGGTGGGCGGCACCACGCCGTGGCGCAGCGCCAGCACCGTCGCCGCCGCCTCCAGGGCGCCGGCAGCACCCAGCGCGTGGCCCAGCATCGACTTGGACGAGGACACCATCAGCCGCCGCGCGTGCGGCCCGAACACGGCGTGGATCGCCTGCGCCTCGGTCACGTCGTTGGCCGCCGTCGCGGTGCCGTGCGCGTTGACGTAGGGCACCTCCCCGAGGTTCAGGCCCGCGTCGTCCAGCGCCAGCCGCATCGCGCGCGCGGCACCCTCGGCGTCCGGGGCGGTGAGGTCGCGGGCGTCCGCGCTCATGCCCGCCCCGGCCAGTTCCGCCAGCACCTCGGCGCCGCGCGCGCGGGCGTGCTCCTCGCTCTCCAGCACCAGCACGGCGGCGCCCTCGCCCACCACCATGCCGCTGCGGTCGCGGGAGAAGGGGCGGCAGGTGTCGGGGCTGACGATGCGCATCGCCTCCCATCCCTTCAGCGTGCCGAGCGTCAGGGGGGCGTCCGTGCCGCCGCTCACCACCACGTCGGCCATGCCGGAACGCAGCAGCATCAGCGCCGTCGCCAGCGCGTGCCCGGCCGAGGCGCAGGCGCTGGACGCCGTGAAGGCTGGCCCGGTCAGCCCGAACTCCATGGTCACGTGCGAGGCCGGCGCGCTGACCATCAGGCGCGGGATGGTGAAGGGGTGCAGGCGCGCCGCCTGCTCGGCGTACAGGCGGTGGAAGGCGTCGTCCAGCGTGCCGATGCCACCGACGCCGACGCCCAGCACGGTGGCGGTGCGGGCGGCCAGCGCATCGGAAAACTCCAGCCCGGCCATGGCCATCGCCTCGCGCGCCGCGACCACGGCGAACTGGCTGATGCGGTCGAGCAGCGGCAGCCGGCGCGGGTCGAAATGGTCTTCGGGCGTGAAGCCACGCACCTCGGCGGCGATCCGGATGGACAGCCGGTCGGTGAGGACGGCGGTCAGCGGGCCGATGCCGGAGCGGCCGGCGAACAGCGCCTCGCGGAACGCCGGCACGCCGATCCCGATGGGCGACACCACGCCCAGCCCGGTGACGACGACCTTGCGCATGGGCATTGGCATCCGGGCGCGCGCCGCTCAGGCGACGCGGCGCTGCGCCACCTCGGCCTCGACCGCGCGCACGATGTCGCCGACGGTGTCGAACTCCTGGCGCGCGTCGTTGGCGTTGAAGGGGATGGCGATCTGGAACCGCTCCTCCAGCGCGAAGATGATCTCGATCACGTCCAGCGACGCGATGGAGAGATCGGCCAGCCGGGCGTCGAGCGCCAGCCTGGCGCGGTCCACATGCCCCTTGTCGGCGATGATGGCGAGAACGTCTTCGGCGATTCGGTCCATTCAGGTCGTCTCCGGTGGCGCACCACCGGAGACGTTACCCTCGGCTTCGATGGCCTTCACCCGGCTCTTCAGGTCTGCCACGTCCGCGTTAATCCGTTTGAGCCGCGCCAGGTTGCGGTACTGCTCGAACGCCTGGGCGCGCGGCATGGCGGGATAGCCCATCCACACCGTCTTCGGCGGAATGTCCGTGCCCACGCCGGAGGAGGCGGCGACCACCGCGTCGTTGCCGATGGTCACGTGGTCGGCCACACCGACCTTGCCGGCCAGCACCACGCGGTCGCCGATGACGACGCTGCCGGCGATGCCGACGTGCCCGCACAGCATGCAGTTGGAGCCGATCTGCACGTTGTGGCCGACCTGGACGAGGTTGTCGATTTTGGTGCCGTGGCCGACGCGCGTGGCGGTGACCGTGCCGCGGTCGATGCAGGCCCCGGCCCCAACCTCGACGTCGTGGCCCAGGATCACCGTGCCGATGGAGTTGACGCGGCGGATCACCACGTTGGTGGCCTTGACCTGTCCGGTCGACTTGGCGCTCTCCACGCTGCCGGGCTCGGGCGTGACGAAGCTGAAGCCGTCGTTGCCGACCGCGGCGTTGGGGTGGATGATGCAGCGGTCGCCCAGCACCACGCGCTCGCCGATGCGGGCACCGGGGTGAATCAGGCAGTCCTCGCCCAGCTGCGCCTCGGCGCCGACGGTGGCGTGCGGCATGACGATGCTGCCCTTGCCCACCACGGCCTTGGGCCCGACGTAGGCGAAGGGGCCGACGGAGGCGCCGTCGCCCACCACCGCGTCCGGCGCCACGAAGGCGGCGGGGTGGATGCCGGGTTCGGCGTGCACCCGCTTCTCGAACACGTCCATCAGCCCGGCCATGGCGTAGCGCGGGCGCTTGACCAGGATGCAGCCGTCCAGCCCGGCGGGCACCTCGACGCCTTCGGCGATCACGGCGGCACGCGCCTTGGTGCCGGGCAGCAGGGCCAGCAGATCCTTGTCCATGGCGAGCGCAAGGTCGCCCGGCCCTTCCGCGTCGGATGGATGGACGGCGCGGGTGATCACGATGCCGCCATCGCCCTCCACGCGGGCGTCCAGGGCGGCGGCGATCTCGGAAAGCGTCATCGGCTGGGGCATGGAGGGGTTCATGGGCGGGCGCGTCGTCTGCTGGTCGTCGGGGCCGGGACGCTAGCACGGATCGGGGCGGCGCATCTATTGTGCAGGCGCAGCAAAACGGCGGCCGCGCTGTTCACGGGATGATCCTCAGATGATCCTCAATGGAAAGGACGCGCAATGAAGGGAACACCGCAAAGCCTCTGGCTGTCCTGGGCCAACCGCGCCGCCGGCGCCTGGACCGGCATGGCCGTGGCCGCCGCCAAGCGCAATCAGGCGGCCGTGCTGAAGGCGATGACCACGCCGCCGAAGCCGAAACGCAAGCCCGCCGCCAAGCGGCGCAAAGGGACCTGACGGCGGACGATCCGCATGGGGCCGGATTGCGTATGATGAGCGCACATGTTTTGGACGGGGAGCCGGGATGACGGACACGCCGGTGGAAGGCGGGTGGGAGCCCAACTGGGTGGAGGCGGAGGGCGAGCTGTGCCGCCTGATCTACTTCAGCCGCCTCGCCGGCCGCATCTCGAAGGTGGACCTGAAGAACATCCTGACACGGTCGCGCGTCAACAACGCGCGCGTCGACGTGACGGGTGCGCTGTGCTTCGACAACCGCTTCTTCCTGCAGATCCTGGAGGGGCGCCGGCTGCACGTGAACCGGGTGTTCGCGCGCATCGTCGGCGATCCCCGGCACAGCGACGTCAGCCTCATCACCTTCACGCCGGTGGCGGAGCGGCTGTTTCCCTCCTGGTCGATGATGTTCATCGGCGCCGACCAGCTGACCCGCGACACCTGCCGCCGCTTCTGCGGCGTCGAGGCCTTCCGCCCCGAACGCCTGACCGCCGAGAGGGCCGCCGCCCTGGTGCGCTATCTGGCTGAGGGCGCGCCGAAGGCTTCAATGGAGGAGACGGCAGCGGAGACGGCGGAGGAGACGACGAAAGAGACGGCGGCGGATCAGGCGTGATCCCAGGGGTTGACCACCGGCACGCCGCGGGTGCCGGCCGCTGCGGCTCGGAGACAAGACAGGTGTTGAGAACGATACCCGTCACGTGAAGTCCGCCGCACCGGGCGCCTCGTCCACGCCCAGGCGGTCAAAGTCGACGTCCATGGGGCCGCCGCGCGCCAGTTCCGCAACGAACTGCCGGCCGGTCATCTTCGGCGCCCTGGCGCCCAGAACCTCTTCCAGAATGGCCCGATGCTCCGCCTCCGCGCTGCGGCCGTGCGCGGCGGCGCGCGCCTCCAGGCGGCGGACGAGGTCGTCGTCGAGTTGGCGAAGGTGCAGGCTGGCCATGCTCTTCTCCCTGCGGCGGGCGGATGATAGCAAAACGCCCTATCCGCCGCCAACGCCCCCTATTCCCCGGTCTGCAACAGCGCGCCGCGCACGCGGGCACCGCGGAAGGACCAGAAGAAGGCGGCCACGCACGCCGCCATCCAGACCACGTTCAACAGCGCCGCCCAGGCCATGTGGCCCCACAGCACCTCGCCCTGGAAGACCAGCGCGCGCAGCCCCTCGAACACATGGGCCGACGGCAGCGCCAGCGCGATCCATTGCAGCCACACCGGCAGCACGGCGATGGGGTAGTAGACGGCGCTGACGGGCGCCAGCATGAACACCAGGATCCACGCCAGCCCTTCCGCGCCCATGCCGTAGCGCAGAATCAGCGCGACGATGAACAGCCCCAGGGCCCAGCCCAGAACGATCAGATTGGCGAAGAACAGCCCCAGCGGCAGGCCCAACCCGAACACCGAGTAGCCGAAGAACGGAATGGCCAGCAGCGCCGCCGGGACGACGCCCAGCAGCGTGCGGATCAGGCTCATCACCATCAGGGACGCCACCCACTCCCCCGGCCGCAGCGGGCTGACGAACAGGTGGCCGAGGTTGCGCGACCACATCTCCTCCAGGAAGGAGACGGAGACGCCCAGCTGCCCGCGGAACAGCACGTCCCACAGCAGCACCGCCGCCACCAGCACGCCGGCCCCCTGCGCCAGCCACGTGCTGTTCTGCGCCATGAACTGGCTGATGTAGCCCCACAGGATCATCTGCATGGTGGGCCAGTAGGCCAGTTCCAGCAGGCGCGGCCACGACCCGCGCAGCAGGTACCAGTAGCGCAGCACCATGGCGCCGATGCGGCGCGGGGAGAAGGTCACGGCGTCGGTCATGGCGGGCAGGGATCGTGTCGTCATCGATGGAATATGGGCCGCAAGCCCCGGGATGCGAACACCCGAAGACTACGCGAGCCCCAGCACGATCATCAAAGCCCGGTTCAGCTTTCCGAGCGTCTCCGCGTCGATCCGGCCGATGCGCTGCTGGACGTTGGCGCGCGGCACCGTCAGCGGCTTGTCGATCATGATTTCCGAAACTTCGCGCAGGCCGTTCTCCTCGCTGGGCGGAACCCGGATGCGGAAGCCCGGAAGGTCGCGAAGATCAGTGGTGATCGGCGCCAGGATCAGGGATGGGTGCGTCGGGTTGAGGAGGTCGGTCTGGATCACCACGGCTGGCCGCGGCTTGCCGCTGAAGGCCCCCTTGGCGGCAGCCACCACCACGTCGCCGCGGTTCACTTCCAATCCTCGGTGTCGGCCGCCTCTTCGATCCACTCGAGGATCTCGCGCTCAGCCGGGTCACCGGCCAGAGCCAAGGATTGGTGACGCCACTCCGCCGCGACCTGGGGAGACCGCGTGTCGGGCACCCAGACCTGGACCGGCCGCAGGCCCTGGGCGCGCATGCGGCTGCGGTAAACCTGCATGTTCGTGCGGATACGCTGCGCTCGTGCAGTCATGGCTCACTCCGGCGGCCCGATAACCTGTTATCAGGTTAGCACCGGGAAGGCCCTGGTCAAGGTGCTATTGCGCGGCCTCCGCGCGTTCGCCGCGGCGGTGGCGGGCGATGTCGAGAAACACCTCCTCCAGCGATTCGCGCCCGTAGCGGGCGAGCAGCGCGTCCGGCGAGCCGTGGTCGACGATGGCGCCCTGGCGCATCATCAGCACCTCGTCGCACAGCCGCTCCACTTCCAGCATGTTGTGCGACGCCAGCAGGATGGTGGCGCCGGTCTCCCGGCGGTAGCGCTCCAGGTAGGTGCGGATCCAGTCGGCGGTGTCGGGGTCGAGCGAGGCGGTCGGCTCGTCCAGCAGCAGCACCTCCGGCGTGTTGAGCAGCGCCTTGGCCAGCGCCACGCGCGTCTTCTGCCCGGCCGACAGCTTGCCGGCGGGGCGGTCCAGGTAGGCGGTCAGGTCCAGGTGGGCGCAGATCTCCTGCACCCGCGCGCCAACGCGCGGCAGGCCGTAGAGGTGGCCGTAGACGGACAGGTTCTCGCGCACGGTCAGCCGGTGCGGCAATTCGACATAGGGGGAGGAGAAGTTCATCCGCGGCAGCACCGCGTGCCGGTTGCGGACCATGTCCACGCCCAGCACCTCCACCGTGCCGGAGGTGGGGAGAAGCAACCCCAGGAGCATGGAAATGGTGGTCGTCTTCCCCGCCCCGTTGCCGCCCAGCAGCCCGGTCACCGAGCCCCGGGCCACGGTGAAGGAGACGCCGTCGACGGCGGTGACGTCGCCGAACCGCTTGGTCAGGCGTTCGGCCTTGATGGCAGGATGGGTCATGGGCGTAGAATATGGCCGCCGGAAAGCGGAACGCCAGGGCCGTTCCCGGCACCCCTCCTTTCAAAGCAAGCCGTCCGGAAAGCCGCCCGCCCCATGACCCTCGCCGGCCACACCGCCCCGGCGCCCGCGCCCGCCACCCTCCTGCTGCCGCCCGGCGTGTGGTCGGCCATGGACGGGCGCGTGACGCTGCGCACGCTCATCCTCATCCGCTGGATCGCCATCGCGGGCCAGTTGGCCACCGTGCTGGTGGTGCACGTCGGCCTGGGCTTCCCGCTGCCGCTGGGGCCGGTGGTGGCGGCGATCGGCGCCTCGGTCCTGCTCAACCTCGTAGCAATGGCGCAGCGCGGCGGCCGGCTGCGGCTGGCCGACCGCGACGCGGCGCTGTACCTCGCCTACGACATGCTGCAGCTGACGCTGCTCTTGTACCTGACGGGCGGCCTGTCGAACCCGTTCGCCGTGCTGCTTCTGGCGCCGATGACGGTGGGTGCCGCCATCCTGTCGCGCTACAGCGTGGTGCTGCTCACCGGGCTCAACCTCATCTGCCTGACGGCGCTGGCGCTCTGGCACTTCCCGCTGCCCTGGCCGGACGAGGGCGGGCGGGTGCTGGCGCCGCTCTACGCCTTCGGCATGTGGCTGTCGCTGTCGGTGTCGTCGGTGTTCATCGCCGCCTACGTCTTCCGCGTCGCCGACGAGGCGCGCCGCTTCGCCGACGCTCTGGCCGCCACCCAGGTGGCGCTGTCGCGCGAGCAGCGGCTGGGGGCGCTCGGCGCGCTCGCCGCCGCGGCGGCGCACGAACTGGGCACGCCGCTGGGCACCATCGCCGTCGTCGCCAAGGAACTGCTGCACGACCTGCCCAAGGACAGCCCGCTGGCCGAGGACGTGCAGCTGCTGCAAAGCCAGGTGATGCGCTGCCGCGACATCCTGGCCGACCTCGCCCGCAAGCCGGAGGCCGACGGCGGCGACCCGTTCGAGCGGCTGGCGCTGACCGCACTGATCGACGAGGCCGGGGCGCCGCACGAGCTGCCGCACATCGATTTCGTGGTGGAGCCGCAGCCGGACGGCGACAGCGAGGAGCCGGTGCTGCGCCGCAGCCCGGAGATCCTGCACGGCCTCGGCAACTTCATCCAGAACGCGCACCAGTTCGCGCAGCGCCGCGTTACCGTGACCGCGGCGTGGGACGACCGCACCGTCAGCGTGTCGGTGATGGACGACGGGCCCGGATTCCCGCCCAACGTCCTCAACCGTATCGGCGAACCCTACATCTCCACGCGCGCCGAACGCGGCGGGCACATGGGACTGGGAATTTTCATCGCCAAGACGCTGTTGGAAAAGACGGGTGCAAGCGTGGGTTTCAGCAATAATCGTAGCGGTGGCGCGCGAGTTATCGTACGCTGGGACCGTTTCAGTCTAGAACCAAGGGAATAGTGGTGGATAACGCAATGGTCACGGACGACAGTCCAGCGGGAGAAGCGGCCAAGCTCACGTTCACCGGCGACGTTACCCGCAGCCTTCTGATCGTGGACGACGACGCGCCCTTCCGAATCCGTCTGGCCCGTGCGATGGAGAAGCGCGGCTTCAATGTGGTGGCGGTGGACAGCGTGCAGGTCGGCATCGACGTGGCGCAGGAATCGGCCCCCGCCTTTGCCGTGGTCGACCTGCGTCTGGCGGACGGCAGCGGCCTGGACGTTGTGAAGGCGCTGCGCGACGCGCGCCCGGACGCCCGCATCGTCATGCTGACCGGCTACGGCAACATCGCCACGGCGGTGGCCGCCGTGAAGGCCGGCGCGGTCGACTACCTGCCCAAGCCCGCCGACGCGGACGCGGTGGAAATGGCGCTGCTGGCCGACGGCCGCACGCTGCCCGAACCGCCGGACAACCCCATGTCGGCCGACCGCGTGCGCTGGGAACACATCCAGCGCGTCTTCGAGCAGTGCGACCGCAACGTGTCGGAAACCGCGCGCCGCCTGAAGATGCACCGCCGCACGCTGCAGCGCATCCTGAACAAGCACGCCCCGCGCGGGTGAGGCGGAAAAGCGTTGGGTTTTCGCTGCGCTCAACCCAACCTACGTGCGATGGTCCGCGTAGATCGGGTTGAGCGCCAGCGAAAACCCAATGTCATGTTCGGCTCAAGCGTCTGGACGGCTCAATTGATCTTGCAGGTCTTGATGCCGAAGATCGTGTAGGCCGGGCAGAAGCCGATGATCGCGGTCAGCAGCGGCACGAGGCCGACCCAGCCCCACGGGGTCTGCGGGCCGACGAACACCAGGGCGATCAGGATCAGGCCGACGACGGCGCGCAGCGCGCGGTCGACACCACCGACGTTTTGCATGGGAACTCTCCGGGTCCAGGGTGCGGTTTCGATGGCGCGATTGAAGCGCGTCCCGCACAACCTGTCTGTGACTAGGTCACAGTCTACGGGATCGCAGTCTCCCGCTGTCCCGCCAAGTCCTCCAGCCCCGCCGGGTCGCGCACGGCGATGCGGCCGCGCGTCAGCGCCACCAGCCCGCGCCGCTCGAACTCCTTGAGCTGGCGGCTCACCACCTCGCGCGCGGTGCCCAGCTCGACCGCCAGCGCCTGGTGCGTGGTGTCCAGTCCGCCGCCACCGTCGCGGTGATCCACCAGGAAGCGCGCCAGCCGCAGGTCGATGCGGCCGAACGCCACCTCCTCCACCAGCATCATCATGCCCATCAGCCGCGAGCCGAAGGAGGCGAAGACGAAGTCGCGGAACACCGCCGACCGGGCCATCAGATCGTGGAAGGTGGCGGCCCCCAGGGCCACCGCGTCGAGGTCCGTCTCGGCGACGCCCTCGGCGCTGTAGTCGCCGCGCGTCATCAGGCAGGCGGTGGTCAGGATGCAGGTCTCGCCGCGCTGCACCCGGTACAGCACGATCTCCCGCCCGGTTTCGGACACCATCTGCACCCGCACCGAACCGCCGAGCATCATCAGGTAGTTCTGACACAGGCTGCCGACCTGGAAGACCACCGTGCCGCGCGGCAGCGTCACCCGCTGGGCGCGCGTGCAGAGAAGGGCCAGCGCCTCCGGCTCCAGCGCGGCAAGCGCCGGGAACGCCTCCAGCCAGCGCGTGTCGTGCTCCGCCATGCCGTGAATTCCCCCATTCGGATCGCGCCATTATCGGCGACCGGCGCGGCCGGGTCCACAGTCTCCGTCTTTCACGCTAGCCGGGAAGACGGGGAACAACACGCCATAAGAGCCGTTGCCTTGGCGGGACGCCCCAGACTGAACGTGAGATCTGGACGGGAGACGGGAGGAGGACGCCATGCCGTGGATCGTGGTCGCCGGCCGCCTGCCCCCGCCCGGCGACGGCACCAGCCGGACCACGCTGCTCGTGCTCGAACGCCTGCTCGACCGCCAGCCCGTGCAGGTGGCCGACCTGTCGCCGGGCTATGAGGGCCGGAGCGTCAGCTACCGCCTGGACCGGTTCGTGCGGGTGCTGGGCGCCGCCTCCACCCTGCTGGCCGGCGCGTTCGAGGACGACCGGCGCCTGTACCTGCCCGCCGACGCCGGTCGGGGCTGCTGGCACGCCGTGGCGCTGGCCGGCCTGGCGCGCCTGCTGGGCTACGCGGTGTTCGTGCACCACGGTGCCCTCCCCGACCCGGCGCGCCGTTCGCTGGGCACGGCGCTGCTGGTGCGGGCGGGCGGCCCGGCCTGCCGCCACCTGCTGCCGAGCCCCGCCCTGCGGAGCCGCTTCCAGGCGCGCCACCCGGCGGCGCGCACCGGCGTGGCACCGCCCGATCCGCGCGGCGGGGATCTGAAGATCGTGGCCGATCTGCTGACCGGCCGGCGGAGCGGGGACCCGGCGCCGGTCCACGGACATTTTTGAAGCGCGCCTTGTTGAAGCGCGTCTGCCGCCGGCTCCTCACACCCACCGCGCCAGCACCACGCCGACGCGCGAACTGCCCACCGCCACGGCCGCCAGCAGGCGGGCCAGCGGCGGACGCGTGCTGGCGGCGTGCGCGGCGTCCTCGCTGTGGTGGCGTTCGTCGCTTCGGCAGGCCTCCAGCAGCGCCAGCAGCGTGTCGTCCGCGCCCAGGCGGCGGGCGGCGGCGATCTGGGCGGCGTAGTGGCCGTCCACCCAGCGCTCCACCGCCGCCACCACGGCGTAGAAGGCCGGCGGCCCCGCCTTGGCCGGCAGCCAGCCCATCAGCCAGCCGCCGGCGCGCAGCAGCGGCAGCAGCCGGCTGCGGTGCGGCGGCGGCACGAGGCCGTCGAACAGGCACAGGTGCCGTTCCTCGATGGCGCGGTGGCTGGTTGCGAAGCGGCGCACACCGGCGTCGCGGCTGCCAGCGACGGCGCCCTCGTACAGGCGCACGGCCACCGTCTCGCCCACGTGGTCGGCGCGCAGCTCGCGCCGCAGCCGCGCCGGCAGGGCGGCGAAGTCGAGGACGGGCGGAACCAGCCCGCAGGTGGCCGAGGGGCCGGCATCCAGGTTTGCCATGGGGGCTGTCGGGCCGTCCACCGCCTAGCGCCCCAATCCCTGCGGGCCGATGCGCGCCCACGGCAGGTCCTCGATCCCCAGCTCCTGCGCGGGGGAATTGGGGCGCAGGCGGAAGTCGTCGGCCGCCGGGTCGACGAAGTAGGGCGCCGGCAGACGCGGCCCGGACGCCGCGCGCGCCTGCGTCGGCGCCCCGCGCCCGGGGCTGCGGCCGGGACGGTCGATGATGTTGAGGTCCATCTCCGCCTCCCCGCCGGTGTGCGTTTCGACGATCTGCGTGACGGGGGCGCGGGCGTGGATGATGTTGCGGGTGATGGCGTTGTCCTTGAGGAAACCGGCGATGCCCGCCCGCGGCACCCATTCCAGGCGCAGGAACTTGTCCTGCGCCCGGGTCAGCACGGCGATGTTGTTGTGCACCCGGTTGCCGTCGCCGCCGTGGATGAACACCGCCGCCATGCCGGTGTCCATCAGGAAGTTGCCCTCCACCCGCACGCCGTTGGTCAGGTCGTCCAGGTAGACGCCGAAGCCCCGGTGGCGCTCCAGCCAGCGGCCGGCGGCGTCGGTGGCCAGCCCGCCGGTGCGCCGGATGTCGTTGAAGCGGATGGCGGTGCGCGTGTCGATGTCGCTGAGGCCCAGCACCTCGACGGCACCAGCGTCGGCGGTCTCGCGCGCCGTGTCCTCGATGCGGTTGTACTCGATGGCGGTGTCGATGTTGATCGTCTCCGGCCCGGTGTTCTTCACCGAGATGCCGTAGCGCGCGGCGTGCCGGATGTCGTTGTGGGCGATCCGCGTGTTCTGGCAGCCCGACACGAACACGCCCGCGCTGAACAGCGCCACCTCGCCCACGTGGCGCATGCTGTTGCCCAGCACGCGGGTGCCGTGGCTGCCCGGCTTCAGGTCGACGCCGGCACGGCCCAGGTGCTCCATCCGGTTGGCGCGGATCTCGTTGTCGGGGGAGGCCAGCACCTCCACCGCCGTGCCGACGTGGCGGAACGCGTTGCCGACGATGCGGTTGCCCTCGCCACCCTCGATGCGCACGGCGGCGCCGGTGTGGGGCACGTCCTCGAACCGCAGCCCCTCCAGCGCGACGCCGCGCGCGTCCACCAGCCGGAACAGCGCGCCCAGCCGCGCCACCACGACCGGCTGGGCGTCCAGGTCGGCCGGGTTCTCGGGCAGGACCAGCAGGCGCTTGTCCCGCGCCCGCCAGGCGAACTGGCCGGGGTGCTTCAGGAAGTCGGGATGGCCCAGCAGGCGGAAGGTGGAACCCTCGCGGAACGGCTGGACGCCGTCGCGGTCGAGCACCAGGGTGTTGCGCGCCGCCTCGATTCGCTCGATGCCCGCGATGTCGTCGGCCTGCCGGTCGCGGTCCAGCGCCTGCACGCGCACGCCGGGTGCGGCCCAGCGCGCGTCCACCGTGCCCGGCGCGTAGCGGAAGCGGCGCTTGTCGCCGCCGCCCTTGATCGCGGTGGCGACGAACCAGCCCGTACGGATGGGCTCCGCCGGGTCGTAGTCGCCACTGCGCGCGGCTGTGAGCCGCGTGCCGTCCAGCACCGCGTCCAGCCCCGGCTCACGCGCGAGCGGAGCGGAGAAGACGCCGCCGGCCTCCGCCTGGAACGGCCCCACCGCCTCGCCCCCGCTGAACACCGGCCGCTCGCCGGGGAAGGCGGCGATGCGCAGCCCCTCGTCCTCCGGCCCCAGGCGCACGGGTTCGGTCAGGCGATAGGTGCCGCCGCGCAGCAGCACGGTCTTCGGGCCGCCGCCGCGCACCGCCGCCAGCGCCCGGTCCAGCGTGGCGAAGGGACCGTCGCGCCCGTCCGGGCTCGGTTCCGGCGAGCGGCCGGTCCAGCGGTCGTCGCCGCGCGGCGAGACGTAGACGACGCCCTGCGCCAGGGCGGGCACGGCTGCGGACAGGCAGAAGAGAAGCGCGAGCACGCCGATCAGAACGATGGAGTCGCCGCGTGCCCGTGTGTGCCGTCGTCCCGCCATGCCCCGTGCCCGCTCTCGCCTGCTTGATCCACGAGAGCGAAAACTGGCGGGAGGCGGCCAATGGGGCAAAGGCGCGAAGGGGGCACCCCCTCTTTGCAGGAGCGCCGCCGGTCCGGGCGGCAATCAGCAAGAAAGTGGACGGCGCGCGGTTGACTCCGCCCCTGCACCTCTCTATACAGCGGGGCTCGTTTTGTCCCGTGATCGAAGTACGGAGTAGGTAACGTGAAACGCACGTACCAGCCCTCGAAGCTCGTGCGCAAGCGCCGGCATGGTTTCCGCGCCCGCATGGCCACCGTTGGTGGCCGCAAGGTTCTCGCTCGCCGTCGCGCGCGGGGCCGCAAGGTTCTCAGCGCCTAAGGCATCCCATGACGGCGCCGGACCGGCTGGTCGGGCGCCTGAAGCGGCGGCCGGAGTTCCTGGCCGTGGCCGGGACACGCCGCAAGCACGTGGCACCCGGCCTGATCCTGCAGGTGCGCCGACATGATGACAGGCAGCGGCCCGCCCCCGGCGAGCCGCCGCTTCGTATTGGGCTGACGGCAAGTCGCAAGGTCGGCAACGCGGTTGTGCGCAACCGCGCGCGCCGCCGCCTGCGCGAGGCCGCCCGCCTGATCCTGCCCGCGCACGCCGCCCCCGGCCACGACTTCGTGCTGGTGGCCCGCAAGGACACCGCTGACCGGCCCTGGACCGACCTTCTGGGCGACCTGACGGCCGCCCTCAAACGCCTCGGCCTCTGGCGCGACGGCGAACCATTGCGCACGCCGCCACCCACGGCGCCACCACCCACGCCGGACGGAGGGTGAATGAGCCCGCTTGCCCATTTGATGCGCGCGCTGGTGATCGGCTACCAGTGGACCCTGTCGCCCTTCGTCGGCTTCCACTGCCGCTATTTCCCGACCTGCTCCAACTACGCGCTGGAGGCACTGGCCACGCACGGCGCCATCCGCGGCGGCTGGCTGACGGTGCGCCGCCTGCTGCGCTGCCAGCCGTGGGGCGGCTCGGGCTACGATCCCGTGCCGGAGCCGCGAAAAGCCGGGTATCGCTGTGGCGACGCGTCATGCGGGGTGGCGCATCATCAGCACTTCAGGCATCACTAGGCGGCGCGCCTGACACGAGCGGCGTGACACGAGCGGCCTGACACGAGCGACTGACGCAAGGTCCGACGGACACTCTCGGGGAACCATGACCGACCAACGCAACCTCCTCCTGGCGATCGTGCTGTCGATCGCCATCCTGCTGGGCTTCCAGTTCCTCTACGAGGGCCCGAAGGTCCAGCAGCGGCAGGCCGAACAGGCGCGGCAGACCGAACAGACGGTCAACGTCCCCGCCCCCACGGCCCAGGCGCCCGAGGCCCCCAAGGACCGCCCGCAGCTGCTGGCGGAGCAGTTCGCGGCCGGCACGCGCGTGAAGATCGCCACGCCGTCGCTGCACGGGTCGGTCAATCTGCAGGGCGGCCGGATCGACGACCTGACGCTGGCCAACTACCACGTCACGCCCGACCCGAAGAGCCCGGAGATCGTCCTGCTCTCGCCGGCCGGCGCGCCGAACGGCTACTACGCCGAGTTCGGCTGGGTGCCGGAGGACCGCAGCGTGCCGACGCCAGACGCCAACACCCGCTGGACCGCCCAGGGCACGGAGCTGACGCCGGACAAGCCGCTGGTCCTCACCTGGGACAACGGCAAGGGTCTGGTGTTCGAGCGCACGGTCGCCGTCGACCCCGACTACATGTTCACGATCACCCAGCGCGTGCGCAACACCGGGTCGGCCCCGGTGCGCCTGCTGCCCTACTCCCTGGTCTCGCGCCACGGCACGCCGTTCACCGAGGGCTTCTACATCCTGCACGAAGGCCCGCTGGGCGTCTTCGACGGCAAGCTGTACGAGACCAAGTACGACGACCTGAAGTCGGCCAAGACCGTTACCAAGCAGACCACCGGTGGCTGGATCGGCATCACCGACAAGTACTGGCTGGTCTCGCTGATCCCCGACGCCAAGGCGACGGAGACCGGGCGCTTCGTCCACACCACCGCCGGCAACCAGGACCGCTACCAGGTCGACCTGATGGGCACCGCGGTCGAGATCCCGGCCGGCGGCACCGCCGAGGACACCGCGCGCCTGTTCGCCGGCGCCAAGCAGGTGCGCCTGCTCGACGCCTATTCCAAGCAGTACGACATCGCCAACTTCGACCTGGCGATCGACTTCGGCTGGTTCTACTTCCTGACCAAGCCGTTCTTCTACGCGCTGGACTGGATCGCCGGTCTGGTCGGCAACTTCGGCGTGGCGATCCTGATCTTTACGGTCATCATCAAGCTGGCGTTCTTCCCGCTCGCCAACAAGTCCTATCAGGCCAT
>NZ_DASPMG010000294.1:0-35964 GCF_035627195.1 Azospirillum sp.
GGCGAACTCCGGGCACCCCGCCGTGGTCGGCAGGCCGGCCACGTCGATGTTGTCCTTCACCGCGAAGGGGATGCCGAACAGCGGCAGGCGCTCCCCCGCCCGGCGCCGCGCCTCGGCGGCGGCCAGCCGCTCGGCGGTCTCGGCGCGGGACAGCAAATGGATCCACACCGGCCGCTCGCCCATGGCGTCGATGCGGTCGTGCACGGCGTCCAGCACGGCGGCCGGCGTCAGGCTGCCGTCGGCGTAGGCCCCGGCGAGGACCGCGATTTCCAGGCTTTTTACGGTCATGCTCTGTCCTTTCACGCGGCGGCGGGGAGGAGGACGGCCAGCGTCTGGCCCAGCGTCACCGCCTGCCCCTCGGCACAGCGGATCTCGGCCAGCGTGCCGTCGGCGTGCGCGGCCACGGTGATCTCCATCTTCATGGATTCGACGATCAGCAGCGGGTCGCCGGCCTTCACCGTGGCGCCCGGCTCGGCCGCGATCTTCCACACGCTGCCCGGTACGGGGCTGGGCACCGCCTCGCTGCCCGGCGGCAGGTCGCCGTGCGCCTCGGCCCCGGCATCGTCGGCCACCTCGGAGACGTAGGCGTTCTGCCCGGCGGCCTCCCAGCGCGCCCGCTCCTCCTCGAAGGCGGCCTGCTGGCGCGCCTTGAAGGTGGCGATGCTCTCCCGGTTCTCCTCCAGGAAGCGGCGGTAGTCGGCGAGGCGGAACGTCTCCTCCTCGATGCGCAGCTTCGCGCGGCCCAGCGGGAAGTCGGCGCGGAACCGCATCAACTCCTCATGGGTCACGGGGAAGAAGCGGATCTGGTCGAAGTGACGCAGCAGCCAGGGCTTGCCCGGCTCGAAGGCGTCGGTGGCCTTGTGCGTGTTCCACATCTGGCAGGTGCGGCCGACGAACTGGTAGCCGCCCGGCCCCTCCATGCCGTAGACGCACATGTACGCACCGCCGATGCCCACCGCGTTCTCCGGCGTCCAGGTGCGCGCCGGATTGTACTTGGTGGTGACGAGGCGATGGCGCGGGTCCACCGGCGTCGCCACCGGTGCGCCCAGGTACACGTCGCCCAGCCCCAGCACGAGGTAGCTGGCGCCGAAGACGATCTCCTTCACCGCCTCGATGTCGTCCAGCCCGTTGATGCGTCGGATGAACTCGATGTTGCTGGGGCACCAGGGGGCGTCGGCGCGCACCGACTGCATGTACTTGGAGATGGCCAGCCGTGTCGCCTCGTCGTCCCACGACAGCGGCAGGTGGATGATGCGCGTCGGCACCTCCAGGTCGTCCACGGCCGGCAGTTCACCCTCCGCCGCCACCAGCCGGTCGAGCAGCGTGACCAGCGGCAGCACCCCGCCGTCATAGTGGATCTGCAGCGACCGGATGCCCGGCGTCACGTCGATGATGCCGTCCAGGTCCTGCGCCGCCAGCCATTGCTGAAGCGCGTGCGCCCGGAACCGCAGCGTCAGGTCCAGCACCAGCGGGCCGTATTCCACCAGCAGGTACGCGTCCCCCGCCCGGCGGTAGACGACGGCCGGACGGGCGTCGGTGGCGGGAAGGGTGTGGAGGATGGCGCCCCCCAAACCCTCTCCCGCCCCGGGAGAGGGTGGCGCCGAAGGCGCCGGGTGAGGGTAAAGGCAAGGATCCTTGGATGCACCCTCACCCTCCCGCGCATGCGCGCGGGCCCCTCCCTCTCCCGGGGCGGGAGAGGGGTTGAGAAACGCTTCCGGCGCCAGCCGCTTGAAGCGCACCTTGTCACCCGGCCGCAACTGGCCGATCTTCCACAGTTCGGCGCCGACGATGGTCGCCGGGCAGACGAAGCCACCCAGGCTCGGCCCGTCCGGTCCCAGGATCACCGGCATGTCGCCGGTGAAGTCGATGGTGCCGATGGCGTAGGCGTTGTCGTGGATGTTGGAGGGGTGCAGCCCCGCCTCGCCGCCGTCCTTGCGCGCCCACTGCGGCTTCGGCCCGATCAGGCGCACGCCGGTGCGGCTGGAGTTGTAGTGCACCTCCCAGTCGGCGGCGAAGAAGGCGGCGATGTCCTCCTCCGTGAAGAAGTCCGGCGCGCCGTGCGGGCCGTACAGAACGCCGATCTCCCACGCATGCCCATGCACCGGGATCTCGTCCTCGCCCAGCGCCCGCATCGGCCCGGCCGGCGCGTCGCCCAGGTGCAGCACGTCGCCGGGCAGCAGCGCCCGCCCGCCGTGGCCGCCGAACTTGCCCAGCGTGAAGGTGGACTTGCTGCCCAGATAGTCCGGCACGTCCAGCCCGCCGCGCACCAGCAGGTAGGCGCGGCAGCCCGCCCCGCTCAGCGTGCCGATGCGCAGCGTGGCGCCGGCCGGCACCTCGACCGGCTGCCAGAAGGGCACCGGCTGCCCGTCGACGTCGGCCGGCATCGGCGCACCGGCCAGGCACACCACGGCGGCGGCGTTGAAGCTCAGCGTCGGGCCGGACACGGTGATCTCCAGCCCCGCCGCCCCGTCCGGGTTGCCCAGCACCCGGTTGCCCAGGCGGAAGGCCAGCGGGTCCATCGGCCCCGACGGCGGCACGCCGACCTCCCAATAGCCGACGCGGCCGGGATGGTCCTGCACCGTCGTCAGCGTGCCGGGGGTGACCACCTCCACCGTGCGCGCGGAATAGGCGAAGGTCTCCAGATACCGCGTGGTGATGCCGCCCGCCGCGAAGGCCGGATCGGCGGCCAGCTGGCGCAGGTAGCCCAGGTTCGTCTCGATCCCCGCCAGCCGGCAGCGCGCCAGCGCGTCCCGCAGCTTCGCCAGCGCCTCGGCGCGATCGGCACCGGTCACGATGATCTTGGCGACCAGCGGGTCGTAGAAGGGGGTGATCTCGCTGCCCTGCTCCACCCAGGTCTCGACGCGCGCGTCGTCCGGGAACACCGCCTCGGTCAGGATGCCGGAGGAGGGGCGGAAGTTGCGCCCCGGATCCTCGGCGTACACGCGCACCTGGATCGAGGCGCCCCGCGCCATGCCCGCCGTTTCGCCCAGCGGCAGCGCTTCGCCAGCCGCCTGCCGGATCATCCATTCCACGAGGTCGATGCCGGTGACCTCCTCGGTCACGCCGTGCTCGACCTGAAGCCGGGTGTTGACCTCCAGGAAGTACGCCTCGCCCGCCGCGTCGTCGTAGACGAACTCCACCGTGCCGGCGGACTGATAGCTCACGGCGCGGCCCAGCCGCTCGGCCGCGTCCAACAAGCTGCGGCGCAACTCATCGCTGATGCCGGGGGCGGGCGTCTCCTCGACGACCTTCTGGTTGCGACGCTGGGCGGAGCAATCGCGCTCGCCCAGCGCCACGACCGTGCCCTTGCCGTCGCCGAAGATCTGCACCTCGATGTGGCGGGCGCGCTCGACGAACTTCTCCAGGTAGACGCCGCCGTCCTTGAAGTTGTTGCGCGACAGGCGGCAGACCGCCTCGAACATGCCGGCCAGCTGCTCCGGGTCGCGGCACAGCTGCATGCCGATGCCGCCACCGCCGGCCGTGCTCTTGATCATCACCGGATAGCCGATGCGCGCGGCCTCCGCCCTGGCGTGATCGACGTCGTCCAGCAGCCCGCTGCCCGGCGACAGCGGCACGCCGCTCCGCTCGGCCAGCTCGCGCGCCGTGTGCTTCAGGCCGAAGGCGCGCATCTGCTCCGGCGTCGGCCCGATGAAGACGATGCCGGCCGCCGCGCACGCCTCGGCGAAGCCGGGGTTCTCCGACAGGAAGCCGTAGCCGGGATGGATGGCCTGCGCCCCCGTCGCCTTCGCCGCCTCCAGGATGCGTTCCGCGTTCAGATAGCTTTCCGACACGGCGGCCGGGCCGATGCAGACGGCCTCCCCCGCCAGCGCCACGTGCAGGGAATGGGCGTCGGCCTCCGAATACACGGCGACCGACGTGATGCCCATGCGGTCGAGCGTGCGGATGACGCGGCAGGCGATCTCGCCGCGGTTGGCGATCAGGACCTTGGTGAACATGCGTCGTCCCCTCACACCGGATCCCACACCAGCACCTCGATGGGTGTCGGGTTGTAGGCGTTGCAGGGGTTGTTCAGCTGCGGGCAGTTGGAGATGAGGACGATCACGTCCATCTCCGCCCGCATCTCCACGTACTTGCCGGGGCCGCTGACCCCGTCGGCAAAGGTCAGGCCGCCGTCCGGCGTGACCGGCACGTTCATGAAGAAGTTGATGTTGTGGGTGATGTCGCGCTTGGTCAGGCCGAAGTGCTCGTTCTCCGCCACCGCCAGCATCCAGCTGTCGCGGCAGGCGTGCATGCACTTCTTCTCCAGGGCGTAGCGCACCGTGTTGCTCTCGGTGGCGCAGGCCCCGCCCAGCGTGTCGTGGCGGCCGACCGTGTCGGCGACGATCTCCAGCATGGGGTTGCCCATGGTGGACATCAGCCTGGTGCCCACCGACAAATAGACGTTGCGCTGCGCCTGGATGGTGTCGACGGCGCTGTAGCGCTCGGCCGGGTCGGCGGCGCTGTAGAACAGGGTGTCGGCCGCCTGGTTGCCCTCCAGGTCGACGATGCGGAAGGTCTGGCCCTTGCGCACCACCTCCATCCAGTAGTCACCGGCCGGAACGACCTTGCGGTACGCGGCGGCCTGGGGGTTGAGCGTGCTTTCCTTGATCATGGCGACGCTCCTCAACCGCACACGTGGTACAGGCGGGTGTTTTCGAACCCGCGTTCGTTCTCGGGCCGCGAGCATTTGCAGCGGTCGTCCGCGGCCACCGGCGGCGCCGTGCGCAGCTGGTAGGTGATCGGCTTGCGCGGGTACTCGGTCGCGGGGTTCAGCGGGTGCGGGCAGGTGTGCAGCAGCACCAGCGTGTCCATCTCGAACCGCAGGTCGACGAAGGCGCCGGCCTTGGCGTGGCCGGGGTCGAAGGTGAGCGAGCCGTCCTCGGCCGTCGCCACCTTGCTGAACCAGTTCACGTTGGCGGCGAGGTCGCGGCGCCCCATGCCGTACTTGGCCGCCTCCACCAGGAAGCTGTCGTGCCCGTTCAGCGTCCAGCCGTTGCGGTGCTCCTGATAGGTCTTGTGGCCCCAGCGCTCCGCCACCAGCGCCTTGGTGGTGTTGCCGCACACCGTGTCGTGCCAGCCCGACGTGTCCTCGACGATGGAGCAGAAGATCCGCCCCATGTCGGAATAGAGGCAGTGTCCGGCCGTCAGCTTGAAGGTGTGCTGGCACTTCAGCGTGTCGGGGGCGTTGTAGCGCTCCAGCAAATTCTGCGGGTTGTAGAACAGCATGCCGACGTTGGCGCCGCCCTCGCGGTCGATCAGCCGCAGGACCGTCCCGCGCCGGACGGTGAGCGACCAGTGCTTGCCGCCGGGGATCTCGTCCTCGTACAGCACGTCCCCAGTGGTGTGGTCCTCAGTGGTGTGGTCCTCAGTGGTGTGGCCGTGGGCCATCCCTTGCCTCCTTCCCGTTCCGGGTCGTCCCGGCCGAGGCCCCAGGCACGGACCCGCAAGGGTGGTCCGCGGGCCGGGTCGTCCCGGCCGGAGCATGAAGTCCAAAGGAGGATTGCAGGCGTTGGGAAGTCCCACCGGAGCTGCAGCCTCCGTGTTCGGAACCTCCCGGGCTTTTGTCCCGCCGTGTGCCTGCCCGCTGTTCACCGGGCAGGTTGCCGCTCTCGGACCAGTCACCGGAACGGCGTCACCCGCGCCCCGGCCGGAACCCTAGCGGCTCTCGGCGCATACCATCGCAAGCCCCGTGCCAGACGGTGGGATAAGGGCTTCCCTGGTGATTCGCAGGGCCCTGCGCGTGCACAGGCGCCGGGCATTTCGGCACATGCCGGAATTTTAGGCTTCGGCGATGACGAATTGTGCAGGCGCCGTCACGCCAGATCGTCCAGCGCCTGTTGCAGCGACGGATACAGCGCCTCCACCACCGATCCGTCGACGCGGACCGGGGCGGGCAGCAGGTCCGCCGCGTCCAGCGCCCCGGCCAGCCCCAGCCCGTTGACCTCCACGAACCCGCCCTCGTCGCCGTAGCGGCCGGCGATCCAGTCGGCGCTCGCCGGGTCACCGTCCAGGCTGTTGTTGCAGGAGATCATGGTGTGCGTGCCGTCGTTGGTGGAACGGCACCACGCCAAGCAGCCGTCGCCGGTGTCCACCGCCGCGAAGCCGGCCTTCGCCATCGCCTCGCGCACGGCCGGCCGCGCCTCGACCGCGTCGTCCGGGATGGGTTCCGCGTGCCCGCCGTTGCCGATGTTCGCCTCGTCCATCGCCGCCCCCGCCCTGCCGTCCCGTACCCCACGACAACAGGGGGCGCGGGCGAACGTGCCTCGCCTCAGGGCTCGGCATAGCCCAGCACGCGCAGGCGCAGCTCGTGCGCGGCGGGGTCGCGGTCGAAGTACAGGCCGCCGCGCTGGGTCGATCCGGCGGGGAGATAGTCGAATTCCACCTCCGCCGTTTCCACCACGCCGCCGCCGGACAGCAGATGCCCGGCCACGCGGGCGCGCGCGGCCGTGGTGCCGCCGGTGTTCTCCGCCCGGACGCGGGCGTGCCAGCGCTGGCCGTCGTGCGTGACGCCCTCCACGCTCAGCACGATGACCGGGTCGCCGCCGCTGCGGAACAGCCCCTCGTACCCCAGCACCCCCACCGAGCCCAGGAACAGCACCAGCCCCAGGCCCGACGTGATCCACGCCAGCCAGGAGACCGACGCCGGCCCCGCCCAGCTCTTCCCGCGCGCCTCGTCCCGTTGCACCGCCTCGGCCATGCCCTGCCCTCCCCTCACACGATCAGCCGGGCCGTGGCGGCGCCCAGCGCCGCGGGGAAGCCCAGCACGACGATGGAGGTCACCAGCTCCATCGCCGACAGGCCGCCCACCCGTTCGAACGTCCACAGCAGGTAGAAGCTGACCAGCAGCGCCAGCCCGTAGCCGCCCACCGTGAAGCGCAGGAAGACGGACCGGAACGTGTCCTCCCCCCGGCTCTCCTGCCCGGCGAAGCCCACCGTGTAGACGAAGACGTGCAGCAGCCCCAGCGACAGGAACGCCAGCGCCACCGTGTGCCACGGCGTCATCTTGTAGGCGATCAGCACCATCTCCTCCGTCGGCGCCACGTTGAAGCCGACGAACAGCGCGCCCACCATCATCAGGAACAGCTCGCCCGCGTAGGAGGAGCGCTGCCGCCGCTCCTGGTCCGGCGCGTCGCGCCCGCCCAGCTGCTTGCGCGCCAGCATGGCGCCGATGCTGGCCGGCACCGACTGCAGCGCGATCTTGCCGACGATCTCGGGAAGCGGCTGGTCCCCCGTGGTGATGCCGAAGATGGTGAGCAGCGCCGCCGACACCAGGAAGCCGACGCCGAACGCCGTCAGCGCGTCGATCAGGTCGTCCTGCCAGCAGAACGTCTCCTCGAAGCCGGAGAAGTAGGACAGCCCGAACAGCACCGGCAGCGTCACCAGCATGAACAGCGCCAGCCGAAAGCGGTCCATGTAGAAGCCCAGCTCCCACATCTCCATGGTCATCAGCAGCGGGAAGGCGAAGATGACCGCCCCGGCCGACGCGCGCGCCAGCGCCCGGGCGAAATGCTCCTCGTTATGGATGAGGGCGCGTTGATGGGTGATGTCCATGGCAGGTTAATGCCTGGGCGGCCATCCATGTTCCTCGCGCCCGCGGGCGCGCCGCCGCGACGGCATCATTCCATCAGCGACGGCAGGTACAGGCTGATCTGCGGAAACGCCAGCAGCAGGGCGACGATGACCACCTCGGCGGCCAGGAACCAGCCGACGCCCCGGAAGATCGTGGACAGCGCCACGCGGTCGCCGACCGCCGCCTTCACGACGAAGACGTTGAGGCCGACCGGCGGGGTCAGCAGCCCGATCTCGATCATCTTCACCACCAGCACGCCCATCCAGATGAGGTCGAGCTGCACCACCTTGAACATCGGCATCAGCACCGGCAGCGTGATCAGGATGATGCCGATCGGGTCCAGGAAGACGCCGAGGATGAGGTAGAGCACCAGCATGAAGGCGATCACCACCGCCGGGTGCGGCGCCGTGGCGTCGACGTAGGACGCCAGGAAGGCCGGCAGGCCGCTCAGCGCCAGGAACTTGGCCAGCAGGCCGGCGCCGATGGCGATGATGAAGATGGCGGCCGTGCTCTTCAGCGTGTCGGCGAAGGTGCCGTGCAGCATCTTCACCGACAGCGTGCCGCGGAACAGGCAGATCAGCAGCGCGGTCACGGCCCCCAGCGCCGCCGCCTCGGTCGCCGTGGCGATGCCGGTGTAGATGCTGCCCATGACGCTGACGATCAGCAGCGGCACCGGCCAGATGGAGCGCAGCGAGGCCAGCTTCTCGGCCAGGCTGTAGCGTTCCGTCGGCTTGGGCGCCAGGGTGGGGTCGGCCATCACGCGGCCCATGATCATCGCCGTGTAGACGGCCGCCGTCAGCAGCCCCGGGATGATGCCGGCGATCAGCAGCTTGCCGATGGGCGCGCCGGTGTACCAGCCGTAGATGACGAAGGCCAGCGAGGGCGGGATCATCGCCCCGATGGTGCCGGAGGCGGCGACGACGCTGGTCGCCAGCGCCGGCTGGTAGCGGTGCTTCAGCATCTCCGGCACCGCCAGCGGCGCCATGGCGGCCGAGGTGGCGACGCTGGAGCCGGACGCGGCGGCGAACATGGTGCAGGCGACGTTGGTCGCCACGGCGAGGCCGCCGGGCAGGCGGCCCAGCCACAGCCGCATGGTCTCGAACAGCGACCCGGTCAGCCCGCCGTGCAGGGACGCGGCTCCCATCAGCAGGAACATGGGCACGGCGGACAGCGACCAGTGCGCGGCGGATTCGTATGGCAGCTCGGCCAGCACGCCCCAGGCGGTGGCAGGCCCGCGCAGGATGGCGATGCCGGCCAGGGCGGCGGTGCACAGCGCGATGGCGATCGGCACGCGCAGCATCAGCAGAAGCAGCAGGCCGAGCAGGACGAGGCAGGCGATGGCGGGCGAAGACATGGTGCGTTCCGTGCGTGAATGGGGATCAGGCCAGCGCCCGACGGGGGGCCGCGGCGGTGCCGGCATCGGCCGGCGCATGCCCGTGCAGCACGTGGTAGCCGCGGTCGAGGAATGCTGCGAAGGCGGCCAGCGCCGCCGCCGCGCAGCCGAACACCAGGAACCAGCGTGTCGGCCAGACCGTGATGTCGAACAGCGTGGCGTCCACCGCCTCGCCCGCCACCGTGTTCGCCCACGCGGTGAAGGCGCCGGACACCGCGATGCCCAGGAAGATGGCCAGCCCCAGCAGGGCCGCGAACGCCTCCACCACCGCCAGCGCGCGGCCGGACAGGTGCTGGGTGAACAACTCCACCTCGATGTGGTAGCGGCGCGACTGGATGAAGCCCAGCGGCAGGAACGACACCGCGATCATGTAGTAGGTGGAGACGATCTCCAGCGTGCCGGTGATGGGCGCGTTCAGCAGGAAGCGCCCGGCCACGTCGGCGGTGATGTGCAGCATCATCGCCGCCAGCCCGACGCTGCCGGCCCAGAAGCCGAGGAGGCCCAGGCGGTCGACCCACCGGGACAGGGAAAGGATGGCGTTCGCGGACATGATGGATACCCTTGCCGGCCGGTCAGCGGGCGACCTTGGCGAAGACTTCCGTCTTCAGCGCGTCGCGGTAGGCGGCGCGGTCGGTGCCGGCCTTGGCGACGATCCCCTCCCACTTCTTCACCAGGGCCAGGAAGGCGTCGACCTGCGCCTCGGCATCCTCCACCTTGCGGCGCTTGGCCTGGGTAAGGGCGTCGTCGCGGGCGCTGGCCTTGGCCTTGGCGACCGCCTCCTTCATGTCGGCCGACGGCGGAACGAAGGTGACGCCGCGCGTCTGCGCCTCGGCGCGCACGGACGCCTCCTCGTCGTAGTAGGCGTAGGTGGTGTCGGCCACGTACTGCGGGAACAGGTCCTCCACCGCCATGCGCGCGGCGGGCGGCAGCGACGTCCAGACCTTGGCGTTGGCGACGGTGGCCGCGCCGAAATAGGCGCCCAGCGGCACGTCCAGCACGTTCTTGGCCACGTCCCACAGGCTGTAGGCCTTCAGGAACGGAATGTTGCCCATGGCGCAGTCGATCTGGCCGCGCTCCAGTGCCTCGTAGGTGTCGGTGATCGGCAGGTTGACGGGCACGCCGCCCCAGGTGGCGATCATGCGCGCCCACGGGCCGGTGGCGCGCACGCGCTTGCCCTTGATGTCGGCCGCACTGGCGACCTTGGGCTTGCACATCACGTACTGCGCCGGCAGCGACTGCACGTTCAGGAGCACGAGGTCGAACGCCGCCACGTCCTTCTTGCAGTTGGGGCAGTTCAGCAGCTGCATCTCGTTGATGGCGCCGGACATGACGCGGCTGTCGTCGCCGTAGGCGGCGAGGCTGGAGAACAGGTTGCTGGTCGGCAGTTCCTGCGGGGCGTAGAGGTCGGTGACGAAGCCGACGTCGATCAGCCCGTCGCGCGCCGCCGTCAGCACCGTCTTGTGCTGGGCCACGGCGCCGGCGTAGTGCGGAACGAACTTGACCTCGCCCTTGCTGTTCGCCGCGGCGGCGTTGAAGAAGGGCGTCAGCGCGTTCTCCACCGTCACGTGCGAGGACGGGATGTGCGTGCCGTAGGTCAGTTCGCGCGCCGTGGCGGTGCCGGCACCGATGCCGGCGCCGAGGCCGGCCAGCAGGGCCGCGGTGGCGGCGAGGGTCGTGATGCGCATGGGGTGTCTCTCCTCCCTGGATGGCCGTTCGGGCCGTTGATCAGTGTTGGTCAGTCATTGCTCTGTCGTGGGGTGCCAGACGGCGACGCCGTCCGTGCCGGGGCGCAGGTCGCCGGTGGCGCCGACGGGGGTGCGGTCGAGGCTGGTGAGCAGGGCGATGCCGTCGCGGTCGCCGGTCGGCACGCGGGCCAGCGTGCGCGATCCGTCGGGCAGGCGCAGGATGGCGACGCCATGCAGCGGTTCCCCCTCCCGCCCGAAGAGGACGGTGTGGGTTTCCAGCGTGGCGGTGCCCTCCGTCACGCCGGCATGGATCGCCGGCACCGGGCCGCGCTTCGCCTCCACCCGCGCCTGGGCGTCGCCGTCGGCGTGGCGGAAGCCGGCCGGGGGCCGGCCGGTGGAGACGACCAGCGCATGGTGCTTGGTGACGAACTCGCCCTGGCCGTACAGCAGGCCGGCCTGTCCGGGGTTGGCGCGCAGGTGGCGGACCATCCCGCAGGCGGCGTGCGTCATGTAGTTGTTCAGTGGTGCCCCGAAGAAGGTGAGGCCCCCGGTGACGGTCGGCACCACCGCCGGGTCCAGCCCCAGGATGCGCCGCGTCATCTTCGGCACGCAGGGGAAGCAGCTGTAGAGTTCCAGCGCGTCCAGCGCGGCCCCCTCCCCTTCCGCCACCGACCGCGCCGCCGTCAGCACGGCGTCTTGCGCGTCGGAGCGGTGGTACTGCTCCCGCTGGGCGTAGTCGCGCGGCTCCTGCGCCGCGGCACCGCCCAGGATGAAGACCAGACGGTCCTCGGCAACGCCCGCCTGCCGCGCCCGGGCGAGGCTGGTGACCAGCACGGCGGCCCCCTGGTTCACCGTCGGGTTGGCGACCATCAGCTTGGTGTAGGGCCACGCGATCAGCCGGTTGCGCGGGCCGGGCGTGGTGATGTCGGCGGCCGTGAAGGGCTGCCCCATCCAGGCATAAGGGTTTTCGCGTGCCACGGCGGCGAAGCCGGCCCACAGCTCCCCCGCCTCGGCCAGCGCCTCGCGCGGGGTCTGGCCCCAGTGCGCGGCGGTGGCGTTCTCGTAGAAGGGGTAGACGTTGATCGGCCGGAACACGCCCAGCCGCACGGCCAGCGGGTGGGTGAAGCTGTCGCTCGTCACCCGCCGCACCGGGTCCGGCGACGGCGTCGTCCAGGGCAGCGTGACGTTGGCCGCCATGGCCTTGGACAGCGTGTGCTGCGCCTCCGCCCCGCAGACCGCGGCGACCTGGCTGGTGCCCGCCACGATGCGGGCTGCCGCCTCGTGCAGGTAGCGCACCGGGCTCTCGCCACCGATGGGGCCGTAGACGGCGCGCGCCGGCCGCACGCCCAGATGCTCGCACAGCCGGGCCGGCAGGTCCGGGTAAGACCACGTGACCTGATTGACCACGTCGAGGGAATCGACCCCGCGCAGCAGGCCGCCGCCGGCATCCCGGTCGGCGCGGCGCAGCGCTTCGGCCATCAGGTGCAGCGGCTCCAGGCCCTGGGCGGGGTCGGCGGGGCGGTCGGTGATCTCGCCGATGCCGACGATGACCGGCGTCGTCTCCGGCGTGAGTGCGGGGTGGCTCATGATACGGGCTCCGTGGCGAGCGGCATGGTGGCGACGACCGTTCCGGGGCCGACGGAGACGCCCTGGGCGTTCTCCGACCACACCTCGAACTCCACGAAGCCCTCGCCGCCCTCCATCCACGTGCGCCGCACCCGGCCCTTGACGGTGACGGTGTCGCCGACCGTGTTGAAGACCCGCATGCGGAAGCCGGACAGCCGGCGGATGACGCCGCCCAGGCCGATGCGGGCGCGCACCGCGCGCTCCCACATGCCTTGCAGCAGGAAGTTGTTGGCGTACATCTCCGGCGCGCCGGTCGCCTTGGCGTATTCGGAATTGTGGTGGATCGAGTTGAAGTCGCGGTTGGCGCCGGCCGCCATCACCAGCCGGTAGACGGTCAGCGGGAAGGCCAGCGGGGCAAGCTCCTCGCCCTCGGCCACGTCCTCCCACACGGGATCGTCGGGGCGGCGGGTCATGATGCGGCTCCGGGGTGCGGGTTGTAGCGGAAGAAGCTGGAGCGCATGTGCGCCACCACCTCGCCGCGCTGGTTCACGATGTCCGTCTCCCAGGTCAGGAAGGCGCCGCGGCCGACCTTCGTCTCCTTGGGCGTGCAGGCCACCAGCTTCGCGCCGCGCCGGGCCAGCCGATCGCCGGCGACGGCCGGGCGGAGGTATTCCACCTCGTACTCGGTGGCGAAGAAGCCGGTGGTCGGCGGCTCCAGGGGGGAGCGCACGCCGGTGACGGCGCTGCGCGCCGGCTGGGCGTCGCGCTCGGCGCTGGTGAAAATCGTCTCGCCCGGACGCCACGCGGGTGCGAGTGCGAAGGTCATCAGCGCCGTGCAGGGCAGCACGACGTCGTCGTGGCCGTAGGCGCGCGCCACCTCCGGGTCGTAGTGCAGCGGGCAGTCGAACTCCAGCGGCTCCAGGTAGCGGCGGACGGTGCCGCGCTCGATCGGGTCGGCGTCGGGCGGGCTCAGGCCGGGGGCGAAGTCCTGCCCCACGGCGTCGATCATCGGCTGCCACGCCGCGGCCCAATCCGGAAGGGTGGAAGGGGAATTGCTCATGTGGTTCCTCAAACCAGGACGCCGGCTTCACGCAGTGCGGCGATGCGCTCCTCGCCGTAGCCGAGCAGGCCGGCCAGCACGTGCTGCTCGTCGCGCCCGAAGGTCGGGGCGCTGCGGGCCGGCCGGCCGGGGGTGTCGGACAGAGTGAAGCGCGACGCCTCGACGACGCTTTCCCCCATCAGCGGGTGCGGCAGGCGCAGCAGGTGGCCGCGCGCCTGGAGGTGCGGGTCATCGACGAAGTCCGCGCTGGACGCCGCCACGTGGCTGGGGATGCCCAGTTCCTGCAGGGTGGCCTCCACCGCGTGCGGGGTGCGCACGACAGTCCAGGCGGACACCAGCGCCTCCAGCACGTCCTCGTTCGCCTTGCGCCCGGCCAGGGTGGCGAAGCGCGCGTCCCGCGCCAGCGCGTCGCCGCCGACCAGCCGCGCCAGCCGGTCCCACTCCGCGTCGTCGCGCACGGCGACGGCGACCCAGGCGTCCTCGCCGCCCTTGCAGGGGAACACGCCGTGCGGCGCCATGTCCGGATCGCGGTTGCCGTTCGGCCCGACGATGTGGCCGGTGGCGGCGTACTCCACGATCTCCGGCGCCAGGAACTGGATGCCGGCCTCGGCCTGCGCCACGTCGATCCAGCAGCCCTCGCCGGTGCGGTCGCGGTGATCCAGGGCGGCCAGCAGCGCCATGACGCTGAAGCGCGGGGCGACGTAGTCGGTGTACGGGCCGAACGGCCCGACCGGCAGTTCCCCCGGCCAGCCCAGCAGGTTCTGGAACCCGGACATGGCCGCACCGATGTTGCCGAAGCCGGCGAAGGAGCTGTACGGCCCCGTCTGCCCCATCAGCGAGGTGCTGAGCATGATGAGGTCCGGCCGGATGCACTTCAGGGATTCGTAGTCCAGCCCCCAGCGCTTCATCTGCCCCGGCGAGAAGGACTCGATCACCACGCCCGACCACGCGGCGAGGTCGCGGATCACCCCCTGCCCCTCCGCCGACGACAGATCCAGCGTCAGGCCGAGCTTGCCGGCGTTGCAGTTCTCATAGAGGCCGGACTTCTGCGGGTCGGTGACGCCGCCGGGAAACGGCCCCATCACGCGGGCGGTCTCGACCCGGCGGGAGGATTCCACCCGCACCACGGTGGCGCCGTAATCGGCCAGGACGCGCCCGACGATGGGGCCGGCGACGACCCAGGCGAGGTCGAGGACCTTCAGGTGGCTCAACGGCAAAAGCTGTGCGGTCATGGGATCAGATCACTCCCTGCGCCTGCAAGGCGGCGATGTCGGATTCCGCCAGCCCGATCCGGCCATAGACGGGCGCGTTGTCCTGCCCCGGCTCCGGCGCCGCGCCGGTGGGAACGAAGGCCGGGCTGTCGACGGCGGCGAAGGCGCCGGGCAGCAGCGACCGGCGGCCGGCTGCGTCCTCCACCGCCTGGAAGTAGCCGCGCGCGGCCAGCTGCGGGCTGTCCACCAGATCGGCGATGGTGAGAACGGGGGCCAGCAGCAGCTTGCGGCGCATGGCGTTCCCGATCAGCTCCGCCTTCGTCCGCGGGGCCAGGAAGGCGGCCACCAGGGTGCGGGCGTGCTCGACCTCGTCGTCGCCGATCTCGTTCGCCTCGATCCGGCCGGGCAGCGTCACCCAGTCCCACGCGGCGAGGCGGTCGTCGCACCCCCCCTCCTCGTGCATCCAGGCGAAGAGGTTGTTGGTGAAGCGGCCGGTGGCCGGCCCCATGGCGAGGTGCAGTTCGACCACGCCGTCGGCGACCACCCACTTGGTGCGCCCGGTGCGCGCCCCGCTGCCGCTGAGGTCCAGCAGCTTGCGTCCGGTGCCGTTCGCCTGGGTATTTTTGGCCTGGGGACGGATCGAGAAGTTCTCGTGCCCGACCGCCGCCGCCAGCACGCTGGACAGCGTCGCCTGCGCCACGCTCTGCTGGGCGGAGACGTCGACGTGCTGCCCGCGCCCCGTCACTCGGCGGGCGAACAGCGCCACCAGGGCGCCGTTGGCGGCGTCGGCGGCGGCGTGCAGCAGGCTCTGCGGCACGCTGATGCGCAAGGGGGCGCGCTCGTCGCGCCGCGCCGGCAGCAGCGGGCCGCCGGCCGCCCATATGGTGAGGTCGGTGGCCGCATAGCCGGCCTTCGGCCCCGTGGAGCCGAAGGGCGTGATGGAGACGTGGACCAGCCGGGGAAAGGCCTCCCGCAGCGTGGCGTAATCGAGCCCCCGGCGCGCCATGGCGTCCGGTTCCGCGGACTCGATCAGCACATCGGCCGTTTCCAGCAGGCGCAGGAACAGCGCCCGCCCTTCCGTCCGGTCGAGGTCGCAGGTGACCGACCGCTTCCCCGCCGCGTAGGCGGCGCGGACGAAGGACCGGTCGCCCGCCCGGCCGCCGGGCGGCTCCACCTGGATCACCTCGGCCCCCAGCCGGGCCAGCATCTGGCCGGCCAGCAAAGCCCGGCCTTCGGTCAGGTCGAGCACGCGGTAGGGTGACAAGAACCCTCTGGAGTACGATGGGGGCGGTGATGGCGTACGTGTCTCCCGCACGGGAATCTCTTCGCGTTGATGTCTGGACATTTGAAAGGGCCGGCCAGGGATTGGCATCCGCCGCTCCGTTGCTTGCGAGCGTGGCCGGGGCCGCCTTTTCGTCAGCATTACGGAATGCTGTGTGATGGTCCAATACGAATGCGTGCCATATTCATAAGAATCTCGTATGAATGAAGGGATGACGGGAGCTGAACGATGAAGCTGGACCTCCGCCTCGCCCTCTACTTCGCCATCGTCGCCGAGGAACGGTCGTTCACCCGCGCGGCCGAGCGGCTGCGCATCGCCCAGCCCTGGCTGTCGACGCAGATCCGCAAGCTGGAGGAGCAGTTGGGATTCGCCCTCTTCGCGCGCAGCACCCGGCGCGTGGAGCTGACGGAGGAGGGGCTGATCTTCCTGGATGCCGCGCGCGCCCTGGCGCAGGCCGCCGCGACGGCGGAGGACACGGCCGAGCGGCTGCGCCGCCGCGCCACGGCCCGCCTGCGCATCGGCGCGCCGCCGTACAGCGTGAACATCAAGGCCCGGTACGACCTGCTGCGCACCTTCGCCCAGCAGCCGCCGGGCATCGACATCGAGCTGGAGGCCGGATACAGCCCGGTCCTGCTGGAACGGCTGCGGGCGGGCGACCTCGACCTCGCCTTCCTGACCGGACCGGCAGCCGACGGGTTCGAGGAGATCGTCCTGTGCGACCTGGGCGTCGAGGTGCTGTTCCGCGACGACGACCCGCTGGCCGCGCACACCACCGCGATACCGGCGCAGGCGCTGGCCGGACGGCGGGTGGCGGTCTACACCCGCGCCCTTCACCCCTGGCAGTTCGACATCCTCTACGCCCCGCTCGAAGGGTTCGGCGCCAAGCTCGTGCAGGTCTTCGACGTGGAGCCGAACCTGCTTTTGCAGGACAGCGGGCCGTCGGCGCTGGTCATGGCGCATTTCCGATACACCCTCCACACGCCCCATCCGCCGGGCGTCTCGGGCCTGCCGCTGGAGTCCTCGCCGATGGTTCCGTTCAAGCTGATGCGGCGGACGGACCGGCATTTCCCCGCCTCCGACCGGCTCTGGCAGCTCGCCAAAGGCATACGGGCGGGCTGAGGCGTGGCGGCCGGGCCGGGGGCGGCGATCCCGCACCCGGCCCGCCGACGCCCCGGATCACGGCTGGACCGGGCCAGCCGGGCACGGCGCCGAGGGGTGCGCCGTGCCACGCGCGTCCACCTGCCGGGGGGGAAGGATGGCGGGCGGAACGCGTCGATCCGGGTGAAGCTGTCCGTGCCCGGTCACGCGGCCTGTGCTTCGGGCGGCAGGAACGGCTCCCCGCGCCGTGCCCGCTCCTCCAGCCACGCCGACGGCTGGAAGCGGGGGCCGTGGCGCTCGGCCAGCCGACGGCACTCCGCCACGAAGGCGCCGATCCCGACCGTGTCGATGTAGGACAGCGCCCCGCCGGTCCAGGTCGGGAAGCCCAGCCCGAGGATGGAGCCGATGTCGGCGTCCGCCGCTTGCGTGATCACGCCCTCCTCGACGCAACGCGCACTTTCCAGCGCCTGGATGGTCAGGAGGCGCGTCTTGACCTCCTCCAAGTCCGGCTGGTCGGCGCGCGGGGGGTAGAGGTCCGCCAGGCCCGGCCACAGCCGCTTGCGCCCGTCCGCCGGGTACTCATAGAAACCGCCGCCACTCTTGCGGCCCAGACGCCCCAACTCGTTGAAGGTGCCGATCACCGGCTGGGCGTGCAGGCGGCGGAAGCGGTCCGGCAGCCCGTCGGCCTCCGCCTGCTCGACCACGAGGCGCTGGAGGTCGAGCGACACCTCGTCGGTCACCGCCAGCGGCCCGGTCGCCATGCCGGCCATGCGCGCGGCGTTCTCGATCAGCGCCGGGGCGATGCCCTCGGCCAGCATCGCCATGCCCTCGTCGATGTAGGAGCAGAAGATGCGGCTGGTGTAGAAGCCGGGGCTGTCGTTGACGACGATCGGCGTCTTGCGCAGCTGCGCCACGAAGTCCAGCGCGTGGGCCACGGTGGCCGGCGACGTCCGCGCGCCGACGATGATCTCCACCAGCGGCATGCGCTCGACCGGCGAGAAGAAGTGGACGCCGATGAAGCGCTCCGGCCGCGCCGACACCTGTGCCAGACTGGTGATGGACAGGGTGGAGGTGTTGCTGGCGAACACGGCGTCGCCGGACAGCACGGCCTCCGCCGCCCGCGTCACCTCGGCCTTGATGGCGCGGTTCTCGAACACCGCCTCCACCACCAGATCGCACCCCGCCAGATCCTCGTACCGCGTGGTCGGCACGATGCGGGCGAGGATGGCGTCCGCCCGCTCCCGCGTCGTGCGGCCGCGCTCCACGTCGCGGGCCTGCAGGCGTTCCACGTGCGCCCGGCCCTTGGATGCCGCCTCCTCGCTGCGGTCCAGCAGCACCACCTCGATGCCCGCGGCGGCGGCCACGTGGGCGATGCCCGCCCCCATCATGCCGGCGCCGAGGATGCCGAGCTTGCGCACGGCGGCCTTCGGCACGCCGGCCGGCCGGCGCTCCAGCTTGTCGGCGCGGCCCTTGTTGAGGAACAGGGTGCGCATCAGGTTGCGCGCCACCGGGCCGCTCAGCAGCGTGCCGAAGTACTTGCCCTCGATCCGCAGGCCCACGTCGATGGGCACCTGCGTGCCCTCGTACACGGCCGACAGGATGGCGAGCGGTGCCGGGTAGTTCCGTTGCGTGGCGGCCTTGAGGCGCGAGGTGCCGGCCTGGAAGGTGCGCGCGGCGTACGGCGCCAGCGGACCCGTCCCGCCCGGCACGCGGAAGCCCTTGCGGTCCCACGGCTGCTGCGCCCCGGGATTGGCCAGCACCCAGGCACGCGCCCGCGCCACCACCTCGGCGGCCGGCGCCAGTTCGTTCACGAGGCCGAGCTTCAGGGCATCCGCCGGCTTCAGGCGCGTGCCGTCCAGCAGCAGCGGCAGCGCCGCCTCCACGCCGATCAGGCGCGGCAGGCGCTGGGTGCCGCCGCCGCCGGGCAACAGGCCGACGGTGACCTCCGGCAGGCCGACCACGGCCTTGGGGTCGTCGGCCAGCACGCGGTGGTGGCAGGCCAGGCACAGCTCGAACCCGCCGCCCAGCGCCAGCCCGTTGACGGCGGCGGCGACCGGCTTGCCGCAGGTCTCCAGCCGGCGGTAGAGGCGCGAGGCGGCCAGGACCCACTCCGCGGCCTCCGCCGCCGTGATGCCGCGCTCGTAGGCACCCACGAGGTCCTTGAGGTCGGCCCCGGCCATGAAGCCGGACGCTTTGCCCGAGGTGACGACGGCGCCCTTGACCGCCGGGTCCCCGGCGATGCGCGTGATGGCGGCGTCCAGGTCGGCGGCGAACTCCGGCGTGAAGACGTTCTGCGGCCGGCCGGGCGCGTCGATGGTCAGCACGGCCACGCCGTCGTCGCCCAGCGTGAAGGTGATGGTGCTCATGTCGGGGATCCTTTGGGGGCGCGCTCAGACGCGCTCGATGATCGTGGCGGTCGCCATGCCGGCGGCGGCGCACAGCGTGATCAGGGCGGTCGATTGGCCGCGCCGTTCCAGCTCGTCCAGCACGGTGCCCAGGATCATGGCGCCCGTGGCGCCCAGCGGGTGGCCCATGGCGATGGAGCCACCGGCCACGTTCACCCGGTCGTGCGGCAGGTCGAATTCGCGCATGTAGCGCATGACGACCGACGCGAAGGCCTCGTTCACCTCGAACAGGTCGATGTCGCCGATGGACATGCCGGCGCGGGCCAGCACCTTGCGCGTCACCGCCGCCGGGCCGGTCAGCATGATCGCCGGCTCGCTGCCGATGGAGGCGTAGGCGCGCACGCGGGCGCGCGGCTTCAGCCCGGCGCGGTCGCCGTACTCCCGGCTGCCGACCAGAACGGCCACGGCGCCGTCGACGATGCCGCTGGAGTTGCCGCCGGTGTGCACGTGCTCGATCGCCTCGACCTGTGGGTAGCGCTGCAGCATGACCGCGTCGTAGCCGGCCTGCTCGGCCGCCGCGGCGAAGGCCGGCTTCAGCTTGGCGAGGTCGGCCATGGTGGTGCCGGGGCGGACGTGCTCGTCCCGGCTCAGCACCACCTGTCCCACCACGTCGCGCACCGGCACGACGGAGCGGTCGAACCATCCCTGCTCCCACGCGTGCGCGGCGCGGCGCTGGCTTTCGAGCGCGAAGGCGTCGACGTCCTCGCGCGTGTAGCCGTCCATGGTGGCGATCAGGTCGGCGCCGATGCCCTGCGGGATGTACCAGGTGTTCCAGTTGACCTGCGGGTCGCTGTAGCAGGCCCCACCGTCCGACGCGATGGGCACGCGCGACATGGATTCCGTGCCGGACGCCACCACCGCGTCCACCTCGTTGGCACTGACGCGGGCGGCGGCGACGTTCACCGCCTCCAGCCCCGAGGCGCAGAAGCGGTTGAGCTGGTAGCCGGACACCGTTTCGGCATAGCCGGCGTTCAGCGCCGCCACGCGGCCCATGTTGCAGCCCTGCTCGCCGATGGGCATGACCACGCCCATGACGACGTCGTCGATCAGCGCGGTGTCCAGCGCGTTGCGGTCGCGCAGCGCCGCCAGCGTCTGGGTGGCCAGTTGGATCGGCGTGATCTCGTGCAGCGCGCCGTCCGCGCGCCCGCGGCCCCGCGGGGTGCGGACGTGGTCGTAGATGTAGGCTTCAGGCATCGTCTCTCACCCTTATATCGGGCCCATGTGTCGGGAAGCGGCGGGGTTCAGGCCCCCTGCTCGCTGAATTCCTTGCGCAGCTCGCGCTTCAGCACCTTGCCCAGCGCGTTGCGCGGCAGTTCGGCGCGGATGTCCAGGCGCGTCAGGCGCTGGTGCTTGGCCAGCCGCGCGTTGGCCCAGGCCAGCAGCTCGTCGGCGGTGGCCGTGGCGCCGTCGCGCAGGACGGCGACGCCGACCGGCGTCTCCCCCCACTTCTCGTGCGCCACGCCGACCACGGTGATGTCCAGGACGTCGGGGTGCTCGCTGACCACCTTCTCGATGTCGGCGGGGAAGATGTTCAGCCCGCCGGTGATGATCATGTCCTTCTTGCGGTCGAGGATGGTGAGGTAGCCGTCCGCGTCCAGCCGCCCGATGTCGCCGGAGCGCACGAAGGTCCGCCCGCGCTCGTCCCGCCAGATGGCGGCGGCGGTCTCCTCCGGCTTGCCGTGGTACTCGCGCAGCAGCCCCGGCCCGTGGCCGGCGATCTCCCCCGGCTCGCCGGGCGGCAGGCGGCGGCCCTCGCCGTCGACGATGGCGATCTCCTGCCCGATCAGGGGCGAGCCGACGGACAGGAACTTGGCCTCGTGCTCCTCCGGCCGCAGCAGGGTGGAGGTGCCCTCGGTGAAGCCGTACAGCTCGTAGAAGGCGTGGCCGAGGTGGGAGAGCACCTTGGCCTTCAGGTCGGGGCGCAGCGGCGAGCCGGCGGACAGCACGGTGCGCAGGCTGGACAGGTCGTGGTCCTCCAGCCGCGTCTCGGCCAGCGTCATGGTGATCTGGCTGGGCACGATGAAGGTGTGGGTGATGCGCTCCCGCGCCACGGTGTTCAGGAAGTCCTGCGGCGTGAAGCGCGGCATGATGTGCAGCGTGCCGCCGACGAACAGGACCGGCATCACCATCAGCCAGGTGCCGGCGGTGTAGAGCGCCGTGCTGGTCAGCGCGCGGGCGGTGCTGTCGAAACGCATCTCGACGGCGTTCGACACGCAGAAGTACTGGCGCGCCCGGTGCGTGTGCACGACACCCTTGGGCAATCCGGTGGTGCCGGAGCTGTACATGATGCTGAACACGTCGCCCATGGCGAAGCGGACGTCCGGCTCCGCGTCCGACGCACCCTCCAGGAATCCCGTGTAGGAGCGCCATCCGCCGCCCTCGAAACCGACGCCGATGCAGCCGTCCGCGCGCAGGGCCGGCAGGCGGTCGCGGATCGGGTCGATCAGGTGGCGCAGGTCGGCGGAGACGATCAGGAACTCCGCCCCGCCGTCGTTCAGCAGCACTGCCAGCTGGTCGGGGGTGAGCAGGCTGCTGCACGGGATCAGGCAGGCGCCGGCCTTGACCACCCCGAACATCGCCTCGATCGCCTCGACCGAGCTGGACACCAGCACGGCGACCCGGTCGCCCCTGCGCAGGCCCGACGACAGCAGCGCGTTGGCGAGGCGGTTCATGGTGCCGTTGAACTCCGCCCAGGTCACCCGGCGCTCCCCGCACACCACGGCCGGCTTGTTGGGGGTGCGGCGGGCGTGCCCGGCCCAGACGTCCGGCAGGAACAGGTTGATGTCGTCGAACGTCGGCATGGTTCATCCCTCCCCGGGGCTTTCTCGTGGCGGCGCGGGTCCGCTTTTCACGCACAGGCTACCAAACACTTGTTTGGTGTCAACAGAATGTTTATGATGCCATCCAAACAATGGCGGCACGGGGGAGGAACGGTGATGTCACAGGCGGCGGAGGCGCGCGGGCCGTTGCGGGGCCTGCGGGTGGTGGAGTTCAAGGGCATCGGCCCCGGCCCCTTCGCGGCGATGATGCTGTCGGACATGGGGGCCGACGTGGTGCGGGTGGACCGCGCCGGGGCCCGCCCGGACGACCCGCGCGACATCACCGCGCGGGGCCGGCGTACCGTGGCGCTGGACCTCAAGAACGCGGCCGGCGTCGCCGGGGCGCTCGACCTCATCGCCGCCGCCGACGTGCTGATCGAGGGGTTCCGCCCCGGCGTGATGGAGCGCCTCGGCCTCGGCCCCGACGCGGCGCTGGCCCGCAACCCGGCGCTCGTCTACGGCCGGATGACCGGCTGGGGGCAGGAAGGGCCGCTGGCCCACGCCGCCGGGCACGACATCAACTACATCGCCATCACCGGCGCGCTGGCCGCCATCGGCCCGAAGGGGCGGAAGCCGGTGCCGCCGCTGAACCTGGTGGGCGATTACGGTGGCGGGGCGCTGTTCCTGGTGGCCGGCGTACTGGCCGCGGTGATCGAGGCGCGCGGCTCGGGCCGCGGGCAGGTGGTGGACGCCGCCATGTGCGACGGCGCGGCCTCCCTGATGGCGATGTTCCTGACGCTGGCCGCGCAGGGCCGCTGGGTGGAGGAACGCGGCAGCAACCTGCTGGACGGCGGCGCGCCCTTCTACACGACGTACGAATGCGCCGACGGCGGCCACCTCGCCGTCGGCCCGATCGAGCCGCAGTTCTATGCGGAGTTGTGCACGCGCGCCGGCCTCACCGACCCCGCCTTCGCCAAGCGCGACGACCCGGCCGAGTGGCCGGCCCTGACCAAGCGGCTGCAAGCGCTGTTTCGCACGCGTACGCGCGCCGAATGGTGCGCGATCCTGGAAGGGACCGACGCCTGCGTCGCCCCCATCCTGACCATGGGAGAGGCGCCGTCGCACCCCCACCTCGCCGCGCGCGGCACCTTCACGGCGGTCGGCGGCATGGTGCAGCCGGCGCCGGCCCCGCGCTTCTCCCGCACGCCCTCGGCCGTCCAGGGACCGCCGGCCGCCGCGCCGACGCCGGTCGCCGACATCCTGGCGGGCTGGCGCCGCGCGGCGCCGTCCGCGTCCTGAACCCGTTTCAAACCCGGTGAAGGCACCATGCATCTCGTACGCTTTTCCCGCTTCGGCACCCCGGCGGACGTCGCCGAACTGATCGACGCGCCGGAGCCCACCCCGCCCTTGGCGGGGGAGGCGCTGGTCGACGTCGTCGCCGCGCCGATCAACCCGGCCGACCTGCTGCGCCTGGAGGGGCGCTACGGCAACACCACGGCGGCGCTGCCCGCCTTCGGCGGGGGCGAGGGCGTGGGCCGGGTCGCCGCGACCGGTCCGGGCGTGGAGGGGATTCGGGCCGGCGACCTCGTCCTGCTGAACCGCCACTTCGTGAACACCGGCATCTGGCGCGAACGGCTCACCGCCCCGGCCGAGGCGCTGGAGCCCCTGCCGGAGGCGGACCCGCTCCAGCTCGCCATGCTCAGCATCAACCCGGCGACCGCGTGGCTGATGCTGGCGCGCTTCGTCGCCCTGCGGCCCGGCGACTGGGTGATGCAGAACGCCGCCAACTCGGCGACCGGCCACTGGCTGATCAAGCTGGCCGCCACGCTGGGCGTGAACACCATCAACGTGGTTCGGCGCGAGGACGCCGCCGCCGAGCTGCGCGCCTTCGGCGCCAGGCACGTGCTGGTCGACGGCCCGGATCTGGCCGAACGCGTCGGGCGGATCGCCGGCGCCAATCGCCCCTGCCTCGCCGTCGACGCGGTGGGGGGCGAGGCGACGCAGCGGCTGGCCGCTGCCGTGGCGGAGGGCGGCGTGGTGGTGAACTACGGCCTGCTGTCCGGCGAGGCCTGCCGCGTCGCCTCCCACGACACGGTGTTCCGCGACGTGTCGCTGCGCGGCTTCTGGCTGCACGGCTGGCTGACCCGCGCCAGCCGGGAGGAGCGCGGCGACCTCTACCAGACGCTGGCGCGCCTCGTGGCGAACGGCGACCTGTCGGTGCCCGTCGAGGCCACCTACCCGCTCGCCCGCGTCCGGGAGGCGCTGGAACACGCCGCCCGGCCGGGGCGCACCGGCAAGATCCTGCTGACCGGCCGCCTCTTTGAACGGCCGCCGGTGTAGGTGGCCTCATACCTGCCCAAGCCTGTCGAGCCGGCCCGCCGGCGGTCCTAAAAGCCGACGAAGCGCGAGAACTCGCCGACGGGGGCGCGCTCCGTCTCCAGGCGGTTTTCGGGCGCGTCCGGGTCGGCGTGGCCCAGCGCCATGCCGCTGACCAGGATTTCCGTGTCGGGGATGCCCAGGTGGCGGCGCACGATGCGATGGAACTTGGTGAAGGCGGCCTGCGGGCAGGTGTCGAGGCCCAGGCCCCGCGCCACCACCATCACATTCTCCATGAACATGCCGAGGTCGAGCCAGCTGCCCACCTCCATCCGGCGATCCAGGGTGAAGAACAGGCCGACCGGCGCGCCGAAGAACTCGTAGTTGCGGGCGTGCTGGCGCGCCATCGCCACCGTGTCGCCCTTGGCGATGCCCAGCAGGCCGTAGAGATCCCAGCCGACCTTGCGGCGGCGGGCCAGATAAGGTTCGAACCACTGGGTGGGGTAGTAGTCGTACTCCTCCTCCGCGTCCGTACCGGGATCGAAGTGCGCGGCCACCAGTTCGGCCGACAGCGCGTCGCGCGCCGCCCCGGCCACGGCGTAGACCCGCCAGGGCTGGATGTTGGTGCCGCTGGGAGCGCGGCTGGCGAGTTCCAGGATGTATTCGACGGTGTCGCGCGGCACCGGTTCGGCGGTGAAGGCGCGCACGCTGCGGCGCGTGCGCACGGCGTCGACGGCGGACAGCAGCATGATCCTCGCCCTTTCCCGTCGGTCAGTCCGCCGCGGTGGGCAGGCAGGAGGGGTCGACCTGGGCGTGGATGTCCAGGTTCGCCAGCTCATACCCGCGGCGGAAGTCGACGATGTGCTTCTCCATCCAGCTCCTGGCCGTCTTGGGGTCGCGGTTGCGGATGCCTTCCAGGATCTTGTCGTGGGCGAAGAACAGCCGCTCGCCCGCGTTGAGGCGCGACATGACGTTGTAGAAGGCCGGGTAGAACAGGTGGCTCAGCGGTTCGCGCGCCAGCAGCAGCGCGCGGTTGTGGGAGGCCTTGGCGATCAGGTGGTGGAACTCGATGTCCAGGGCCGTCAGGCTCTCGCTGTTGGCCAGCGACCGGCGCGTGCGCTCCAGATTGTCGTCCAGCGCCGCGATCTCCTCCTCCGTGGCGCGCTCGGCGGCCAGTTCGGCGGCGACCGGCTCCAGCGCCATGATGGTCTCCCACAGCTCCTCGAAGGTGACCTCGTGCAGCACCATGGCGCGGCTGACGTGCGCCGCCGTCTCGTGCACGTGCGGCACGCTGGCGAACAGCTTCTTGCCGCCCAGGCGCCGCACCAGCCCGGTCTGCTCCAGGAGGCGGATGCCCTCGCGCACGGTGGAGCGGTTGACGCCCAGCTGCTCGGCCAGCGCGGTCTCGGAGGGCAGCACGTCGCCGGCCTTGATGATGCCCTGCATGATCTGCCGCTCGATGGCGTTGGACACCACCTTGTAGGCCGGGGCCACGGAGATCTTGCCGATCGACAGCTTGGAGGTCGCCTTCATGCTTCCTTACCGAGGTTTGCCCCGAGATTTGGCCCGTGGCCCGCGAACTCGCGTTCCTTCAGGTCGCGCCGGCGGATCTTGCCGCTCACCGTCTTGGGCAGCTCCTCGACGAATTCGATCCGCCGGGGATACTTGTAGGGGGCGGTGATGCCCTTGACGAAGTCCTGCAGTTCCTTGACCAGCTCCGGCGTGCCGCGTGCGCCGGGGCGCAGCACGACATAGGCCTTGACCACCTCGCCGCGCTCCTCGTCGGGGCTGGGGACGACGGCGCATTCCTGGACGGCGGCGTGCTCGATCAGGGCGTTCTCGACCTCCAGCGGACCGATGCGGTACCCGGCGGAATTGATAACGTCATCGTTCCGCCCGAGGAAGTGGAAATAGCCGTCCTCGTCCACCAGCGCCATGTCGCCGGTCAGGAACCATTCGCCCTCATCTCCCCGGATGCGCGCCTGCGCCGTGCGCTCCCTATCCTCCCAGTAGCCCAGCATGACCTGCGGGTTGGGCAGCCGCATGGCGAGCTGCCCCGCCGTGCGCGGCGGCTGGCGGCGGCCCTCCTCGTCCAGCACGGCCATCTCGGTGCCGGGCGACGGCAGGCCCATGGAGCCGGGCCTGGGCGGCCGGTCCGCCATGGTGAGGATGGTCATCAGCGTCTCGGTCTGCCCGTACGCCTCGCGCAGCGGGATGCCGGTCAGCGCCTGCCAGCGCTCCACCACCGCCGGGTTGACCGTCTCGCCGGCCGACACCGCGTGACGCAACGAGGAGAGATCGAATGCCGAAATGTCCTCCTGCACCAGCCGGCGGAACTCCGTCGCCGCCCCGCAGAAGACGTTGACGCGGTGCCGCTCGATCATCTCGAAGCGGCGGCGCGGCTCGAACGGGCCGTCGTGGAAGACGACCGCCGCACCCCGGCTCCACGGCCCGAACAGGATGCTGGTGCCGGCCTTGCTCCACCCGGTGTCGGCGGTGCACCACATGACGTCGCCGTCGTTCAGCCCCAGCCAGTGTTCCGCCGACACCCGCCACGCGTACAGGCCGCGCGCGGCGTGCGTCACCCCCTTGGGATGCCCCGTCGAACCCGACGTGTAGTAGATGATCGCCGGGTCGTCCGGCAGCATCCGCGCCGCCTCGAACGTATCGGACGCGTCCTCCATGGCCGCCGCGTAGTCGGTCCAGCCCGGCGCGCCACCCACCGCCACGCGCACCTCCAGCGGCGCGCCGATGGCGGCGAACTTGCCGGCGTTGGCGGCGGTGGTGACCACCGCGCGCGCGCCCGAGTGGGCGGCGCGGTAGGCGACGTCGCGTTCGGTCAGCATGTCGATGCAGGGGATCGGCACGGCGCCCAGCTTCAGGCAGCCGACCAGCGCCACCTGCCACTGCGCCACGCGCGGCAGCATGACGACGACGCGGTCGCCTTTGCGGATGCCCCGCCCGGCGAGCAGGTTGGCGAAGCGGTTCGTGAGGCGCGCCATGTCGGCGTAGGTGTAGCGCTCCTCCCGCCCCTCGGCGTTCGACCACAGCAGCGCCACGCGCGCCGGGTCTTCCGCGAAGCGGTCGACCACGTCGGCGCCGAAGTTGAAGGTGGCGGGCAGGTTCCATTCGAACCGGGTCATGACGTCTCCTCCCCTCGTGCTCTATTCTTCTTCAAATGGCGCGCTTGGCGCGCAGGTCCGCGATGTCGCCGTCGGCGTAGCCGAGCGCGCGCAGCACCTCCTCGTTGTGCTGACCCAGCAGCGGCGGCGGCGCGCGCAGGCGGCCCGGCGTGTCGGAGAACTTGATCGGGAAGCCCAGCTGCGGGATGCGGCCCTCCACCGGGTGGTCCATCGCAAGCAGCATCTCCCGATGCTTCAGCTGCGGGTCCTCGAACGCTTCCCGCATGCTGTTGACCGGCGCCACCGGCAGGTCGGCGGGGCCGAGCAGCGCCATCCACTCCGCACAGGTGCGCGTCGCCATCAGCTCGGCGACGCGGCGCATCTGCGCCTCGGCCTCCGCGCCCTCCGGCCACTGCACGTCCTTCAGGTCGGACAGGCCCACGAGGTCGCAGAAGCGGTGCCAGAACACCTCCTCGATCAGGCCCAGCGTGATGTGCCGGCCATCGGCGCAGCGGAACACGTTGTAGCAGGGCGCCTGGCCCAGGAAGCGGCGCTCGCCCCCCTTGGGCTCGATCCCGGCGAACAGATAATCGGCGGCGTGGTAGGGCAGCCAGGCGACGAGGCCGTCCGTCATCGACACGTCGACGAACTGCCCCTTGCCGGTGTGGGCGCGGCCCAGCACCGCCGCCAGGATGCCGAACGCCGCCATCAGCGAGCCGCCGCCCTGGTCGGCGATGGACAGCCCCGGAACGATCGGCCCCTCCCCCGCCTTGCCGAACAGCTGCAAGGCCCCCGCCAGCGCCATGTAGTTCAGATCATGCCCCGGTGTCTTCGCATACGGCCCGTCCTGGCCGAAGCCGGAGATGGCGCAGTAGATCAGGCGCGGGTTCTCCTTAGCCAGCGCCTCGTACCCCACGCCCAGCCGGTCCATGACGCCGGGGCGGAAGCCCTCCACCAGGATGTCGGCGCGGGCCGCCAGACGGCGCAGGATCGCCTTGCCCTCCTCGGTCTTCAGATTGACGGTGATGCTCTTCTTGTTGCGGTTCAGCAGCAGGAAGGAGCCGGATTCCCGCACGTTGATCGGCGGGAATTCGCGGTTGTAGTCGCCGCGCCCCGGCTCCTCCACCTTGATCACCTCGGCCCCCAGGTCGGCCAGCATCTGCGTGCAGAAGGCGCCCGGCAGCAGGCGGGTGAGGTCGAGGACGGTCAGGCCCGCCAAAGCGTCTTTAAAGACTGTCATTGCGCGGTCCACCCCCCGTCCACGACGATGCTCTGCCCGGTCACGTAGGACGACGCGGGGGAGGCCAGGAACACCGCCGCCCCCACCAGCTCCTCCGCCTTGCCGAAGCGGCCCATGGGCGTCTGGCCCAGCAGCCTTTCGGACAGTGCTGCGTGGTCGCGCATGCCGGCGGTCAGGTCCGTCTCGAAATAGCCGGGTGCGATGCAGTTCACCCGCACCCCCCTGGGCGCCCAGTCGAGGGCGAGCGACTTGGTCATCAGCTCCACGCCCCCCTTGGCGGCGCAGTAGGGCAGCGTCCGGCGCAATCCCACGTGCCCGGCGACCGAGCTGACGGAGATCACGCTGCCCCGCCCGCGCTCCACCATCGCCGCGCCGAAGTGGCGGCAGCACAGGTAGACGCCGGTCAGGTTGACGTCGATGATGTTCTGCCAGTCGGCGGCGTCCGTGCGCTCCGGCGCCTTGTAGATCGGGTTGATGCCGGCGTTGTTGACCAGCGCGTCGACCCGCCCGTGCCGCTCCAGCACGGCGGCGAGCAGGGCCGTCACGTCCTCCTCCCGCGACACGTCGGCGGTCTTCCACCAGACCTTGGCGCCTTCTGCCGTCAGTTCGTCGGCGGTGGCGGCCAGCGTGCCGGCGGTGCGGCCGCACAGCACCACCTCGGCCCCGTGCGCCGCCAGCCCGGCGGCCATGGCGCGGCCCAGGCCGCGGCCGGCGCCGGTGACGACGGCGACCGTGCCGGTCAGGTCGAACAGGCTTTTCAGGTCGTGCAGGCTCATCGCGCACCCTCCCGCGCCAGCTTGCGGGCGATGCTCCAGCGGTGCACCTCCGACGGGCCGTCGTAGATGCGGAACGGCCGCACCTCGCGGAAGATGCGCTCCACCACCGCGTCGCCGGTGGTGCCCAGCCCGCCCATCACCTGCATGCTGCGGTCCACCACCCGCCAGATCGCTTCGGAACAGATGACCTTGGCCACGCTGGACTCGTGCCGCCCCTTCTGCCCCTGGTCCAGCACCCAGGCCGCGTGCGCGGTGACGAGGCGGCAGGTGTGGATGTCCAGTTCGTTGTCCGCCAGCTGGAACCCCACGCCCTCATGGTCGATCAGCGGCTTGCCGAAGGCGTGGCGGCGCCGCGCGTAGTCGGTGGCGACGTCGTGCGCGCGCCGCGCCGCCCCCAGCCAGCGCATGCAGTGCGTCAGCCGCGCCGGGGCGAGGCGGACCTGGGCATAGCGGAACCCCTCCCCCTCCCGGCCCAGCACGTCCTCCTCCGGCACGAACAGGTCCTGGAAGGCGACGACGCAGTGGCCGCCGGGAAAGCTCTGGTCGATGGTGTCCAGCGTGCGCTCGATCACGATGCCCGGCCGGTCCATGTCGGCCAGGAACATGGTGGCGCGCGGCTGCCCCTCGGGCGACTCCTCGTCGCGCGCCATGATGATGGTGAAGGCGGCGCCGTCCGCCCCGGTGATCAGCCATTTGGTGCCGTTGATCACGTAGCCGCCCGCCGCCTTGCGGTAGCGGGTCGCCAGCAGCGCCGGGTCGGCCCCGGCCCCCGGATGCGGCTCCGTCATGGCGAAGCAGGAGCGCACCTCGGCGGACGCCAGCGGCGCCAGCCAGCGGCGCTTCTGCCGCTCGTCGGCGACCTGCTCCAGCAGGTGCATGTTGCCCTCGTCCGGCGCGGCGATGTTCAGCGCCAGCGGCCCCAGCAGGCCGTAGCCCGCCGCCTCGAACACGGCTGCCTTGGCCCCGTGGCTCAGCCCCAGCCCGCCCCATTCGCGCGGCATGTGCGGCGACAGCAGCCCCGCCCCGCGCGCCAGCGCGTTCAGCTCGCGCCGCAATTCGTCGGTCGGCCCGTGCGGCGTCTGGCGCGGGTCCCTTTCCAGCGGGATGAGGGCGTCGCGGACGAAGGCCTCCGTGCGGGCCTTCAGCTCGGCGACCTCCGGTGGAAGCGAGAAGTCCATGGTGCGTTTCCTTCCCTGCATGCTCTTACGGCCGCTGTTCAGAAGCAGCGGTTTTGGCTGACCTCGTGGGTGAAGTCGAAGATGCCACGCGCCAGATCGCCGAAGCCGGCGTAGCGCGGGTCGGTCGTGGCACCGCTGACGTGGCGGGCGTGCAGCTGCTGGAAGACGACGCCCAGCTTGAACAGCGCCAGCACCCGGTGGAAGCGGAAGCCCGACAGGTCGCGCCCCGTGCGCGCGGCGTAGCGTTCCGCCGCTTCGCGCCGGGTGGGGAAGCCGTGCGCGGCGGTGGGCATTTGCGCCAGCCGGTGCATGGCCGGCGGGTCGCCGGCCTCCGTCCAGTAGCTGAGCAGCGTGGCGAGGTCGAACAGCGGGTCGCCGCGCGTACCCTGGTCCCAGTCGACGATGGCGACGGGGGTCAGCCGCTCCGGCTCCAGGATCATGTTGTCGAGCTTGAAGTCGTTGTGCAGCAGCGTCGGCGCCCCGCCCGGCGTGGCGTTCCGGCGCAGCCACGCCGCCAGTTCCGCCACCAGCGGGTCCAGGCCGCCCGGCCCCGCGCACAGCTCCGCCCGCTGTGACCAGCCGGCGACCGCGCGCTCCAGGAAGCCGTCGGGCCGGCCCAGGGTGTCGAGGTCGACCGCCGCCGGGTCGATGGCGTGGATGTCGGCCAGCACGTCGACCATCAGCGGCCCCAGCCGCGCGCCGGCCGCCGGCTCCGCCGCCAGCCGCGCCGGGTTGGCGCCGGGCAGCGTGATGCCCGGCCGGTATTCCAGGATGACGAAGGGATGGCCGGCCACGTCCGCGTCCTCGCACAGGTGCAGGCTGCGCGGCGCCAGAGGCAGGGCGCGCCACAGCCGGCTGAGGATGCGGTGCTCCCGCTTCATGTCGTTGGCACCCGGCGGCAGCGGCCCCGGCGGCGGCGTGCGCAGCACGGCGTGCGCGCCGTCCACCGTCACCAGGAAGTTCAGGTTGGCGAGCCCGCCGCGGAACTGCCGCGGCGCCTCGGCAAGGTCGAGGCGCAGGCCGCTCCGCCCCAGGTGCGCGGCGATGGCCGGCCAGTCCAGCGGGACGGTCTCCTCCGGGGCGCGGAACAGGGCGGGATCGAGGGGCATGGGTCCGTCCGGGCGAATTATTGTCCGACAATCGGAGTGTAAGCACCGGATTCTGGAACTGTCAAGACGGGCATCGTAGGTTGGATTGAGCCACAGGCGAAGCCCAACAGAGTCCTGGTCCCGAACACGTTGGGCTTCGCTGGCGCTCAACCCAACCCACAAACCTCCCACACAAACCCCCTTGACTCCGGTCCGGCACTGGTGTGACAGTCGAACTGTCGGACAATAATGGCGCAGCGAACCGCCGCCGACCGTTCCCGCAGGGAGAAGGGACACCGCATGCACGGACACATCATCGGCTGGGCGCACACCCGCTTCGGCAAGCTGGATGTCGAAACGCTGGAATCGCTGGTGGTGCGCGTCGCCGCCGACGCCATCGCCGACGCCGGGCTGGCGCCCGCCGACATCGACGAGATCGTCGTCGGCCACTTCAACCAGGGCCTCGACCCGCAGGGCTTCCCCGCCTCGCTGGCGCTGCAGGCCGGTGACGCGCTGCGCTTCAAGCCGGCGACACGGGTGGAGAACGCCTGCGCCACCGGCTCCGCCGCCATCCGGCAGGCGTCCATGGCCATCGGCGCCGGCCGCGCCCGCACCGTGCTGGTCGTCGGCGTGGAGAAGATGACCGCCGCCCCGGCCTCCCTGGTGCAGCAGGCCCTGGTCTCCGCCAGCTACGTCGCCGAGGAGGCGGAGGAAGGCGGCTCCTTCGCTGGGATCTTCGGGCGCATCGCGCAGCTCTACTTCCAGCGTTACGGCGACCAGTCGGACGCGCTGGCCCGCATCGCCGCCAAGAACCACCGCAACGGTACCGCCAACCCGCTGGCCCACATGCAGAAGGACCTGGGGCTGGAGTTCTGCGCCACGGTGTCCGACAGGAACCCCATCGTCGCCGGCCCGCTGCGCCGCACCGACTGCTCCATGGTGTCGGACGGGGCGGCGGCGCTGGTGCTGGCGCACGGCGACGTGGCGGTCGGCGCGGCCAAGTCGGTGGGGCTGCGCGCCCAGGCGCAGGTGAACGACTTCCTGCCCATGGGCCGGCGCGACATGACCCGGTTCGAGGGCTGCACGGTCGCCTGGAACGCGGCGCTGGCCCAGGCCGGCCTGACGCTGGCCGACCTCGACTTCGTCGAGACGCACGACTGCTTCACCATCGCCGAGCTGATCGAGTACGAGGCCATGGGCCTGACCCCACCCGGCGAGGGCCATCGCGCCATCGCGGAGGGCTGGACGGAGGTCGGCGGGCGGCTGCCCGTCAACCCGTCGGGCGGGCTGAAGGCCAAGGGCCACCCCATCGGCGCCACCGGCGTGTCCATGCACGTGATGGCCGCCATGCAGCTGATGGGCACGCCCGCCGGCGTGCCGGTGCCCGGCGCGACCAAGGCCGGCGTCTTCAACATGGGCGGTGCCGCGGTCGCCAACTACGTCAGCATCCTGGAGCGGGTGCGGTGATGGACGCGGTCGCGGGCGGCTCCCTGGCGCTGCTGCGCCAGCCGGTGGTGCACTACGGCGCGCGGCTGGCCGACGCCCTGCCCCGCATCGTGGCGGAGCGCGGGTGCGCGCGGGTGCTGCCCGTCGTCACCGGGTCGCTGCGCCGCCACCCGGTGGTGGAGCAGGCCATCGCGGCGCTGGGGAATACGGCGCTGCCGGTCTTCGGCGACCTCAAGCCGCACACGCCCTTCACGGTGGTGCTGGATCTCGCCGCGGAGATCGACCGGGCGCAGCCCGACCTGATCGTCGCGGTCGGCGGCGGCAGCGCGCTGGACGCCGCCAAGGTGGGGGCGCTTGCCGCCAACGCCGGGGCCGCCGACCATGACGCGCTGCTGGCGCTGCGCTCCGTCCCCGGCGCCCAGGGGGAGATGCGGCCCTCCCCGGTGGGGCGCGTCGTGCCCATCGTCGCCGTGCCCACCACCCTGTCGGCGGCGGAGTTCGGCATGATCGGCGGCGCCACCGACACCACGACCGGCATCAAGCACATCTACAAGTCCGACAATCTTGCGCCCGACGTGGTGGTGTTCGACCCCTGGCTCACCGCCGCGACGCCGGCCGGCCTGTGGCTGTCCACCGGCGTGCGCTCGCTGGACCACGGCATCGAGACGGTGCTGTCGCGCGACGCCAACCCCTTCACCGACGCGCTCGCCCTGCGTGGCCTGACGCTGCTGGGCGAGGGGCTGCGGCAGTCCCACACGCGGCCGGACGACGTCGAAGCGCGGCACCGGTGCCAGCTTGGCGTCTGGCTCGCCGCCTGCGGCATCGGGCGCGTCCGCTACGGCGCCAGCCACGGGCTGGGGCACCAGCTGGGCGCCCTCGCCGGGGTGCCGCACGGCCTGACGTCGTGCGTGCTGCTGCCCGCCGTGCTGGCCTACACGGAGCCGGTCTCGGCCGGGCGGCAGGCGTGGATCGCCGAGGCGCTGGGCGGCCCCGGCCGGCCGGCGGCCGAGGTGGTGCGCGGCCTGATCGCCGCACTCGGCCTGCCGACCCGCCTGTCGGATCTGGGCGTGGCGGCCGAAACCCTGCCGCGCGTGGCCGAAAGTGCGCTCGGCAACGCCTTCGTCAAGGCGAACCTGCGCCCGGTCACCACCGTGGACGACGCGATGGCGATCCTGCGCGCGGCTTTCTGAAACCAAAAAACCTGGCCAATAAGACATGGGAGGAAACGACATGAAGACGGCACTGACCGCGGCCCTGCTGGCCGGCATCGCCACTATCTCCATGGCCGGCCCGGCGGCGGCGCAGATCTCCGACAACGTGGTCAAGATCGGCGTGCTGAACGACCGCTCCGGCCCCTACGCCGACCTGGGCGGCGAGGGCTCGGCCATCGCCGCGCGCATGGCGGTGGAGGAGTTCGGCGGCAGCGTCCTGGGCAAGCCCGTGGCCATCGTCACCGCCGATCACCAGAACAAGCCGGACATCGGCTCCACCCTCGCCCGGCGCTGGATCGACGAGGAACAGGTGGACGCCATCGCCGACGTGCCGCACTCGGCCACGGCGCTGGGCGTGCTGACGGTGACGCGCGAGAAGAACCGCATGCTGCTGCTCTCCGGCCCGGCGCTGACCGAGTTCACCGGCAAGCAGTGCGCGCCGACCACCATCCACTGGACCTACGACAGCTACTCCATGGCCAACGGCACGGTGCGGGCATTGGTCAAGCAGGGCGGCGACACCTGGTTCTTCCTGACCGGCGACAACGCCGGGAGCCATTCGCAGGAACGCGACGGCATCACCTTCGTCGAGAAGGCCGGCGGCAAGGTAGCGGGCACCGTCCGGCACCCGCTGAACACGCTGGACTTCTCCTCCTACCTTCTGCAGGCGCAATCCTCCAACGCCAAGGTGATCGGCCTTGCCAACGCGGGCGGCGACACGGTCAACTCCATCAAGCAGGCGGCTGAGTTCGGCATCACCCAGGGCGGGCAGCGCCTCGCCAGCCTGCTGATGTTCATCAGCGACGTGCACGCCATCGGCCTGAAGGACGCACAGGGGCTGGTGGTGACCGAGCCGTTCTACTGGAACATGAACGACAAGACCCGCGAGTGGTCGCGCCGCTTCATGGCGAAGCACGGCGGCCGCGCGCCGACGGCGGCGCAGGCCGGCGTCTACGGCGCCGTGCTGCACTACCTGAAGGCGATCGACAAGGCCGGCACCGACGACTCGCTCGCCGTGGCGAAGGCCATGAAGGAGCTGCCGGTGAACGACATGTTCAGCACCAACTTCAAGATCCGCCCGGACGGCCGCGTGGTGCGCGACATGTACCTGCTGGAGGTCAAGAGCCCGGCCGAGTCCAAGGAGCCGTGGGACTACTACAAGGTCGTCGCCACCATCCCCGGCGACGAGGCCTACCGCCCGATGGCCGAAGGCGGCTGCCCGCTGGTGAAGTGAGGAAGACGCGGGGCCGCACGGGCTGCCGGATAGGGCTCCGGGCGGATGTGAAGCGTGCCCGGCGTTGGGTTTTCGCTTGAGGGGCCTGGGGTTGCCGTATAGCCCCTCTCCCCTTGCGGGAGAGGGGTTGGGGAGAGGGGGAAGTTACCGGCGGAAGCCGGGACATAAGTCACTTCCGCCCTGCCGGCCGTAATCCCCCTCTCCCCAACCCCTCCCCCGCCAAGGAGGGCTATCGCATGTAAGCAAAGAGTTCGAAGAAGAATTCTTCGCTTATCATGGCCCTGAACATTTTCAGGCTCATTGACCGGTCCAACGGGTGCGCCC
>NZ_DASPMG010000295.1:0-5062 GCF_035627195.1 Azospirillum sp.
CTCGTCAACCGCGTGGTGCCGGCCGCCAGCCTCGCCGACGAAACCAGCGCCCTCGCGGCCCGCCTCGCCGCTGGCCCCACCCGTTCCTACGCCCACATCCGCCGCCTGCTGCGCCAGTCCTGGACGGCGACGCTGGCCGAACAGCTGGACGCCGAGCGCGACGCCTTCTGCGCGTCCGCCGCGACCGAGGATTTCAAGGAAGGCATCACCGCCTTCTTCGAGAAGCGGGGGGCGAACTTCCATGGCCGCTGACGTGGCGCATCTTCACACCCCCATCCTGGAGGTGGACGACCTGACGCTGGCCTTCGGCGGCGTCAGGGCGCTGAACGGCGTGACCTTTCCGGTGGCGCGCGGCTCCATCACCTCGGTCATCGGGCCGAACGGGGCGGGCAAGACGTCCCTCTTCAACTCCATTTCCGGCTTCTACAAGCCGACCGGCTCCGTCCGCTTCGAAGGCCAGCCGATCGAGCGGCTGCACGCGCCGGAACGCGCGAAGCTCGGCCTCGCCCGCACGTTCCAGAACATCGCGCTGTTCCGCGGCATGACCGTGCTGGACAACATCAAGCTGGGCCGCCACGCGCACATGAAGACCGGCGTGCTGGACGCGCTCTTCTACCTCGGCCGCGCGAAGCGGGAGGAGATGGAACTGCGGCGCGACGTCGAGGAACGCATCATCGACTTCCTGGAGATCGACCACATCCGCAAGGCCCCCGTCGCCGCCCTGCCCTACGGCCTGCAAAAGCGCGTGGAGCTGGCGCGTGCGCTCGCCATGCAGCCCAAGGTCCTGATGCTGGACGAGCCCGTCGCCGGCATGAACCGCGAGGAGACGGAGGACATGGCCCGCTTCATCCTCGACGTGCGCGAGGAATGGGGTGTGACCGTGCTGATGGTCGAGCACGACATGGGCATGGTGATGGACATCTCCGACCACGTGGTGGTGCTGAACTTCGGCACCGTGATCGCGCAAGGCGTCCCGCGCGAGGTGCAGGCGAACCCCGAGGTGGCCGCCGCGTATCTCGGCTCCGGCAACGTCGACGACCTGCGCCAGCGCCTCGGCGCCGACACCCGGCAGGTGGCGTGATGCGGAACGTGTTCTGCCCCCTCCCTAACCCTCCCCCGCGTTGCGGTGGAGGGGACTGCCGCCGCCGCGCCACCAAACCCTCCACCTCGAAGAGGGGGAGGGTGGCTGAGCGCCAGCGAAGCCGGGAGGGGGCCCCCTCCCCCAAGGAGGCACGCTGATGGACTTCGACTGGCTCCTCCTCTTCGAGGTCAGCCTGGCCGGGCTGGGCACCGGCGGGCTGTACGCGCTGACGGCCCTCGCCTTCGTCGTCATCTACAAGGCGACGCGCGTGGTGAACCTCGCCATCGGCGAGATCCTGATGCTGGGCGCCTACGCCTTTTTCGGCTTCGCCGCCTCCATGGCGCTGCCCTGGTGGGCCGCGGCCCTGGGCGCGCTGGCCGTGGCCGGCGTGTTCGGCGCGGTGGTCGAACGCCTCGTCATCCGCCCGATGCTGGGCGAAAGCCCGATTTCCGTCTTCATGGTCACGGTCGGCCTGGGCAGCATGCTGGTCGGCGTGGTCGAGCTGATCTGGACCGCCGACCCGCACCGCCTGCCCGAATTCATGCCCAACACCCCGATCTTCATCGGCGAGGCGTTCCTGGCGCCCAAGATCGGCTACGGCTTCCTGGTCGCCGCCGTGGTCATCGCCGCCTTCGTCCTGGCCTTCCGCTACTGGCGCGGCGGTGTGGCGCTGCGCGCCACGGCCAGCGATCAGGCGGCGGCCTACTCCATGGGCATCAACGTGCCGGGCGTCTTCTCGCTGGCCTGGGTGATCGCCTGCATGGTGGCGGCGGGGGCCGGCATCCTGGTCGGCTCCATCGGCGGCATCTCCTCCACCATGGGCGTCTTCGGCCTGTCGGTGCTGGTGGTGGTCATCGTTGGCGGGCTGGACAGCGTGCCGGGCGCGCTGGTCGGCGGCCTGTTCATCGGCCTCGTCGAGGCGCTGGCCGGCTCCTACCTCGGCGGCGAGTTCAAGCTGCTCGCCACCTTCACGCTGCTGGTCGCGGTGCTGATGGTCCGCCCCTACGGCCTGTTCGGCACCCGCGAGATCGAGAGGCTGTAGGCCATGCGCATCGCTTCCGCCAAGCAAACCTACGCCGCCGACGAGGCGCTGTTCGACAGCGCGGCGCAGCGCGGCTGGTTCGCCGTCCTGCTGTTGGCGCTGGTCCTGTTCCCCTTCGCCGCCGACCAGTACTGGGCCTATCTGGCCTGCCTCGCGCTCATCAACGTGATCAGCGCCACGGGCCTGAACATCCTCACCGGCTACACCGGGCTGGTCAGCCTGGGACAGGCCGCCTTCATGGGGGTGGGCGCCTACACCGTGGCGGTGCTGGAGGCGCGGCTGGGCACGCCCTTCCTCCTCAACCTGCTGGCCGGCGGCTTCCTGGCCGCGGGCGTCGGCATGGTCGTCGGCGTCCCCAGCCTGCGGGTGAAGGGGCTGTACCTCGCCATCGCGACCATCGCGGCCTCCATCATCCTGCACTTCGTCTTCGCCAACTGGACGGCGGTGACCAAGGGGGTGAGCGGCATCAACGTGCCCCCGGCCCGCGTCGCCGGCATCGACCTGGACACGCCGTTCAAGCTGTACTGGGTCATCATGCCGCTGGCGGTGCTGATGCTGCTGGGTGCGGCCAACCTGTTCCGCACGCGCATCGGCCGCGCCTTCATCGCCATCCGCGACCGCGACATCTCGGCCGAGGTGCTGGGGATCCCCTTGCTGCGCACCAAGCTCATGAGCTTCGCGCTGTCGTCCTTCTACGCGGGCGTGGCGGGGGGCCTGTGGGCCTACTTCTTCCGCGTGGTGACGCCGGAGAGCTTCCCGCTGATCCTGTCGATCTTCTTCCTGGCCGCCATCATCGTCGGCGGCATGGGGACGATCCTCGGCGCCATCCTGGGCGCCGTGTTCATGACCCTGGTGCCGGAGCTGCTGAAGCTCGGCGTCGGCCTCGTCAGCCCCTTCTGGCCGAACGCTGCGGTGGTCCTGTCGCCGGTGCGCACGGTGGTGTTCGGCGGGCTGATCGTCGGCTTCCTGATCTTCGAGCCGCAGGGCCTTGCCGAGATGTGGCGGCGCACGCGGCGCTTCTTCCACCTCTGGCCCTTCAAAACCTGACAACAAACGGGAGGAATCGCGATGTTGAGGCTTACCAGACGGGGTTTGGGTGCGCTGGCGCTGGCCGCGGGTGTCGCGGCGTCGCTGCCGGCCAAGGCCGCCGACGATATCGTGCTGGGCGGCTCGATCCCGATGACCGGCGTGTTCGCCTTCGCCGGCATCGGCATCCAGGCGGGCATCACCGACTATCTGAAGATCGTCAACGATGCCGGCGGCATCAAAGGGCGCAAGGTCCGCTTCGCCTTCGAGGACACGGCCTACAAGGTCGACGCCTCCGTCGCCGTCTTCAACAAGATCGTCGCCCAGGACAAGCCGAACCTCTACTACGGCGACTCGACCGCCTTCTCCAAGACCATCAACCCGGAGCTTGAGCGCAACGGCAACATGATCATGGCCGGCGCCTCCTTCGCGACCGAACTGAACGATCCGAAGAAGTACCCGCTGCAGTTCATGGCCGGCCCCGACTACACGGAGATGTTCGGCATCCTGCTGCGCTACATCGCCAAGGAGAAACCGGGCGCCAAGGTCGCCTTCGTCAATTCCGACACGGAGTTCGGCCGCGACCCCATCGCCACGTCCGAGAAGAAGGCGGCCGAGCTGGGCCTGAAGGTGGTGGAGAAGATCGTCACCCCGCCGGGCAGCGTCGACGTGTCGACCGAGGTGCTGAAGCTGCGCCGCGCCGCCCCGGACTACACCATCTTCCACGGCTACGTGATGGCGCCGATCCCGGAGTTCATCGCCCAGGCCAAGCAGATGGGCATGACCAGCAAGTTCATGGGCACGTTCTGGAGCATGGACAACTCCATGGTCCAGAAGATGGGGGACCTCGCCGACGGCTTCATGGGCGTGATGCCCTACCGCTATTATTATGACGACGAGGGCAACGCCCCGATGCTGGCGAAGATCCGCGAGATGCGCCAGGAATACCAGTCAACGCCGTACCTCCAGGGCTTCCTCACCGCCATGCTGATGGTCGAGGCGACCAAGCGCACGCTGGACGCCGGGCAGGAACTGACCGGCAAGAACCTCAAGGCCGCGCTCAACTCCATCAAAGACTTCGACACCGGCGGCATCATCGGCGTTCCGATCTCCGTTCCCGGCAACTCCATCCCGGTGGGCCGCATCTACAAGGCCGACGTGAAGAAGAAGCTGATGGTCCCGGCTTCCGACTGGATCAAGCTGGAGCAGTGACCATGATGGCCGCGGAGCCGATCCTCGAAGTGAACAACATCGAGGTCATCTACAAGAAGACCATCCAGGTCCTCCGTGGCCTGTCGCTCGCGGTGCCGAGGGGGGAGATCGTCGCCCTCCTCGGTTCCAACGGCGCTGGGAAGTCGACCACGCTGAAGGCCATCTCCAACCTCCTGCGCCTGGAGAACGGCGAGGTCAGCGCCGGCCAGATCCGCTTCGACGGCCGCCCGGTGGCCGAGCGCACCCCGCACGGCCTGGTGCGCGCCGGCCTCTTCCACGTCATGGAGGGCCGCCGCATCTTCGAGGATCTGACGGTGGAGGAGAACCTCGTCGCCGCCACCTATGCCCGTGATGGGAAAGGCCCGGCGGCGGAGCGCTTCGACCTCGTCTACGAATATTTCCCCAACCTGCACGCGCGCCGCGGCGTGCGGGCCGGCTACCTGTCGGGCGGCGAGCAGCAGATGCTGGCCATCGGCCGCGCCCTGGTGGCCGAACCGCAGCTGATCCTCTTGGACGAACCGTCGCTCGGCCTGTCGCCCAAGCTGGTGGAGGAGATCTTCACCATCATCGCCCGCATCAACGCCGAACAGCGCGTCTCCATGCTGCTGGTCGAGCAGAACGCGGCGGTGGCCTTCGCGGTGGCCTCCTACGGCTACATCATGGAAACCGGCCGCATCGTCATCGACGGCCCGGTGGAGCGC
>NZ_DASPMG010000296.1:0-4215 GCF_035627195.1 Azospirillum sp.
CGTGCCGTGACCAGCCGCCGCTTGGCGTCCGCCTTCGGGTCGATCATGCGGTAGTACACGTCGTGGCTGAGCGCGTTGGCGATGGCCAGCAGCAGCCCGTCGGCGGTGGACAGCGCGGCGGCGAGGCCACCGGCGGCCACCAGCCCGGCGATCACGTACGGCAGGCCGGCGATCTCCGGCGTGGCCAGCACGATGGCGTCGGGGTGGATGGTAAACTCGGCCAGCTGCAGGATGCCGTCGGCGTTGGCGTCCTTCAGCGTGACGAGGCCCACGTCCTTCCACGCCTGTACCCAGTAGGGCAGAGACGAGATCGATTGCCCGATGACGTTCTGGTAGACCTCCAGCTTGGCGAAGGCCGCATAGGCCGGCGCCGTGAAGTACAGGAGGAAGATGAAGAACAGGCTCCACGCCACCGATTTGCGGGCGTCGCGCACGCTCGGCGTGGTGAAGTAGCGCATCAGGATGTGCGGCAGCGATGCCGTGCCCACCATCAGGCAAAAGATCAGCGCGAAGTAGTTGATGGCGGCGTTCCACGAGAAGGCGCCCTTGGCGTCGACGAAGGCCGCCACGTGGTTCTTGGCGATGCCCAGCTGGCCTTCCAGCGCGGTGATCTTGTCCAGCGCCTCGCCGTACATCAGCTGCGGGATCGGCACGCCGGTCACCTTGGCCGACAACAGCACCACCGGGATCAGGTAGGCGACGATCAGGATAATGTACTGCGCCACCTGCGTCCACGTCACCGCCCGCATCCCGCCCAGCATGGAGCACACCAGAATGCCGGCCAGCCCCACGAACACCGCGATCTCGAACGAAATGCCCAGGAAGCGGGACGCGATGATGCCGACGCCGACGATCTGCGCCACCACATAGACGAAGGACGCGGTGATCAGCACCACTACGCCCAGCAGGCGCGGAAAATTGCCGCCGTAGCGGGCGCCCAGGAAGTCCGGCACCGTGTACTGGCCGAACTTGCGCAGGTAGGGTGCCAGCAGCACCGCCACCAGCACGTAGCCGCCCGTCCAGCCCAGCACGAACGCCAGCCCGTCATAGCCCAACGCGTACAGCGTGCCGGCCATGCCGATGAAGGACGCCGCACTCATCCAGTCGGAGCCGGTCGCCATGCCGTTGTAGAAGGCCGGCACGCGCCGCCCCGCCACGTAATATTCCGAAAGCTGCGCGGTGCGCGAAATGACGCCGATGAAGGCGTAGACGCCCAACGTCAGGAACAGGAACAGATAGCCGATCACGCGGTTCGGCACGCCCATCTGCTCCAGAACCGCCAGCAGCACGACGAACGCGGCGAATCCGCCCGTGTAATACCCGTAGATCTTGCCGAGGTTGCTGATGAAATCGCCTTTGGTGGAGACTGGTTTGGCCATGGATTTCCCCTCCCCCTCAATCCTCGGCGACGCCGTACTCTTCGTCGATCTCGTTCTGCTTGCGGGCAAACCAGAACAGCATGACGACGAAGATGATCAGCGAACCCTGCGCCGCCATGTAGAAGCCCAGCGGGAATCCCAATATCCGGATGCCGTTGAGCGATGGAGCGAAGAGATGGACGACGAAGCTGGCGAGGAACCAGATCGCCAGCATGATCCACATGAGGCGCGACGTCGCCCCCCAGTAGGCCCTTGCTTTTTCAGGCGTGATGTCCGTCATTGCGTACCTCCCTAGTACCATTTTGGCCAGTCGAGGATGAAACGCAGTCTTGGGCACCCATTCGAGTGGTCACGCCGGGTTGCTGGGTGCTTGTCGTCCCGGCCAGCGCCGATCCACGGATCAATCCACTGATATACGGATTGTTTTTGTCGCCAACCAATATCATTATGACAAGAGCGGCGCAAGTCGCGTCCCGGGCTTATCCTCTTGGCTAGGAGGAACGGCGTAATGCTGGCATCCCTGCGCAAATGGTGGAAAGCGGATCCGGAAGTCGCCTCGCTGGGCGCCTTTCACGATTTCCTGGCAAAGCAGGCCATCTATGCCTCGCAGAAATCCGTCATGGGCTATTGCGAGGTGAAGACCGGCAACAACCGCGACCAGCTTTTTGCCGAAGCCGAGTTCCGGCAAGCTTTGGACCTCTGCCGGCGGGAGAGCTTCGCCGCCGTCCTGGCCGACGTGCTGGTCCTCGCCTATCGTCTGTTGCGCGACCACGCGGGCGGGCGCGACGGGGACTTGACCCGGGCGCTGGCCAGCCTCTACCCGGTCCTCCTCGATGCCCAGCCGCGGCCGACCCACCGCGACGGCTGGGACGATCTGGCCGCGCCCTTCGCGGCACGGCTGGAACAGCTCCGCCTCGACGGAGTCCCGGCGCCGGGCGAGGTGGCCCGCACCGGGGCTCGCCGCATTCTGCAGGTGCTGCCGATCCACGAGAATCACCGCCGCACCGACCGGGAAGCGATCGAGGGCGCGGTCCGCTTCCACCTCGTCGCCGTGTGGGAGGCAATGGTCCGGCAGGTCGACGCTCCCGCCGTCGCCACCGCCCTGCTGCGGGAGCCGGAATGAGAGGACGGCCATGGACGCCAACGCCCTCACCCGCCTGGACAGCTTCCCTTACCAGCATCGTCTGGCCGAGGTGATGACGCGCCCCGCGCTCAGCGCGCCCGGCACGCTGACCCTGGGAGAGGCGGCGCGGCGGATGGACGCGCAGGGCGTCAGCTCGCTGCTGGTGGAGGGGGAGGAGCCGGGGCGCGCGGCCGGCATCGTGACCGAACGCGACGTGCTGCGCGCCGTCGCCCGCCACGGCGGCGAGGCGCTGGCCCTGCCGCTGACGGCGGTGATGGGCACGCCGGTGTACGTGCTGCCGGAGACGGCGTACGTCTATCTGGCGCTGGGACGCATGGACCGGCTGGGCGTGCGGCATCTCGCCGTCACCGGGGCCGACGGACGGGTAGTTGGCATCGTCACCGCGCGCCAGTTGCTGCGCCAGCGCGCCGGCAAGGCGCTGGCGCTGGGCGACCAGTTGGCTGTGGCACTGGACGCCGCCGGCATGGGCGCGGTGCGCAGCGCCCTTCCCGCGCTCGCCCGCAGCCTGTTGGCGGAGCGGGTGCCGCCGCCCGACGTGGCCGGCGTCCTGGCGCAGGTGCTGCGCGACCTCACCGCCCGCGCAGCCGAACTGGCGGCGGCCGAGGTGGAAAGCACGATGGGCCCGGCGCCCGCCCCCTGGTGCGTGCTGGTGCTGGGCTCGGCCGGGCGTGGCGAGACGCTGCTGTCCGGCGACCAGGACAACGCCTTGATCCATGCCGCCGGCCCGGCCGACGATCCCTGGTTCGCCGCGTTGGGCCGGCGGATGAACGCGCTCCTCGACGGGGCCGGGGTGCCGTTGTGCCGGGGCGGCGTGATGGCCGGCAACACCGGCTGGCGCCACGACGAGGCCGGCTGGCGCGCCACGGTCGAGCATTGGGTGAAGGCGGCGGCGCCGCAGGACCTGCTGGCGGTCGACATCTTCTTCGACTTCCACGCCGCCGGCGGCGACGCCGGACTGGCCGCCGGCCTGCGCTCCTTCGCCCTAACGCGCGCGGCGGCGAGCGTGGGCTTCCTGAAGAACCTTGCGGCGCAGCTCGACGACGCGCGCGAGCCGCTCGACCTGCTCGGCCGCTTCCGCACCGTGGAGGGGCGCGTCGACCTCAAGCTGAACGGCGCATGGCCGGTGGTGGCGGCGGCGCGCGTGCTGGCGTTGCGCAACGGCATCGCCGCCACCGGCACGGCGGAGCGGCTGGAGGCGCTGGCCGCCACCGGCGCCCTCAACGAGGGCGACGCGGCCGGCTTGGCCGAACTGCACGCGGAGTGCCTGGGGCTGATGCTGGACCAGCAACTCGCCGACCTGGAGGCCGGGCGCGCGCCCTCGTCCCGCGTCGACGTCCGCCGCCTCAGCCGCCTGCGCAGCCGGCGCCTGCGCGATGGGCTGAAGCGCATCCGCCTCGTGCCCGACATGGTGCGCGAGGGGCTGGCCGCCGCCTCCGCCGCCTGACGCGCACGGCGACAGCGCACGGGAAAAGCCGCGCCGGACACAAATGTCCGGCGCGGCTTTCGTTCATGGAGAAGGTTTTTTGTGACGATTGGGATGCACCGTGCGCGGGCTTACCGCTGCGCATGACGTTCGGGAGAGATCAAGCCGATCGAGTGATTAGTACCGGTAAGCTTCAGGCGTTGCCGCCCGTCCACACCCGGCCTATCGACGTGGTGGTCTACCACGGCTCTCGGGGAGGTCTGGTTTAG
>NZ_DASPMG010000297.1:0-2669 GCF_035627195.1 Azospirillum sp.
CGCGGCGTGCTGCGCCCGCAGGACCTCGTCGCCCGCTTCGGCGGCGAGGAATTCGCCGTCCTGCTGCCGGAGGCCAATCGCGCGCAGGCCATGACCGTCGCCGAACGCCTGCGCGCCGAAGCCGAGAACCTGCACGGCGACGGCGTGCCGCCGGAGCTGTGCGTCACCGTGAGCATCGGCGTGTCGGAAATCGAGGCGGGCGAGCGCACGCCCGACCCGGCGCTGTCGCACGCCGACCGCGCGCTCTACGCCGCCAAGCGGTCGGGCCGCAACCGCGTGGTGGATTTTCCGGCGGCGGCGGAGATGTGCGCGGAGTGAGGGCGCCCCCCCTGCCACCTTAATGGGCCGCGTCAGTGCGCCGGGGTGACGCGGAACTCGTTGACCTCGCCGCGGGGGTCGGCGACCACGCAGTTGCGGCCCGACCGCTTGGCCTGGTAGAGCGCCGCGTCGGCGCGCTTGATGAGGTTGTCGGCCGTGTCGCCCAGGCGCCCGCCGACGGCCACGCCCACCGACACCGTCACCGCGATCTCCCCCACCGGCGCCGACACCGCGAAGGGCGCGTCGGCGATGCGGGTGCGCAGCCGCTCGGCCACGATGCGGGCCGCCTCGTCGTCGGTGTCGGGCAGGATGACGACGAACTCCTCGCCGCCCAGGCGGGCCACCAGATCGAAGGTGCGCAGGTTGCGGCTGGCGCGGCTCGCCACCTCCTTCAGCACGTCGTCGCCGACGTCGTGGCCCCAGGTGTCGTTGACGTCCTTGAAGTGGTCGATGTCGAACATCAGCACCGACACCGGCTTGTGGTTGTCGATGGCGCGGTCGAGCAGGCGGGGCAGGTGCGCGTTGACGTAGCGGCGGTTGAACACGCCGGTCAGGCTGTCGGTCAGCGCCATCGACAGGCTGTGCTCGTAGTTCGCGCGCAGCCGCTCCTGGTAGCGCTTGCGGCGGATCTGCGTGCGCACGCGGGCCAGCAGCTCGTTGCGGTCGATCGGCTTGATGACGTAGTCGTTGGCGCCCAGCTCCAGGCCCTTGGCGACGCGGTTCAGGTCGCCCTCGTCGACCACCAGCAGGATCGGCACCTGCCGCGTGCGCTCGTGCGAGCGCAGCTGCGAGCACAGGCGCAGCCCGTCCTCGTTCAGCAGGGTCAGGCTGACGATCACCATGTCCAGGTCGTCGTTCAGCGCCCGCTCCAGCGCCTTGGCGCAGGTCTCGGCCGGGATGACGTGGTCGCCGTCGCGCTTCAGCGTCTCGGTGATCTTCTCCAGGTCGAGGACGGAGTCCTCCAGCACCAGGACGCGCGCCTTGTCGGCCGCCTCGCTCAGCAGCGTGCCGGCCGGCTCGATCACGCCGAACTGGCCGGACGTGCTCTCGCGCAGGCGCCACTCGTCCATCATCATCTTGAGCCGCACCAGCGAGCGCACGCGCGCGAACAGCGCGATGTCGTTCACCGGCTTGGTCAGGAAGTCGTCGGCCCCGGCCTCCAGCCCGCGCACGCGGTCGGCCACGTCGGACAGCGCCGTCACCATCACCACCGGGATGTGCATGGTGGCGGGGTCGGAGCGGATCTTCTCGCACACCTCGAACCCGTCCATGCCCGGCATCATGACGTCGAGCAGCACTATGTCCGGCGACTCCCGCTTGACCAGCTCCAGCGCCTCGGGACCGTTGTAGGCGGTGATGACGTCGAAATACTCGCGCGTCAGCTTGGCCGCCAGCAGCTTCACGTTGGGCAGGACATCGTCGACGACGAGGACGCGCGCGGACATGGGGCTTTATGCTTTCCGGTGGCTTCTGCGGCGGCTTATGAGAGGAACTTCTGCACGGATTCGAGGAACTTGGTCACCGAGATCGGCTTGGCGATGTAGTCCTCGCAGCCGCCCTCGCGGATCTTTTCCTCGTCACCCTTCATGGCGAAGGCGGTGACGGCGATGACGGGGATCGCCTTCAGCTCCTCGTCCTCCTTGATCCATTTGGTGACCTCCAGGCCCGACACCTCGGGAAGCTGGATGTCCATGAGGATGAGGTCCGGGCGATGCAGCCGCGCCAGCTTCAGCGCCTCCATGCCGTCGCGGGTCTGCAACGTGGAATAGCCGTGGGCCTCGAGAAGATCGTGGAAGAGCTTCATGTTGAGCTCATTGTCCTCGACAATGAGCACCCGCTTGGGGGCCTTGTCCGCCTCCGCCGCGCCCGCGGGGCCGTTCGCCTGCGAAGACATCAACACGCTCCTCCGGGCCGTGCGGCCCGATTTGGTCGTGGCAACCGCCCCTATTCGCGGCGCGCCAACGGCCCGGTGTACCTCCTTTTTTCTTAGGTGGCGACGGTTAAATTGTCGTTACCATAGGTGTGACAACCAATTGACCCAGTACTTTCGTACACTATCCGCAACGGCGGGCAACAAAGCCCGGGGCCGTTCAGGCGGCGCGGCGCTTGCGGCGGCGCTTGCCCTTGTCGCCGTACATTTTCACGTCCGCCTTCCGGATCACCTCCTCCTCGTGGTCGGCCGGGCCGTAGGGCTGCGTGCCGATGGAGAAGCGGATGGGCAGCGTGGCGCCGTTCCAGGTGACGGTCTCCCGGTTGGCCGCCTTGGCCAGCTGCGCTGCGCGGGCGACGCCGGTCGCGGCGTCGGTGTTGGTCAGCAGCACGGCGAACTCGTCGCCGCCCAGGCGGGCAAC
>NZ_DASPMG010000298.1:0-32219 GCF_035627195.1 Azospirillum sp.
AGCTTGCCGAGATGCGCGAGCGCCGCGAGCGCGACGCCCGGGAGCACCTCCAGGAGCGCGGAGGGCACGAGCGATGAGGATGCCCGTGTCCATCCTGCACGGCGAGCGCCGTTTCGCCTGGACGCCGGTGGAGCTGGAGGATGGCCGGCGCGCCTGGCTGCGCTTCGTCTTCCGCCTGCGCCCGCTGGGCGGCGTGCGGCCGACCTTCGCCGGCCGGCCCGTGCTCTTCACCGACCGCATCCCGTTCTGCGACCCAAGCCTGCGCGGCTGGCTGCGGGCCGGCCTCGTGGGGAGGATCCTCGCCATGCGCGCGCGTCTCCTGGGCTACCTGCTGCTCTGGCTCCTCGCGGTGTTCGCGATCACCGAGCTGACCGGCTGGCTGTTCTCCTGGCCGGTCGCGTTCGGCGGCGTTCGCGTCGGCGATGTCGCGCTGTATTGGCCGGGGCAGTTCCTCGGTTGGCGCGGGCTGCCGGCGGCGGGGCACCGTTGGATCGTCGACCTCGCCACCGGCCTGTCGCTGGCCTGCGCCGCTGCCGTCGGCGTGCGGATCTGGCTCGACCTGACCGGCTCCCGTCTGCACCGCTTCGGCGCCGGCCGCTGGGCCGCGCGCGCCGACGTGCGGCGCAGCGGGCTGCTGTGAGACGCCAGCCATGGACTCCGCCATCATCCTCGGCGCCTGGGGCCGGCACCTGCTGCGCGAGCGCACCATGCAGCCGGTGCTGATGGTCGGCCCGACCGGCTCCGGCAAGACCACCACCGGGGTGCTGCCGACGCTGTTCGAGAGCTGGCGCGAGAGCGCCGTGGTCTGGGACTTCAAGGGATCGCTGGTGCAGGACAGCGGCCGGGCGCGCGAGCGGGCCGGCGACGTCGTCGTGCTCGACCTCGCCCGCGCGGGCGGCCCCCGCTACAACCCGCTGATGGCGGTGCGCGCGGCGCCTTTCCTGGTGCCGGACTGCCAGCACGCCGCGCGCATCCTCACCGAGGGCGAAAAGGAGGGGCACTGGCGCAACGCCGCCTTCTCCTACTTCACCGGAGTCTTCGTCTACCTGCTGACCGCCGCTCCGGACTCCGAGAAGTCGCTGGCCGGGGCGCGGCGCCACGTGCTGCTCGGCGACGACGGGCTGAAGCGCATGCTGGCCGACGGCGTCCACCCCACCGCCCGCCGTGCCGCCCAGGAGCTGTGGGACAAGAGCCTCGCCTCGGAACACGACGGCCGTCCCGATCCGGCGTCCAAGGGCGGCGCGCGCGAGGCCGGGCCGGACAAGAGCCTGCATTACCGCAAGTCGGTCTACGTCACCTGCTCGGTGCTGCTCGCCGAGTTCGAGGACAGCGTGCTGGAGGCACAGACCGCCGCCAGCGACTTCGCGATTTCCGACCTTGTGGCGGGGGAGCGGCCGGTGACCCTCTACGTCGTCGCCCGTCCGCTGGACGCGCGGCGCCTGCGCCGGGTCTTCAAGCTGATCCTGACGCAGATGATCGATTTCCTGACCGTGGACCGCGCCCTGGCCGACGACGGCCGGGCGCGGCGCTGGCGGCTGCTGGTGGTGCTCGACGAGTTCCTGCAGTTCCGCATGGCCGAGGCGGCGGAGTGGATCCGTTACGTGCGCGACTACGGCATCCGCCTGCTGCTGCTGGCGCAGAGCCTGTGGGAGGTCGAGGAGCAGTACGGCAAGGGGCTCACCGCCAACTGCCGGCTGGTGGTGTTCCGCCCGAACTCCTCGGACGAGGCCGAGCGCATCAGCCGCATGGTCGGCGAGGCGATCGAGGAGGTGCCGACCCGGTCAACCTCCAAGGGGGTGCTCGACCTGTTCCCCACCGTCAGCCGCGGCGTGCGGGTGGATCGCCGGCCGGTGATGCCGATGCACGCGGCGCTGGAAATGGACGGCAACGACCTGATCGTCTTCGGCTACGGCAAGCCGATCCGCGGCACCCGCCTGCATCCCTACAGCGATCGGCGCTGGACAGGGCTCTACGGTCCGCCGGCCGGCGCCTGGACACCCAACCCCAAGGCCAATCCCTGGTTCGGCGTGCAGCTGGTGCCCGGCGGCAGGAAGCGCCCGGCGCCGAGGCCCCTTACATGAGCACGACACCCGATCCCACGAAGACCCGGCACGTCTCGGTGCGCCTGCCCGAGGTGCTGGCCCATCAGGTGGAACTGGTGCAGGGCCGCCAGCGGCTGCGCCACTTCAGCGACGCGCTGGTTTACACGCTCGACCGCGGCCTCGCCGCCATCGCGCGGGAGGGGCTGAAGCCGGACCGGCTGGAGGTCCTGGTGACGCGGATCGACGACCTCGTCATCACCGTGCTGGCGATCCTCAATGTCGCCCACGAGGGCCTGGACGAGGCGGCCGTGCGCGAGATGCGCGCGGCGATCCTCGACACGCTCCAGGCCCGCGACCGCACGGAGCGGCCGGACGTCCACCCGGTGGCGAAGGGCTTCGACCCGCAGGGCAAGCGCGCCGGAGGTGCGGCATGACCGGGCTGGAGGTCGTCGACGAACCGGCGCGGCGCGAGATGCTGCTGCTCGCCCTGCGCCGGCTGATGGACGGGTTGTTCGGTGACCTGCTCGCCCGCGAGGACGTCGCCAACGTCCTGGTGCTGCCGCCCCTGCGAGGCTCGGGCCGCTGCCGCATCGTGGTGAAGAACGGCCCCGTGCCGGAGTTCGTGCGCGAGGCCGACCCCGATCAGGTCCGCCGCTTCCTCGCCTACGTCGCCGGCTTTGCGCGCAAGGAGCTGCGCCGTGACCGCCCGACGCTCGACGTCACCCTGCCGGAGACCGGCGAGCGCATCCACGCCGACGTCGAGCCGGTCACCACCGGTCCGGCCTGCTCAATCCGCAAGCCCTACCGCGGCCGCATCACGCTGGACGACTGGGTGCTGTCCGGCGCCGCGACAACACTCCAGGCGCGGCTCCTCCGCCGGCTGATCGACGGGCGCCGCACCGTGGTGATCGCCGGCGACGTGGACACCGGCAAGACCACGCTGCTGCGCGCCTGCCTGGAGGAACCCGCCTTCCGGGACGGCCTTCCGGCGGTGCTCCAGGACCCCTACGAGTTCGAGCCGCCGTGCCCGCACGCCTACGCCATGGTCGCCGACCCGTGGGCCGACCCGCCGGTCACCCTGGAGACGCTGGTCGCCAACGCGCTGCGCGTGCCGATGACGCACCTGGTGCTCGGCGAGGTGCGCCGGGCCGAGGCGCGGCAGATGGTGGTCGGCTGGACCACCGGGCACCCGGGGTTGTGCACCGTGCACGCCGGCTCAGCCTGGGACGCGCTCGACCGCATCGCCCAGATGGTGGGGCTTGGCGGCGTCGCCATGGATGCCCTTCAGATGCGCTGGATCGCCAAGGCGGTGCACGCGGTGGTGCACCTCGCCCGCGACGGCACGGGGAAGCGCTTCGTCAACGAGATCGTGCGGGTCGAGCGCTTCGATCCGGACCACGGGTTCGTCCTCCGCCCGCTGGGGGCGGGGGAGCTTGACGGTGGAGGTGAGGATGCGGAGCAACGGTAACGCGCGCCGGGCGCTCGCCCTGGCGCTGGTCCTGGCGTGGACGGCGCGGCCGGCGCACGCCCAGGTGATCGCCAACCTGGGCGCCGAGCTGCTGTCCTGGCAGGCGGTGTTCGACGCCAACTTCGTGCCGATCGCGGTGACGGCCGGACTGCTGCTGGCGCTGGTCGCCGCGATGTTCTCCCGCATCGCCGGGGTGGTGGTGTTCGTCTTCACCGTGGCCGGTGCCGCCGCCTACGGGGCGCGCGACGCCATCGTCGCGCTGGCCGGGGTGTGACCCATGCAGGCCCCGCCGCTGCCACCCCCGTCTTTTCCCGAGGGATGGGAGAAGCCGGTGCGCCGCACTTCGGTGCGGCCGACCAAGATGCCGCTCGGCGTGCCCATGGAGCTGCTGGCCATCGCCGTCTGGCTGGCCGCGGAGCTGTGGCTGGCGCTGGGCGCCATCCCGCAGGCGGTGGCGGGGTTCCTGCTGGTCTTCCTGACGGCGCGGTATCTCACCCGCCGCGATCCCTGGTGGCTGGAGATCGTCCGCCAGAACGCCTCGGCGTGGCTGCTGCGGGCGCTGCGCACCCGCGGCCGGTCGCTGTCCCTGTCCTCCTACCGCGCCCCGAGGTGAGGCATGCTCGATCTGACCGCCTTCGACGACGGCTTCGACGCCCTGTCCCGGCACCTGCCATGGGACTGCTTCGTGTGGCCCGGCGTGGTGCTGCTGGAGGAGGACGGCGCGCTGATGGCCGTCGTCGAGTACGGCGGCCGCGACCAGGACGGCCAGGACCCGGCCGAGCGGATGCAGACGGCGCTCGCCGCCGGCAACGTTCTGTTCCCCTTCACCGGCGGCTGGACCTTCCACTTCGAGATGCAGCGCCGTTCCGTTGCCGGCTATCCCCGCAGCGCAGGCACACACCCGGTGTCCGAGCTGATCGACGGCGAGCGCCGTGCTCGGCTGGACGGGACCGGGCGCCAACTGCGCACCCGCACCTTCGTGGCGATCACCTACACGCCGTCGCGGCCGACCACCCGCACGGTGGCATCCTGGTTCACCCGCAATCCGCCGGAGCGCGCCAATCCGGACGTCATGCGCGATCACGTCGAGCCCTTCCGTCAGCTCGTGCTTCAGTTCGCCTCCCTGCTCGGCCGTGCGGTCGGGTGGGCGCGCATGCTGGACGACGACGGCGTGCAGACCCTGCTGCACAACTGCGTCTCGCCCATCCACCAGAGCTACGTTGCCGCGCCCGACATTCCGGGCTTCCCGATCAAGGCCAACCTGGTGGACGTCGGCTTCGTGCCCGGCTCGTTCCCGGCCTGGAGCAACGGCGGTGCCGAGTGGCATGTCCGCATGATCGGCATCGGCGGCTATCCCAGGGCCAGCCATCCCGGCCTGCTGAACGTGTTGGACAAGCTGCCCTTCGAATTCCGCTGGTCGGTGCGCTTCGAGGCCATGGACCACGTGCAGGCGCGCGGCGTCTTCGCGGCGCTGTGGCGCAAGCACGACGACACCTCCTACGACTGGCGCTCGGTGCTGCTGCGCGCCGTCGGCGGCTACGCCGCCCTGCGCCACGACCCGGTCGGTGTCATGGAGGCGCTGGAGGCCGAGGCCGCCCGGCTGGAGGCCGAGCAGGCCGGCACCAGCTCGGGCTGGATGACGCCCACCGCCGTGCTCTGGGGACGCAGTGTCGAAGAGGTGGAGGAGCGCCGCGACGAGCTGGTCAAGGCGTTGCGCACGCTGGGCTTCACCGTCATCGAGGAGACCTGGGGCGCCGAGCGGGCGTGGTACGGCACGCTGCCCGGCCACGTCCGCCCGAACCCGCGCAAGGTGCCGCTGACCCAGGTCCAGCTCGCCGACTTCCTCATCCTGTCGTCGGCCTGGGGCGGGCCGCCGCGCAACCCACACCTCAGGTGCGATCCCCTCATGCAGGTGGAGGCCGAGGGTGGCACGCCGCTGATGCTCGACATCCACCAGGGGCAGGACGGGGCGGCGCTGGTGATCGGCCCGCCGCGCACCGGCAAGTCCACCGTGCTGGCCTTCATGGGGCACCAGTTCCTTGCCCGAGTCCCAAAAGGGCGGGTGGTGTGGATCGACGTGGACGCCACCGAGAGCACCAGCCTCGTCGCCACCTGGGCGGCCGGCGGCGAGTTCCTGTCCATGGGCTCCGGCGACGGGGCGCTCAATGACCTCGCCTTGCAGCCGCTGGCCGACGTGGACACCGCCAACGGCTTCGCCTGGGGCCACGGCTTCGTCATGGACCTGCTGCGCCTCCAGGGGGTGCTGATGCCCGGCGGCCTCTCGGCCGCTGAAGCCGGCGATGCGGTGGACGCCGCCCTGCACCTGCTGGCCGTCTCGCCGCCATCCGAACGCACGCTGTCGCACCTCGCCCATCTGGTGCAGGACAACATCATCCGCATCGCGCTGGAGCCCTATTGCCGCAGCGGCCCCTACGGCGATCTCGTCGACGCGGCCGAGGACCGCTTCCTCGGCTCCGCCTGGACCACGGTGGACATCGGCGCGCTGATCGACCGCGGCCCCGGCGCCGCCCCGGTGATCAAGGCGCTGTTCCGCCGCTTCTACCGGCTGTTCGAGGACGGCCGGCCGACCCTGTTCCTGGTGGACGAGGCGTTCAAAGCGCTCAAGCACCAGCCGGCCGAGTTGGACGAACTGCGCCGGCGCGGGCCGAAGAAGAACGTCGCCCTGGTGCTCGCCACCCACCAGCTCGACGACATCGAGGGCTCGGCCATCGCGGCGATGCTCAAGACCATCCAGGTCCTGGTGCTGCTCGCCGACCCCAACGCCGCCAAGCGGAGCATCCTGCGCGACTGGGGGCTGAACGCCACCCAGGCCGGCCAGGTCGCCCGCGCCATGCCGCGCCGCGACCTCTTCTTCAAGACCCCCGAAGGCAGCCGGCTCGGCCAGCTCACCCTCGACCCAGCGGCGCTCGCCGTCTGCGGCTGCGGCGGGGCCGCCCACAAGCGCTGGGCCTTCGAGCTGAGGACCGAGGTTGGGCCGCAGCGCTTCGCCGCCGAATGGCTGCGCCGCCACGGCTTGGCCGAGGCCGCCGACACCCTGGAGACGCTTCATGAAGGAGACCCCCCATGAGGACCAGTACCCTGCGCGCCGCCACAGCGGCGCTCGCCCTCACGGTTGGCCTGACCGCTGGCCCGCCCCCGGCCCACGCCTTCCTGGGCGGGCTGCTCAACAGCTTCTTCGGCGGTGGTGGCGGGGGCGGCTGCTTCTCCGAGGAGGGCGACGGGCTGTTCGGCACCGTGCTGTCCGCCGTCGCCGGCTACGTCACCGGCGGTCCGGTCGGCGCCGCCGTGGGGGCCGGCTCCAGTCTGATGGGGAACGGCGGCTCCCAGGCGCCCGGCTGCCCGATCGTGGAGAGCCGGCCGCGCATCGTCGAGGAGATGGTCCAGCGCCAGGAGGTCGAGATCATCGCCCAGACCGCGCACATGCTCACTCAGATCGACAACATGATCCGCATGCGCGCCCTGGCCGACCTCGACACCCGCGTCGAAGTGGCCGTCCGGCTCGGCGACGCCCGCCGTGCGGCCGGCTTGGTGGACCGGGTGCTGTGGAGCCTGGATGGCGTCGGGCAGCAGTTCGCCGAGCTCTACCCCGACACCTTGCCTGAGGGGATGAGCGCCACGGCCCTGGCGGAGCACCAGGCCGAGCAGGCGCGCCTCGCCCGGGACGCCAGCCGGGCGAGCAAGCTGGTCTCGGCCGACGTCATGACCGGCATCGAGGACTATCCGGCGCGCGCCCAGGCGCTGATGGCGGCGCTGAAGGCGTGCGACGGCCAGACCTGCGCCATCGACGCCGGCACCCAGGCGACGCTGCTCACCGCCGAGGTCGCCGGCCAGTTGCTGATGATGCAGGCCGCCCACCACCGGGCGGCGGAGGCCCAGCTCGACTACGAGCAGGCCGCCGTCGAGCGCGCCCGCCAGCACACGCGCATCAACTGGCAGGGCCTCGACACCTACGGCGCTCCGGGGAGCTGAGCCATGGCGGCACGTTCAATCCTCATCGCGTTGGGCATGATGCTGGCCGTCGCCATCGCCGGTGCCGTGGCGCTGGTGCTGTACGCCCGTTCCGACGACGGCGCTTCCGACCTGGAGCGGCTGGAGCGCAGCAACCCGGCCTGGCAGGACACCGGCCGCTACGGGACGACGGTGCCGCCCCGCCCCGCGCGGGAGTGACCGGCCATGGACGTCAGCGCCCTCTCGGTCGTCCTGCACCAGCTCACCGCCGCCGTGGTCACCGGCCTTGGCCTGCTCGGGCCGGATGTGCAGGCCGCCCTGCGCCTGCTGATGATGCTGTCCTACACGCTGGCGCTGCTGCTCTGGCTGTTCGAGGGCAAGGCGGCGGTGCACGGCCCCTTCCTGCGCATGCTGCTGAAGTTCGCCGCCATCGGCGCCCTGGTCGAGTGGTTTCCCGCCGGCTCGGCGGCGCTGATGCAGGCGGCGGCGCAGCAGGGGCTCAACCTCGTGCCGGGCGGCGGCTTCTCCCTCGGCGATCCCGGCTACATCGCCCACCTCGGCATCCAGGCGGTGATCCCGCTGATGCAGCGGGTCAAGGAGATGCTGGGGCCGGTCGATTTCTTCCTGAACTTCGTCGAGATCGTCATCTTCCTGCTGGCCGCCCTGGTGGTGATCGTCAGCTTCTGCATTCTGGCGATCCAGGTGTTCCTCGCCTTCCTGGAATACCGGCTGCTGTCGCTGGCCGCCTACCTCGCCATCCCCTTCGCCGTGCTCGGTCCCACCAGCTTCGTGGCCGAGCGGGCCATCGGCTACATCGCGGCCACCGCGTTCAAGCTGCTGGTGCTCGGCTGCATCATCGCCATGTGCAGCGCCACGCTGCTGGCGCTGACCTTCCAGGGCACGCCAACGCTGGCCCAGGCGTTCGGGGTGGCGATGCTGGCGGCGGCGATCTTCGTGCTGGCCATCAAGGCGCCCCGCGCCGCCGCCGGCCTGATCAACGGCGGCCCGGTGATGGACGGAGTCACCGCGCTGGCCGCCCTGTGGACCGCCGGCTGGCTGGGCGCGCGCGCGGTGGCGGGGGCGGCCGCCGCGACCTCCGGCGCGCCCGGCGGCCTCGCCGTGGGCGCGTCGGCGGTGTGGAGCGGCCTGCGGTATGCCACGGCTGGCGCCACCTCCGCGATCGGCGGCGGCACGGATACTGGCGATCCCTCCAGCGGCGCGTCCGGGCGCCGCTATCCGGCCGGCCGCTACGGCGGCCCCCGTGCCTCGGCGCCGCGTGGCGGCGGCTGGGACCAGCCGATGACCGAGGCCCAACGCGCCGAACTGGACCGGCTGGCCGCCGGCCGCAGCATCGATCCGAACCTCACCCGCGGGCAGGCCAGCCGCCTGATCGAGCAATGGGGCGGCGAAGCCTCCTGGCTGGGCCGACGCCCCCACGGCAACACCGCGCCGCCGCAGGACCCGCCTGGCAAGGAGCCCGGGGCGGATCGCCGCGCCGCCGACGACAAGGGAGACTGACCCGCCATGAAGGAGCGCGTCGTCAACACCTACGACCCGCCGCCGCCGGCCGTGCCGGACAGCGCCAAGTACCTCGCCGCCATGACCTACCGGGCCAGCCGCGAGGCCAAGGCGCTGCGGCTGAAGCGCTGGTATTTCGGGTTGACGGTGCTCGGCCTGTCCTGGGGCACGCTGATGACCTGGGACAACCTGCGCATCGCCTCCAAGCTGGTGGAGATCGCGACGTACAAGCCCGTGTACCGGGTCGAGCAGGGCCTGGACGGCCACCAGAACCTCGTGCTGCTGGACAACACCCTGACCGTCTCCAAGGGCGCCCGGATCAACGCGGTGACGTGGTTCGTGCTGTGGCAGCGGCGGATCGGCACCGACCCGGTGGTGCTCGCAAAGGATCGCGCCGCGGCGCGTGCCCGGCTGATCGGCGGCGCCGAGCGCAAGTGGGACGCCCTGATGGCCTCCGACCTCGACCCCGCTGGGGGCTGGACCCGCGACGCCGCCGACGTTCGCGTGCAGGAGCGCGAGGCCGACCCGAAGACCGGCGCCACCGCCTTCACGGTGGTGTGGACGGAAACCGTGTACCGGGACTTCAAGCCGCGCTCCAGGGCGCTGATGAGCGCCGCCGTGGTCACCGTGGATGGCCCATCGCGTGACGGGGCCCTGGACGGCGTGTCGATCTCCGGCTTCTCCGAGCCCAGCGGCACCCCCCTGACGCCCGAACCGAAGGAGCCGCCGAAGCCGGCGCAGTCCACCCCGGACGTGATGGAGCCCCACCCATGAGACGTGCCGCCTGCCTGCTCGTCCTGCCGCTGCTCGCCGCCTGCGCCACCGATGGGACGCCGCCCCCGATGGATGCCGGGATGCCGCCCTCCTACACGCTGGCCGACCTGCGCATTCCGCCGACGCGAATGGAGACGGAGCGGCGCGGGAAGCCGGCGCCGCGGCCGTCGCGGGCGCAGACGCGCAGCTGGGTTGGGCAGGCCAACGAAGCCGCCCTCGACCTGCCGACCTTGACCTGCTTCAAGGGCAAGAGCTGCGAGTACTGGTACCAGAGCGATCTGCAGTACCTCGTCTACATGGCCGAAGGGAACCAGACGCTGGTCTGCCTGAAGTCCGGCGAGGTGGTGCGCGACATCGTCGCCCCCGGCGCCCAGGTGTGGATCCCGCACCAGCCCTACAGCTTCGGCAAGGGTGCCTCGCGCACCGAGTGCATCGCCTTCATGCCGCGCCGCGCCGGCCTCAACCACCAGATCTCGATCTTCACCAGCGAGCGCAAGTACGACCTCAACGTCGAGACGCACCGCCGCACCCACCACGTCGAGGTGCGCTGGCGCTACCCCGAGGACTATCTGGCGACGCTGAACGGTCAGACGACCGCCCTTCCGGCTGCAACCGGCGAGCGGCGCGACCGCACCACCGAGCTGGCCTACCGGGACCGGCGCTGCACCTACACGCTGGACGGCGACACGCCCGCGTGGCGGCCGGTGCCGACAGCCGACGGCCAGCCGCCGGTGTGCGACGACGGCGAGGTGACGGTGATCAATTTCACCCCCGGCGCGCTCGGCGCCTACGGGGCGCCGGTGCTCTGGCGCATCGGCGCCGACGGCACCCGCATCCCCGTCCAGTACGGCCGGATGAACGCCACCTACCGCGTCGCCGGCATCCACGACCACCTGCTGCTGGCGCTGGGTGCGCAGGAGGTGCACATCCGGAGGACCCGCCCGTGACCGTCCCCGACGACACCCCATCGCCGCCCGATCCCCTGGCCCGCCGCCAAGTGGTGACGTCCGGTCCGCACGTTGCCCGCATCCTGCTGGTGGCCGGCGCGGTGATCGGCCTCGGCCTGGCCGCCTACATGCTGGGCCGCGGCCAGGGCCTCGACGTGCCAAGGGTGCTGGGCAGCCTGGAGCTGCCGCGCGGCGAACCGGCCCTGCCGCGCTACGAGGATATGGCGCCGAAACCCCCGCCGCCTCCACCGGCCCCGCGCTTCGAGAAGAAGGAGCCACCGCCGCCTCCGGCACGGCCGCATGCTCGGGCGGCCCCGAAGGAGGACGATCTGCGCAGGAAGGCGATGGAGGCCGGCGTGGGCGGCTGGAGCCGCAAGGAGGAGGAGCGGGGCGATTCCGCCGGACCGGCCGGGTCATCGGACTTTGTCTCGGCCGGGTCGGAGTGTTTCGTGCCGCCCGGCACGCCGATCCCCTTGCTGACGGTCAACCGGGTGGTGAGCGAGCGCGGCGGCATCGTCACCGCGCGCGTGACGCAGGACGTCTGGGACGCCGGCTTCTCCTGCCTGGCGGTGCCCGCGGGGTCGGTGGTGACGCTGGAGGTTGGCGCCAACGTGAGCCGGGGCCAGAAGCGCATCGCGGTGACGAATCCGGTGATCACCCGCCCCTGGCCGCGCAACGACACGGTGCGCATCGCGGCGGTCGGGACGGACGCGAAGGGTGCGGCGGGGTTGGCCGGCTCGGTCGAGGTCCCATGGCTCCGGACCGGGCTGCTGATTGCCGCCAGCACGGCGGTGGATGCCGGTGTGGCGGCGCTGACCGGCGGCGGCAGCCTGATCGGCGGCCTCCTCGGGCACGCCATGGACCGCCCGCTCGACAAGGCCGCCAAGGACCTGCTCGACCGGGCGCCGGTCATCACGCTGGAGGCGGGGAAACCGGTGCTGCTGCTGTTGCGGGGAGGGCTGCAAGCTGATGAATTCGACCGGCGGCCGTAGCGAAGCACCCTGCACTCATCGGCGTGGCGGGCGATCGCGTATCTATCGATGCACCCTGATAATCCTCTCCGGAGCAGCCGCCGGCGTTCAATGTGATAGGTTGCCGGATCGGTCCCGCTGACGCAGACCGAAAGCCATACATCAAGGAACGCTACAACACCCATGTCGGCCGCATCTCATCGGCCGAGAATTGTACAACAACTTGCCTCGGGAGCGGCACGAAGTCCAGAAGAAGCCCTTCGGCCGGCCGCGGCTGGATCTCGGGCTCGATATCAGCGAACTGGTCCGGCGGTTCGAGGTGTTCTCAAGCCTGGATGAAGACCGCCTTCGACAGATCTGCCGGATGTTCGTCGCCCACTTCGCGGCTTCCGGAAAGGTCATCACCCGGCGAGGCGATCACGCGGGCTGCGTCTATATCATCTCGTCCCGGGCGGCCGAGGTGTCCTTGCCCGGGCAACCGAGGCCTTGGCCGCGGCGACTGCTTCGGTGAAATGGTCCTGCGCAGTGGTCGCCGTCACAACGCCGACGTGACCGCCCTGGGCCATTGCCAGCTCCTTGCCCAGCGTTCCGCCGCGTTCATTCGCGTCCTCCATGCCAATCCGACGCTTCGCGGTCGGTTCGAAAACACCCTGAGGACTTGCCACATGATGAACGAGCGACCGGCATCCGGAGCGGCGCTCGCACCTCCAGATCCTTCCCCCGAAACCGACGGAGATCCGGCATGAATCGCGTTCTCGTGGCATCCGATCTGTCCCGCCGCAGCGACCTGGCGGTTGCGCAGGCCCTGTTCCTGTCGCGGCGCTTCGACGCACCCCTGACGGTGCTGCACGTGGTCGACGACGAGCTGCCGACGGCCATTTTCGACTCGGCGCGGGAACAGGCCCGGTCAAGTCTGCGCGGCACCGTTGAGGCCCTGTCCGGAGCCGGGACCGTACCCGTCGACGTGCGGGTGGTCGGCGGGCTGGACTTTCAGGCCATCGTGGACGCGGCCGAGGCGGAGGACGCCTCCCTCATCGTGCTTGGCGCGCACCGGCGCAACCTGCTCAAGGACGTGTTGACCGGCACCACGGTCGAGCGGGTCATCCGCAACACCACACGCCCCGTCCTGGTCGTCCGCCGCCCGAGCCCCGGCGACTACGTGTGCACGCTGGCTGCCGTGGACCTGGTCGAGGAGTCTGCGGAGGTCGTGCGAATGGCCCACCGGTTGGCGGCCGGCAACACGCTCTATCTGATGCACGCCTTGAACGACGCGGTCGTCCTTCAGATGAGGGTCGCCGACGCCCCCGATGGCGAAATCGACCGCTACCGGCTGGCCACGGAAGAACGGGCGCGCGCCTTTCTCCGGACGATCGCTGGCCGCGCCGGCCTGGACGCCGCCAATTATCTGCCGGTGCTCGACTGGAAGGGAGTCGTGCCCCGGTTCCTGGAGGCGGCGCAGACCTTTCGCACCGACCTTGGGGTGGTGGGCACGCGCACGCACGCCAAGGGAGCGGTCGAGCGCTTCCTGCTGGGCAGCGTTGCGGAAGATCTGCTGCTCAACATGCCATGCGACGTGCTGGCCGTTCCCCTGCGCGATCACACCCCACTGCCCGGGGCAGGCGGACTTGCCACGCTCGGGTGAAGCCGCCGCGCCGTGGGGCGCGCGGCCGCCGGGGACTGGACGGGCTTCACGGCCAAGCCCCCGTCATCAGAGCGATCAGAGCCACCAGAGCCACGCCCCACAGGACCATGGCGATGACCAAGCTCCCGAACCACTTGATCATCGTCCTGGCACAGCGGTCGATGAGACGCACGCCGTTCCCTCCTCCAACGATCGCGAGCGGACGGTCGATGCGATGCCGTCAACAAACCACCAAGCTCATACGCACGTCTTTTCTGAAATTTCGCTCCCCCGACGCGCCGGCCGGAAATCCGGCGCGGGGTCCTGGCAGTTCTCACAGGTATCCATTGTTCGGACTATCCGTGATTCTCGGCGTGATCCACCGCTTTCGGAGAGTGTGCTCTGACCTTGCAAAGCCTCGGCCCCGCCGCTGCGAGAAAGGCAACAAGAAACATCTCTGAACGCCCCTTCATTCGCGAGAGGTGTGGATCGGGCGTCCCTGATGAACGGCCCGCAGCGGAAGGCGGCCCCGCGATGATCCGTACACTTCGTCCGCTGGCCGTCATCGTGCTGGCCGGTCTTATACTGGCCGCCCCTCCGGCACTGGCGCGCGAGGGCGCGCTGGAGCGCTTCAACGTCTGGGCCGATGGCGTTAACCGTACGCTGTCGCGGGAATTCGTCGGTCCGTTGCTCGACGGCGCCCGCGCTCTTCCCCCGCCTCTGCACCGGGCGGCCGGCAATCTGTACGCCAACCTCGTGGAACCGGTCAGCGCCTTCAGCTGGGCCATGGCCGGCGAGGCCGGGCCGGCGGCACGATCCGCCGGCCGGTTCGCGATCAACTCCACCGCCGGACTGCTCGGCCTTTTCGACCCGGCAAGCGCGCTCGGCCTCGCTACGGAAAAGAGGCATTTCACGCAAGGCATCTGCGCCCTCGGCATTCCGGCCGGCCGGTATTTGGTCGTGCCCGGCGTGGGGCCATCGGCGACCGGCGTCTTTGCATCGGCGATGGCGGTGATGATCGGTTCGACCTACGCCCTCAGCTTTCTGTCGCTGGAACTGGCGCTGGCGAGCGCCGGGGTGGACATCATCGGCACCGCCGCGGCGCTCGAAGGCCTTGCCACCGGTGACGCCGAGCCGGCCGACGCCGACCATCAGCGTGCGACGTACCTGGCCTACCTGCGCGGGAGCGGCTGCGATGTCGATTGAACGCCATTCGCGTTCGGCCGAACATGATCCCGCCACCTTGCTGCCGGTCCCGTGGCACACTCTTGCGGCCGAGGCCGTTCGCCGGAACCTGCTGACGGCACCCGGCGGCCTTGATGAGGCAGAGGCGCACCAGCGCCTGTCCCTGTACGGTCCGAACCGGCTGGCGCTGCCCCGGCGCCGCGGACCGCTGCTGCGCCTGCTGATGCAGTTTCACAACGTTCTGTTGTACGTGATGCTGGGTGCCGCGGCGATCACGGCCGGCCTCGGTCATTGGGTTGACACCGGGGTGCTGCTGGCGGCGGTCCTGATCAACGCCGTCATCGGCTTCCTCCAGGAAGGCAAGGCCGAGACGGCCCTGGACGCCATCCGCGGGATGCTGTCGCCCCACGCCACCGTGGTCCGGAACGGCAACCGGCGCGAGATCAACGCTGCGGACCTCGTGCCCGGCGACCTCGTCTTGCTGTCCTCCGGCGACCGGGTGCCGGCGGACCTGCGGCTGATCGCGGCCAAGGAGCTGCGCGTCGAGGAGGCGGCGCTGACCGGGGAATCTCTGCCGGTCGAGAAGAGCACGGCCGCTGTGTCGCCCGAAGCCCCCTGGGCGACCGCCATGGCATGGCCTATTCGGGCACCCTGGTCGTGCATGGCCAGGGCGCGGGCATCGCCGTTGCCACCGGCGGCACCACCGAACTGGGCAGGATCAACGGCATGCTGGCCGGCATCCGCAGCCTGACCACGCCCCTGCTGCGGCAGATCGACCGCTTCGGACGCGTGCTGGCTTTGGCGATCCTGGTCATGGCGGCGGCGACGTTCCTGCTCGGCACGCTGTGGCGCGGCCACCCTCCGTCCGAGATGTTCATGATGGTCGTGGCCCTGGCCGCCTCGGCGATCCCGGAAGGGCTGCCGGCAATCATGACCGTCACGCTGACGCTCGGCGTCCGGCGCATGGCGCGCCATAAGGCGATCGTCCGCCGCCTGCCGGCCGTCGAGACGCTGGGGTCGGTGACGGTCGTCTGCTCCGACAAAACCGGCACCCTGACGCGCAACGAGATGACCGTCCAGCGCATCGTCTGCGCCGACCACGTGTTCGATGCCGGCGGCGTTGGCTACGCGCCGGTGGGCGACGTCAGCGTGGACGGCCGGATCATCGACGTCTCCCACTATCCCGCGCTCGTCCTGGCCGCCCGTGCCGGCGTGCTGTGCAACGATGCGCGCCTGCGGCAGGACGTGGGGATCTGGCGGGTGGAGGGCGATCCCACCGAAGGCGCCCTCCTCGTCCTCGGCGCCAAGACGGGGATGGTCCAGGACGCGACGGAAGCCGCATGGCCCCGCGTCGACTCCATTCCGTTCGAGTCGGAACGCCGCTTCATGGCCACCCACCACCACAACGCGGACGGCAACTCCTGGATCTTCGTCAAGGGCGGCCGGCTTGCTGGTCTTCGTCGTGGCGGAAGGCGAGAAATGGATCATCCGGCGCTGGCGCAAACGCCGCTCCGCCGGCCAGCCGCCGGGCGATGCACCTGCTCTGGCTGCGCCCGGAGCACAGTCCGGGCCCATGTCTGCGCCATCGCCCCCGCCGAATCAGGGCGCCGCCGACACGGCCGCGGCTCACCGGGCGCCCCAGACGGTCACTGAGGAAGGTACGCCATGAAACATCTTCTGGTCGCTTCGGACCTTTCCCACCGCAGCGACAGGGCCATCGCGCAGGCGCTGTTCCTGGCACAGCGATTCGACGCGTCGCTCACCGTGCTGCACGTGATCGACGACGAGTTGCCCGCCGCCGTCTTCGACGTCACCCGGGACCAGGCGGAGGCCAGCCTGCGGGACACGCTGGCACGGCTGGGGGTCACCGATGCCGGGCGGGTGGTCATCCGGACTGCCGGTGGGCTGGATTTCCAGGTCATCGTCGATGCGGCCGAGGCGGAAGGCACGTCCCTGATCGTCCTCGGTGCGCACCGGCGCAACCTTCTCAAGGACGTGTTCACCGGCACCACGGTGGAGCGCGTCATCCGGAACACGACGTGCCCGGTCCTGGTGGTCAAGCGCCCCGCCCCGGGCGGCTATCCGTGCACCCTGGCGGCCGTGGACCTGACCGCCGAGGCGGCCGGTACGCTGGGCCTGGCGCATCTCATGGCCGACCGCCAGACGCTGTACGTCCTGCACGTTCTCAACGACGCCGTCCGGCTGCAAATGCGGCTGGCCGACGCGGTCGACGAAGATGTGGAACGATACCGGTTGGCAACGGAGGCATGCTGCCGCGGCGTTCTCGAAGAGATCGCCGAACGCGCTGCGTTGGGCGTGAAGGACGGACTGCTGGCGGTGGAGTGGGGGGCTGCCGCATCCCGCATTGTCGCGAGCACGCAGTCCTTCGGAGCCGAGTTGTGCGTCATCGGCACGCGAACCCGTACGAAATCGCTCGCACAGCGCCTGCTTTTGGGAAGCGTGTGTGAAGAGGTGCTCCGCGACATGGCCTGCGACGTGCTGGCCGTTCCCCTGGCGGGCCATACCGACCTGCCCGGCGCGACCGCGCTGACCACGCTCGGGTGACCACGCGCGCCATCGCGGATGCGCCCTGGCAGATCTCACAGGCGCGTCCGATGCCGCTACTCCTTAAGGTGAGCCGCCAAGCGTCGTTTCGACCGGCTTCGCTGCGAAGTGGCCGCTGTCCGCTGGCGGCGCTCCTTTTGACGCCCCGGAGTGGAAGGTCATGCCCAAGGAAGAGATTGCATGTCGCCGACGTTCGCCGGGGTTCCGGCGTGCACTGGCCGCCACCGTCCTCACGTTGCTCGCCGCACCGTCCGTCGCGCAGCCGTTGCCGGGCTGTGACCTGAGCCCGGGCTATCCGGCGTGCGCCGACGCCCACCTCCGCGGGAGCGATCTGCGCGGGTTCGATTTGCGCAACGCCGACCTGACCCGGGCGGATCTGAGCGGTGCCGACCTCAGCGGCGCCAACCTGGGAGGAGCCAATTTGGCCGGAACCGACTTCCGCGACGCCAACCTCACCGGAGCGGACCTCAGAGGAACGCACACGTTCAAGGCCAAATGGAAGGGCGCCGACCTGTCCGGGGCGATCTGGAAGGACGGCCACCGCTGCCAGCCAGGATCCATCGGCGCCTGCCGGTAGAGCAGTCGAACATCTCCGGACCGTGATCGTGTCACGCCGCGAATGACAGGAGAAACAGTTGCGTCCAGCGCGTGGCCAGAAAGGTCCACACACCGGCTTCCAGGACGGCGAACGGCCAGCGTCCCCGCGCGACCGCGCCGTCGTAGTAGCACCAGATGACGACGGCAATGTACGCCGCGACCACCTGCTCGAATGTCGGGGCGATGGCGAACGGCGGCATGACGAAGAAGGCCACGCCGATCAGTCCGGTCCGCCAGAGCAGTTCCCTGGCGAACTGGAAGCCGTCATCGTCTGGTTGCCGGTTCGTGGCCATTGCGCTCTCCAAGCCGTCCGCCTGGAACAATACCATCATTTCCGACGGTGACGAGCGTCGGGCGCCGACGCGGCGCCACAGGTCCCGGCCAAGCGGGCGGCGCCCGTCAATCCCCGCCCGCCTCCGCTGCCGCGAGGCACACGCCGGGGCCGGCGGCGCCAGCGGGAATGAGCAGCACGCCCGCGTCTTCGAGCGCTCCGACGATCCGCCGGGCCGACCCGGCGTGAAGGTCGTGGCGCCCCTTCTCGAAGTCCCGGACGGTGCTGCGCGAGAGACCGGCGCGCTTGGCAAGCTCGTCCTGCGTCCAGTCGAGCAGGCCGCGGGCGGCCCGGCATTGGCCCGGCGTCAAACCAGGAACGGTCGGCATGCGCACGCTCGAATTTCCTCAACCATAATGGTTGACTTCGCGCCTCGGCGGCCCAATGTCAAGAGGGTACCCCCATCCTGCGCCTCGGCCAGGATCTGGGAGCAGCTTTCGCCGCCGGCCCGACAGGCGGCCGACGCCTTGGACGCCAACGTCCTGGGCGGTGTGATGGTCCGCGCGGCGCCGGGTTCGGGCGATGGCGTGTGCGGCAGGGGCGTACGCCCGGCGGCACGGCCTTTGCCATGGCTGACATTCGGCGGAGGCCGACCGCCCGCCCTCATGGAGACAAGGATGGGACTCTCGGACCTCTTTTCCGCAGCCGACGTCATCCTCGACGCGTCTCCCACCAACAAAGCGGGCCTGTTCGAACTCCTGGCGACCGAGGCGGCCGAACGGACCGGGCTATCCAGGCCGGAGATCCTCGGCGCGCTTGAGGCGCGCGAGAAGCTCGGCTCCACGGCTCTCGGCAAGGGCGCCGCCCTTCCTCATGCGGAACTCCGCCCCGCCGAGACGCCGGTCGTCCTGTTCGTCCGGCTGCGGCGTCCGATCGACTTCGACGCCCGGGACGAGGAACCGGTCGATCTCGTCTTCCTGGTGCTCTGGCCGGCGGCGATCCGCAAGGGACTGTTGCCCGTAATGTCCGAAATCTGCCGGGCTCTGCGCGAGCCGCAGGCGCTGCGCCGGCTGCGGCGCGCGGCAACGCCCGAGGACATCGTCCAACTCGTGCATGGCGCCGCAGCCCCCGACGCGGGGCGGGGCGGCGCGCCGGAAGAGACGTGACCGCCCGCCACCGCCGCCGCTAGCGCCGCCCAGCCATCAGCCGACCCGATCGCAGGAGACCATGCCCGACACCCTGTTGCTTCTGACCGCCGTGAGCCTTCCGTTCGCCGCCGCCATCGTCGCCGGGCTGCTGCCCGCGCATGCGCGCAACGCCGCGGCGTGGCTGGCCGGCGCGGTCGCCGTCGCCGGGCTCGCGGTGGTCTGGATCGCCTACCCGACGGTGAAGGCTGGGTGGGTGATCCGCCATGAGTTCGCGTGGATGCCGTCCGTCGGGCTCGATTTCGTCCTGCGCATGGACGGGTTCGCCTGGCTGTTCGCCGGGCTGGTGTCGGGCGTCGGCGTCCTCGTCGTGCTCTACGCGCGCTATTACATGTCGGCGGAGGATCCGGTTCCGCGGTTCTTCGCGTTCCTGCTCGCCTTCATGGGCTCCATGATGGGCGTGGTCACCGCCGGCAACCTGATCCAGCTCGCCTTCTTCTGGGAGCTGACGAGCCTCTTCTCCTTCCTGCTGATCGGCTATTGGCACCACACGCCGGCCGCGCGCGACGGCGCCCGCGTGGCGCTCACCGTCACCGCCACCGGCGGGCTGTGCCTGTTCGCCGGCGTGCTGGTCCTCGGCCACATCGTCGGCGGCTACGACCTCGACCGCGTGCTGGCCTCGGGTGCCGTGATCCGCGCGCATCCGCTCTACCTGCCGGCGCTGGTCCTCATCCTGCTGGGCGCCCTGACCAAGAGCGCGCAGTTCCCCTTCCACTTCTGGCTGCCGCATGCCATGGCGGCGCCCACGCCGGTTTCGGCCTACCTGCATTCGGCGACGCTGGTGAAGCTCGGCGTCTTCCTGATGGCGCGGCTCTGGCCGGTGATGGCGGGGACCGAGGCGTGGTTCTGGATCGTCGGGACGGCGGGCATCGCCACGCTGCTGATCGGCGCCTACATCGCGATCTTCCAGACCGACCTGAAGGGGCTGCTGGCCTATTCGACCATCAGCCACCTCGGGCTGATCACCTTGCTGCTCGGCCTGAACAGCGAACTCGCCATGGTCGCGGCGATCTTCCACATCATCAACCACGCGACGTTCAAGGCGTCGCTGTTCATGGCCGCCGGCATCATCGACCACGAGACGGGCACGCGCGACCTGCGGCGCCTGTCGGGCCTGAACCGCTTCATGCCGTTCACCGCGCGCCTCGCCCTGGTCGCCGCCGCGGCCATGGCCGGCGTGCCGCTGCTCAACGGCTTCCTGTCGAAGGAGATGTTCTTCGCCGAGGCGCTGTCGGCGGAAGGGCCGCTGCCGCTCCTCCTCGACGTGCTGCCGGCCGCCGCGACGGTGGCCAGCGCCTTCAGCGTGGCCTATTCGCTGCGCTTCATCCACGGCACCTTCTTCGGGCCGGACCCGGTGGACCTGCCGAGCACGCCGCACGAGCCGCCCGCCTGGATGCGCTTCCCGGTGGAGATCCTGGTGCTGGCCTGCATCATCATCGGCATCCTGCCGGCGGCCACGGTGGGGCCGTACCTGGACATGGCGGCGCACGCCGCCCTCGGCGCCGCCACGCCCGAATACAGCCTGGCGGTCTGGCATGGCTTCAACCGCCCGCTGATGATGAGCCTGACCGCGCTCAGCGGCGGCGTCGCGCTGTACTTCCTGCTCCAGGGCTACCTGCTGAAGGGCGTCGAGGGGCCGCCGCTGATCCGCCTGGAAGGGCGGCGCCTGTTCGACCGGACCATGGTGTTCCTGTCCTGGCGCCTTGCGCGGACGGTCGAGGGGCTGCTGGGCACCCGCCGGCTCCAGCCGCAGCTGCGGCTGGTGGTGTGCGCGGCCGTCCTGGCCGCCGGGTGGGCCGTCTTCCAGCGCGGGCTCGGCCCGGGGAACGTCGCGCCGGCCGCCGTCGACCCAGTGCTCGCCCTGGTCTGGGCGATCGGCGCGGCGTGCGCGCTGGGTGCTGCGTGGCAGGCCAAGTTCCACCGGCTGGCCGCGCTGATCCTGGTGGGCGGCGCCGGGCTGGTCACCTGCGTGACCTTCGTCTGGTTCTCCGCACCCGACCTGGCGCTGACCCAGCTCCTAGTCGAGGTCGTCACCACCATCCTCCTGCTCCTCGGGCTGCGCTGGCTGCCCAAGCGGCTGGACATCCCCGGCGCCCGCCCGCCGGAGGTGATCACCACGACGCGCCGCCTGCGCGACCTGGGCATCGCCGTCGCCGCCGGCCTCGGCATGGCGGGCCTGGCCTTCGGCGTGATGACGCGCTCGCCCCCCGAACTCCTGGCGGAGCACTTCCTGGCGCGCGCCTACACCGACGGGGGCGGGACCAACGTCGTCAACGTGATCCTGGTGGACTTCCGCGGCTTCGACACGCTGGGCGAGATCACGGTGCTGGGAGCCGTGGCGCTCACCGCCTACGCGCTGCTGCGGCGCTTCCGCCCGGCGCCGGACAGCGTCGGCGTTCCCGAGCAGCAGCGCGACCAGAGCGCCTTCGACGCCTCGCGGCCGGGACGGCGGGAGGGCGACACCGTCGCCGACTGGCTGCTGATCCCGTCGGTGATCGCGCGGCTGCTGTTCCCGGTGATATGCTTGGTCGCCCTGTTCCTGCTGCTGCGCGGCCACGACCTGCCGGGCGGCGGCTTCGCGGCCGGCCTGACCGTGGCGATCGCCATGATCGTGCAGTACATGCTGGGCGGCACGCAGTGGATCGAGGCGCGCCTGCGGGTGGTGCCGCTGCGCTGGATGGGCCTGGGGTTGCTGCTGGCCACCGGCACCGGCCTCGCCGCGCTGGCGTTCGGCCGTCCCTTCCTGACCTCCTACTTCGCCTACGCGGAGCTGCCCGTCCTCGGCGCCGTCCCGGTGGCGAGCGCCCTGCTGTTCGACATCGGCGTGTTCGGGCTGGTGGTCGGGGCGACGATGCTGACGCTGATCGCGCTCGCCCGCCAGTCGGTCCGCGGCCACCGCGCCACGGCACCGCGCCAGGGCGAGGCGCCGGCACCCGCCGCGCTGACGACGGCAAGCGGAGACGACTGATGGAACTCATCCTCTCGCTGGGCATCGGGGTCCTGACGGGGGCCGGCGTCTGGCTGCTGCTGCGGCCGCGCACCTTCCAGGTGATCATCGGCCTCTCGCTGCTCTCGTACGCCGTCAACCTGTTCATCTTCTCCACGGGCGGCCTGCGCACCGGGGCGGCGCCGGTGCTGGCGCGGGGTGCTGCCGGCCACCTCGCGACGCACGCCGACCCGGTGCCGCAGGCGCTGGTCCTCACCGCCATCGTCATCGGCTTCGCCACGACGGCGCTGTTCCTCGTCCTGCTGCTCGCCGCGCGCGGCCTGACGGGAACCGACCACGTGGACGGCAGGGAGAAGGACCGGTGAGCGGCTGGATGGATCACCTGACGATCGCGCCGATCGTCATCCCGCTGGTCGTCGGCACGCTGCTGATGCTGATCGACGAGCGGCGGCACACGCTCAAGGCCGCGGTCGGCGCGGCGTCGACGGCGGCGCTGCTGATCCTGGCGGTGGCGCTGCTGCGGCTGGCGGACGGCGCGCTGCCGGGCGGGGGCGCCGCCGTGCGCGTGTACCGGCTTGGCGACTGGCCGGCCCTGTTCGGCATCGTGCTGGTGCTGGACCGGCTGTCCGCGCTGATGCTGGTGCTGACCGGCGTCCTGGGGGTGGCCGCGCTGGTGTTCTCGCTGGCGCGCTGGCACCGGGCGGGGGCGCACTTCCACTCGCTGTTCCAGTTCCAGTTGATGGGGCTGAACGGCGCCTTCCTGACCGGCGACCTCTTTAACCTGTTCGTGTTCTTCGAGATCATGCTGGCCGCCTCTTACGGGCTGGTCCTGCACGGCTCGGGGCTGGCGCGCGTGCGGGCGGGCCTGCACTACATCGCCATCAACCTGTCGGCCTCCCTGCTCTTCCTCATCGGGGTGAGCATGATCTACGGCATCGCCGGCACGCTCAACATGGCCGACCTCGCGGGCCGGATGGCGGGGATCGCCGCCGAGGACCGGGCGCTGCTGGAGGCGGGGGCCGCAATCCTGGGCGTGGCCTTCCTCATCAAGGCGGGGATGTGGCCGCTGGGCTTCTGGCTGCCGAACACCTATGCCACGGTCGGCGCGGCGTCCGCCGGCATCGTCTCGATCCTCAGCAAGGTCGGCATCTACGCCGTGCTCCGGCTGTGGCTGCTGATGTTCGGCGAGGGTGCTGGGGATTCGGCGGGCTTCGGCGGCGCCTGGCTGCTGGCCGGCGGGCTGCTGACCATCGCCTTCGGCTCGGTGGCGGTGCTGGCCACACAGGACATGGCGCGGCTGGCCGGCGCCAGCGTGCTGGTCTCCTCCGGCACGCTGCTGGCGGCGACCGGCGCCGGGCACGTCGCGGTGACCGGCGGCGTGCTGTTCTACCTGACCAGTTCCGTCCTGGCGATCGCCGGCTTCTTCCTGCTGATCGAGCTGCTGGAGCGCGGCCGGGAGGTCGGCGCCGACGTGCTGGCGGTGACCCGCGAGGCCTTCGGGGAGGGCGAGGACGCCAACCCGGAGGACGACGAGGAGGAGGTCGGCGTCGTCATCCCGGCGACCATGGCGATCCTCGGCGTCAGCTTCCTGGGCTGCGCCGCCCTGCTGGCCGGGCTGCCGCCGCTGTCCGGCTTCCTGGCCAAGTTCGCCATCCTGGCGCCCCTGCTCTCGGGCGGTGCCGTGACTGCCTCCACCTGGGTCCTGCTCGCCGCGCTGCTGCTGTCCGGGCTGGCGACGGTCGTCGCGATGACCCGCGCGGGGATCGACGTCTTCTGGGCGTCGCCCGCCGGCGAGGTGCCGCGCGTGCGCGTGGCCGAGATCGCGCCGGTGCTGCTGCTGCTGGCGCTGTGCGTGGCGCTGACCGTGCAGGCGCGGCCGGCGATGCGCTACATGGAGGACACCGCCCGGTCGCTACACGGGCCGCAGGATTATGTCCGGACCGTGCTGCCGGCCAAGGATGCGGGAGGCGGCCGATGAAGCGCTGGCTGCCCCATCCCCTCCTGACGGCGACCCTGCTGGGCGTGTGGCTGCTTCTGAACGAGAGCGTCGCGCCGGGAACCGTCATCCTGGGAGGCGTCCTCTCGCTGGCCGCGGTCTGGGCCTTCACCGCGCTCGACCTGCCGGAAGGCCGGTTCCGGCGCCCGCGCGTGGCGGTCGAACTGGCGTTCATCGTGCTCCACGACATCGTCCGCTCGAACAATGCGGTCGCCCGGATCATCCTGCGCCGGGGGAAGGGGAACCGGATGTCGGGGTTCGTGCGCATCCCGCTGGACCTGCGCGCACCCTACGGCTTGGCGGCGCTCGCCTGCATCATCACGGCCACGCCCGGCACGATCTGGGTGGAGTACGATTCCGCGAAGAACACCATACTGCTTCACATCCTCGATCTGGTGGACGAGCAGACGTGGGTGGGCACCATCAAGGGACGGTACGAGAGGCGCCTGATGGAGATATTCCAATGATCACGCAGATCCTGGTCTGGTCCGTCCTGCTGGCGCAGATCCTTCTGGCCCTGGCCATGGGCTGCGCGGTGATCCGCGTGCTGCGGGGGCCGCGCGCGCAGGACCGGGTGCTCGGGCTCGACACCCTGTACGTCAACGCGACGATGCTGCTGTTGGCCTTCGGCATCCGCACCGGGAGCACGCTGTACTTCGAGGCGGCGCTGATCATCGCCCTTCTCGGCTTCGTCGCGACGGCGGCGCTGGCGAAGTTCCTCATGCGCGGCGAGGTGATCGAATGACACACCTGACCGAATTGCCGGACTGGGCGGCGCTGCTGGTGGCGTTGCTCCTCCTGGCCGGCGCCGGACTGGCGTTGATCGGGTCGTTCGGGCTGCTGCGGCTGGGCAGCTTCTACGAGCGGATCCACGCGCCGACCCTGGGCTCCACGCTGGGAATCGGCTGCGTCCTGATCGCTTCGATGCTGTGTTTCTCCGTACTGGAATCCCGTCTCGTGCTGCACGAGGTGCTGATCACGGCCCTCATGGTGATCACGACGCCCGTCACCTTGATGCTGCTGGCCCGCGCGGCGCTGTACCGGGACCGCAGCGAAGGCGATGATTCCGTCCCACCGCCGCCGGCCGGTTGAAGCGCTGCTCGTGGAGATCAGGCGCTGCCCCGCTGCTCGACGAGCCGCTGCGTCCGCATCACACTGTGGATCGGCGTCCAATGCGAGGCCGCGCTACGAGGCGGCTCATCTCGTTGGTTTTATTAGCGAATCCGGCGACCAGAGTGGCCTTCATTGGTGCCGACAGAAGGCCACCTCGCACAGCAGATTTGCGAATAGAATCGAATCCCTAGGCTTTGCTGCACCGTGACCTGCATTTGGGCATCGATACACACGTCGAACCCGAAAGACTCCAATCCTCCGCAAACCCAACACCAACCCGTCATGATCACTACGCCGAGCCATTAGTCCAGCCGTCCACATTACGCCGCGTCGCCCAGATGCTTCCGCAGCACCTCATAAAGTTGGCGGGGGGCGATCGGCTTGAATGCCACCCCGTAACCGAGATCGGCTGCTTCGCGTTGCCAGTCTAGGCCGGTTTCTCCAGTCAGAATAATGGCCGGGACGCGGCGGCCGAGGGTCTCTCGGATACGCCGGACGGCGTTGGTGCCGCGCTCGCCGCCCCGGAGCCGGTAGTCGGCGATGATCACGTCTGGAACCCGCCCCTCGGCCTTGAGGCGTTCGACGGCTTGGTCGGCGGAGGTTGCAATCAGCGTCTGATACTGCCACTCCCGGAACGTGGCTTGAAGGCCCAAGAGGACAATGGCGTCGTCGTCTATCAGCACGGCGTAGCGACCGTGGCCGGCCTGCGGTATGGGAGCTTGCGGTTCTCTGGTCGCGATAGTCGGCGCCTCGCCCAGTGGGATGGTGATTGAGAATACCGAACCGCGGTCGGGCTCCGACTGCACCTCGACAGGATGGTCGAGCAACCTTGACAAACGCTGCACAATGGACAGGCCGAGGCCCAGCCCTTGGCTGCGGTCGCGCTCGGCGTTTCCCACTTGATGGAACTCGTCGAAGATGCGCCCCAGTTGGTCGCCTGGGATGCCGATACCGGTGTCGTGCACCTCGATGCGCGCGCGGCCGTCGCTTACTCGGCACGTGAGGCGGATGAAACCCTGTTCTGTGTAGCGGATAGCGTTCTCGACCAAGTTTCGAATCATGCGGCCGAGCAGATTGCGGTCGCTGCGCACGACGACGTCGCTGCTGCTGTCGACGTAAAGCTCCAACCCCTTGGCCGCAGCCACCGGCTGGTAAGCGGCGCCGATATGATCGAGCACCGGCCGGAGCTCAAGGTCGTCAACTGTGGGCCGGATGACATCGGCATCGAGGCGTGACACGTCGAGCAGGCTTTCGAGCAGGCCCTTCATCGCATCCAGCCCACGCTCGAGCATCACCAGCGCATTGCGACCGCGCTCGCTGACCACATGCGGGTGCAGGGCGGCGGCGAACATGAACATCGACTGCATGGGTTGACGCAGGTCGTGGCTCGCAGCCGCCAGAAACTTGGTCTTCGCAAGATTGCCTTGATCAGCCGCCTCCTTGGCCTGCCGCAGGGCCGTTTCCATGGCCTTGCGGCCAGTGACGTCGCGGCCCACCGCTTGCACCTCAGAGCACTGGCCAGCGTCATCGATGATGGCGTATCCCTCCCAGGAGAACCACCGTGGTCCCTTGACGGTGAGCATGCGGGCCTCTACCGACGCGCGATGGTCGGGTGGGATCAGGGTCTCTTCGATCGCCCGCTCAATGGCGGCAACGTCCTCCGTATGCACGGCGTCGCGCCATGGGGAACCGAGCAGCGCATCACGAGAGCGTCCCAGCAACCGGCACGTCGTGTCGTTGATGAAAATGAACCGGCCTTCGGCGTCGAACCGCACCACCATGTCGGCCTGTGTTTCGACCAGTCCACGATAGCGCGTCTCGCTGTCGCGCAGGGCCGCTTCCATGGCTTTGCGTCCGGAGATGTCCGACAACGACATGACGGCCAAGCAGATACGGCCTGCGTCGTCCCGTATCGGAGAGGCGTTGACGATAAGCGGCAGCAGGTGCCCGTCAGGGTGCCGGTACACCACCTCTTCCTGCTCAGCCGTGTCCCCGTCGCGCATTGCGCGGACAAGCGCACACTCATCGTACTCATAGGGACGGCCGTCCGGGTGGAGGCAGGGGGAGTTGAACTCCACCACGGTGTCGGTTGGTACGATGGGGCGGCCGATCAGACGTTCTGCGGCCGAGTTGTGGGCAACCAACCGGCCGGACGGAACCTCCGCCACCACGACCCCCACCGGCAGGTTCTGGAGCACGGCCTTCAACCGCGACCGCTCCGCCTCGATGCTTCTCGACAGGCGTCCGATGCCCCAAAAGGCTCCCACGATGGAGAGGAGCAGGAGAAGCAGCGTAATCGCCGCAGACCACAGCGCCGCGTATTCGATGGGCCACATGGCAGCCCGTTTGTCGATGCCGATTCCCAACATTACGCCGCGGGAACCAGCCGCCGGCGGGGAGTAGGCATGCATTCTTTCAATGCCGTCGACCCCGATCACTTCGGTCAACCCATGCTGATCGCCGTGCAAGAAATGCCGGAAACGCTCAGGAAGGGGCGCCCCGACCACGCCTGGGCGCTCCGGAACCCGGGCGATGACGACTCCCGCGGAGTCGGTCAGCAAGATGGAGGCGTTGGGTGGCAGAGGTTTGCGGGCCAGATAGTCGGTCAGCCATTTAAGGTCGAGCAGACCGGTGATCACCCCGCCCCGTCCGCCACCGGGACGATCGTAAGGCAAGCCGTAGGGAAGAATGGGCCTGCCGATGCCGCGGGCCACACCGAAGTCGCCGACGGAAAACCGGCCGGTCTCCAGCGCCCGCCGGACGTTCGCCCGGTCGCCCAGGAAGACCCCGACAGCCCGCAAGTCGGTGGCGCAGCGGACGATGCCCTGCAGGTCGGTGACCTCAATCGTCAGGTGCTCAGGAATGCTGCCCTTGAGGCGCTCCATCATCGTTTGGCAGGAGGGGCCTGCAAGTTCGTCGGCGGCGGTCGTGGCCAACGTCGTCAAGATGCCCTGGAGGGTGTCGACGATGCGCTGATGCTCCGTCTCGAGGAGGTCGAGAATGTGCTCCGCTTGCTGGTGAATTTCCGCTTCACGGGAGGCTCGCAGGTCCAGCTGGGTGTAGACCTGGAACCCAACAAAGGGGGCAATGGCCAGGAGAAGCAGAAGCAGGCGGTGGACAATGGACATTGCTCCAAGCCCTCCACGCGCGCGCGAGTGCGCAAACACTCGCGCCCACCTTGACGCGGCCAGTGGTCAAACAGTCAGGGCGCAGGAACGTTGCCTCAGCGACGCAACGCGTGCTTCTGCTCACATCGGAGCCGGTCTCCTGTAATGTCTTTCAGGGTCGTGTTCCAGCCCGTGGTGTAGCAACCGTGTTCGACGAAGAAAATTCGTGAACCGGGAGTGCTCCGCGTTGTGGACCTGTGCCCAGATGCAGGCCACGGCCCCCAAAAAAGCTTAGGAATGTGATTCCATTCGTGAGTCTGCGGTACGATGTGGCCTGCACCTGGGCGCAGATCCACATCCAGGCGGCGCCGCCGGCGATGGAGGCGATCTGCCGCTCGTTCAGCGGCATGCCGGCGGTCCTGGGCGTGCGCGGTGCGCGGGGGCGGGTCATCGGGTGCTCCGTTCTCGTGGGGCGAGGGGGCCATGCCACGCTCGTTCCGATCGCTTGGTGACGGCGCCCGCGCGAAAGTTCCCCACGCCCGTAGCTTCAGGTCCTTTACTCACGGGCCGGCGGCGTCATCTGCACGGCGCGGCCGATCTGTGGCAAGGTCTCCTTCGGCGGCCCGTCTCGCAAGGAGCTTGAATGGATCAGGTAGCACGAAACGTGCTCACGGACGGCATGGCGCGCTGGGTTGCCCTCATTGAGGCGAACGCCTCCTGGGCCGAAGCGATTTTCTTCCTGTGCGCGTTCGCGGAGTCCCTGGCTTTCGTCGGCTTCGCGGTGCCGGGCGTGGTGCTGATCGCCACGGCCGGAGCCCTGGTCGCTTCCGGCGCCCTCGGCTTCTGGCAGGTCTACGTCGCCATCGCCCTGGGCGCCGTGCTGGGGGATGCCACGTCCTATTGGCTCGGCCGGGGGTTCGGCGATCGTGTCCCGCGTGCATGGCCCTTCCGCCAGCGGCCGGAGCTGTTGGAGCGAGGAAGCCGCTTCTTCCGGCGCCATGGCGGCAAGAGTGTCTTTTTCGCCCGCTTCCTCGGCCCGCTGCGGCCGGTCGTGCCGGTCACCGCCGGGATGATGGCGATGCCCCACCGCACCTTCCAGGCCGCCAACCTGCTGTCCGCGGTCATCTGGGTGCCGCTGATGATGGCGCCCGGCTATTCCCTGACGACGGGCGTCGGCATCGACGAACTCCTGACCGGTGCCACGGCGGCGCCCAGCGCTGCTCGCGACGGGGGTGACACACCCTGCGCACCCGCTCCGCCGATCTCCGGCGAGCCGCCCCGGTGCTGACCGCCGCCCTCCGAGAGGCCGAGCTTCCATGACCTTTCTGCGCGTCGCATGGAGGCTGGCGTGGCGGGACCTGCGGGGTGGAGCCAGCGGCCTATGGATCGTCGTCCTGGGGGTGGCGCTTGGATCCGCCATGATGGCCGCCGTGGGATCCCTGAGCGGCGCTGTGCTCGACAGGATGCACGCGACCGCGCGGGAGGCCGTCGGCGGCGACCTGTCCCTGCGCCTGTTCCACGCGCCGGCGACGCCGGAGCAGCGGGCGTTCCTGGAGGCGGCGGGCACGCTCAGCGAAACGGCGGAGCTGCGGCCGGCCGCCGGGACCGTGACCGGCAGCGCGCGCACCCTGGTCGAACTGAAGGCGATCGATGGGGCATACCCTCTCGTGGGCACGGCGGCCGTCTCCGGCGCCGCGTCCCTCGGCGAGGCCGTGGCCCGCCGGGACGGGCTCTGGGGTGCGGCGGTTTCCGCCGACCTCCTTGACGCGCTGAATCTCGGCATCGGGGACCGGCTGCGGGTCGGAACGGCCGAGGTCGCGATTCGCGCCGTGATGGAACATGAGCCGGACCGCACTTTCCGCGCCTTCTCCCTCGGCCCGCGGGTCGTCATCGACCGCCGGGCCCTGACGGAGACCGGCCTCGCGGAACCGGGCGCGCCGGTCTACTGGTACTACCGTGTCCTTCTGCCGGAGACGGCCCGGCCCGACACCGTCCTGCGCGACCTGGAACGCCGGTTTCCCGACGCCGGATGGCGGATCGTCGATGCGTCCCACGGCATTCCGGGCGTCGACCGCACGATCCAGCTCGCCCGCGCGCTGTTCCTCCTGGTGTCGCTGTCCATCCTGCTGATCGGCGGCGTGGGAGTCAGCCGTGCGCTGTCGGCCCACTTCGCACGGCGCTTGCCGGCCATGGCCGCGCTGAAGGCGCTGGGCGGCCCGCCACGCCTTCTCTTCACGGCCTTTCTGCTGCAGACGCTGGCCGTGGTTGCCGCCGCACTCCTGATCGGCACGGCGGCCGGAGCGGCTTTGGCCATTGCGGCGGCGCGCGCGCTGCCGCTCGACTGGCTGCCGGAAACGGCCGGCGCCGTCCATCCGCCGGCCCTCCTGCTGTCCGCGACGGTGGGCCTCCTGGCGGCGCTCCTGTGCGCCCTGCCGCCGCTGGCCCGCGCGGCCGGAACCAGCCCTGGGGCGATCTGGCGCAGCCCGGCGGACGGCCCGCGGCAACCGCTGGGGTGGCGGACCCGCGGCGCCGTTGCCGTTCTCGGGCTGTCGCTCGCCGGTGTGCTCGCCGCGTGGACGGGCCTGCCGCTTGCCGTCGCAGGGTTCCTCCTGGCCGCCGGGCTGGCCGCGGCCGGGTTCGCGGCCCTGGGGCACGGGCTCGCGCGGGCGGCCCGCCGCCGGGCGCGCGGCCGCCGGGCGGTGGTCCGGCTGGCCGTCGCCAACCTCGGGCGGCCGGGGGCACCGACGGTCCCGGTCGCCGTCGCGCTGGGGGTCGGTCTCACCGTGCTGGTGGCGGTCGGCGTAACCGGAACGTCGGCGGTCCGGCACGTCGAGGCGACGCTTCCAGCCGAGACGCCGTCCGTCGTCTTCCTGAACGTCCCTCCGCGCGACGCGCGAAGCGTGCGCGAGCGTCTCTCCGCCCGGCCGGGCGTCCACCGGGTGGAAACGGCGCCGTTCCTTCACGCCCGGATCAGCCGCGTCAACGGCCTCGCCGTCACCGAGGCGGATGTGCCGCGCTCCGTCGCGTGGGCGGTGCGCGGCGACCGGGGCCTGTCCTGGCGCGACCGCCCCGCCGCGACCGACCGGATCGTGGCGGGGGCGTGGTGGCCTCCGGGCTACGACGGTCCGCCGCTGGCCTCGGTGGACGCCCTGGTGGGGCGCTGGCTGGGGCTGGCGGTGGGGGATACCATCAGCCTGGCGCTGGCGAGCGGTCCGGTCACCGCAACGGTCGCCAACCTTCGGCGCGTCGACTGGACGAAGCTTGACCTGGATTTCCCGGTCGTCCTCTCGCCCCCGGCTGAACCGCCGCCGCACAGCCTCGTCGCGGCCGTCTGGTGCGACGCGGCGGCCGTGCCCGTGGTGGAGGCGGCCATGGCGGAGGTCTCCCCGCACGCCCCCGCGGTGCGCGCGGCCGAGGTGCTGGGCGCGCTCCGCGCGACCGTCGCTCACGTCCGCGGGCTGCTGGACGGTCTGTCGGTTGTCGCCATCGGCGCGGCCGGCCTCGTCCTCGTGGGAGCCATCGCCAACAGCATGAGGCGGCGGCTCCACGAGATGGCGATCCTGCACGCCCTGGGGATCGGACGGCGCCCGATGGGCCTGGCCGTCATTCTGGAGTTTGCCCTTCTGGGCGCCGCCGTCGCGGCCGTGGCGGTGCCCCTGGGCTGGCTCGGCGGAACGGCCGTGGTCACGAGCGTCACCAGCACCGGCGGCACGCCCGGAGGTACGATTGCCGTGGCCGCGTTCCTGACCACCGTCGTTGCCATGGCGGTGGTCGGGGCCGTGCTGGCGGCCAGTCTGCGCCGGAGCGACGTGCTGCGGCAACTGCGCGGCAGTGCCTTCGACTGATCGATGCTGAAGCGTGATGGGAAGGCAGGGAGTGACAGGGAGAGTTCCATCGCGTGCGGGAACTCCCTAGCGGCTGCT
>NZ_DASPMG010000299.1:0-14237 GCF_035627195.1 Azospirillum sp.
GTCGTCGAACAGGTCGTGGATGACGCCGACGATGCCGCCGAAGCCGCCGGCGCTGTCCGAGTAGACCGCCTTGGAGATGCGCGCCTTGCGTGCCGTGCCGTCGGCGTGCGGCACCGCCTCCTCATAGCTGCGCGGCCCCCAGTGGACGGAGACGTCGCGGTCCATCTCCACGTGGCGGCGGGCGATGCCCGGATCCATCACGGCGAAGGACGTCTTCTCGATGATCTCGCGGCGCGGCAGGCCGGTGTAGCGCTCGAACGCGTCGTTGCAGTCCAGGAAGCGGCCGTCCTCGTCCTTGATGAAAACGGGCACCGGCAGCGTCTCGAACAGCACGTCCTTCATCAGAAGCTGGTCGCGCAGCGACGCCTCGGCCCGGCGGTGGTGCGACACGTCGGTGGCGATGCGCAACTCCAGCGCCTCCCCCTCCGGCCCTTCGAAGGCGCTGACCGCCTCGCACACCCACAGGAAATCGCCGTCGCGGCAGCGGTAGCGCCGCTCGCGCCCGCTGCGGCACTGCGGGGCGACGGCGGGCAGCGCCGCGTCGTGCGCGGTGAACAGCCCGACGTCCTCCCCCACGAGGTCGCCGTAGGGATAGCCCAGCAGTTCGTGCAGGTGGCGGTTGGCGTAGACGATGCGGCCCGCCGGCGTGGCGACGCACGCACCGGTCGGCAGGTTCTCGAACATGATCCACGGCGCGTGCCCGCCGGCCCGGGCCTTCGGCTCGGTCATCGGGGGCACCGCGGCGACGTTCGCGTCCAACATAGCGGCGATGTTCTCATGAGTTTTTAGAGAGCCGCAATCGTGCTGACGTGATAAGCGCTAGCCCAGGGCCGCACACGCCCTAGGTGTGCCACTGTGTCGCAGTTGGTTCATCGACGAGGTAAATGCAGCGCGCATTTTATTCTTCCGCCCTTACGTTGCCGGCTTGTGGTTGCCGGCTTGTTCCAGTCGCGCGCGCGCTGCCTCGCTTGGCGGCAGGCCCAGCCGCAACCATTCCGGATGCTCCGGAAAGCGGCGGACGAGTATGCCGGCACGCCCGAACGCCCGATGATAGTCCTGGGCGCGGTCGTGCGTGACGAGGCGAAAGAGCGGCGTTCCTCCCGAAACCGAAAGATCCATGCGTTGCAGGTGCGCGTCAAGAGCGGATGTTTCGGCGACCAGCCGTTGTCGCATGTCCGCGATCCACGCGCGGTCGGCGAGTGCCACCGCACCGATCGCCAGCGCCGGCCCCGACACCGCCCACGGCCCCACGCCCCGGCGCACCGCGTCCGCCAGATCCGGCCGCGCCAGCGCGAAGCCCAGCCGCACTCCGGCCAGCCCGAAGAACTTCCCGAAGGAGCGCAGCACCACCAGCCCCGGCCGGTCGGCCTCGCCGGCCACGCTGACCTGCGGCATGGTGTCGGCGAACGCCTCGTCCACCACCAGCCAGCCGCCGCGCGCCGCCTGACGCCCGGCAAGGTCCAGCAGGACGGCGGCGGGGACGACGCGGCCGTCCGGGTTGTTCGGGTTGACGATCACCACCACGTCGGCGCCCTCGGCCTCCTCCAGCCGGCGCACCTCCGCCACTGTATGACCAGCGGCGGCCCAGCCGCGCGCGTGCTCGGCGTAGGTCGGCCCCAGCACGGCCACCCGGCCGGGCGCGCGCAGCCGCGGCAGCACCTGGATCAGCGCCTGCGAGCCGGGTGCGGCGGCGACGTGCGCCGTGGACGGCGCGCCGTAGCAATCGGCGGCCGCGGCCAGCAGCTCCGCCTCCGCGCCCCGGCCGGGCAGGCGCGTCCAGGCATCCACCGGGATCGGCGGGACCGGGTAGGGCCACGGGTTGATGCCGGTGGACAGGTCCAGCCACGGCTCCGGCGCGCCGGGGAACGCGGCGCGCGCCGCGTCGATGTCACCGCCGTGCAGGACGGGGTTGGAGGTGTCGGCCGTTTCCGCCATGATCGCCGCTCCATTCCGGCAGGGTCAGATTAACCGTGGACGCCCATTTCACCGTGCTCGCACTCGCCCTTGCGGTCGAGGCGCTGGCCGGCTACCCCGACGCGCTGTTCGCACGCATCAAGCATCCGGTGGTCTGGATCGGTGCGGTCATAGACCGCCTGGACCAGATGCTCAACCACGACGACGCGCCGGGCTGGCAGCGGCGGCTGGCGGGCGTCCTGGCCCTGATCGTGCTTCTGGCGATCGTCGGCACGGCGGCGTCGGTCCTGTCCGGCCTGCTGCGTGCCCTGCCCTTCAGCACCCTGCTGGAGGCGCTGGCCGCCTGCTCCCTGATCGCCCAGCGCAGCCTGCACGACCACGTGGCGGACGTGGCGCGCGCCTTGCGCGCGGGCGGGCTGGCGGCGGGGCGGGCGGCGGTGGCGCGCATCGTCGGCCGCAACCCGGAAACGCTGGACGAGCCCGCCGTGGCCCGCGCCGCCATCGAAAGCCTGGCCGAGAACTTCTCCGACGGCGTCGTGGCGCCGGCCTTCTGGCTGGCGGTGGGCGGGCTGCCGGGCATCGCGCTCTATAAGGCGATCAACACCGCCGACAGCATGATCGGCCACCGCACGCCGCGCCACGAGGCGTTCGGCTGGGCGGCGGCGCGGCTGGACGACCTCGTCAACCTGCCCGGCTCCCGCCTCACCGCCGGACTGCTGGCCGCCGCCGCGTGGCTGTATCCGGGGGCATCGCCCGCGGACGCCGCGCAGGCGGTGAAGCGCGACGCCGGCCGCCACCGCTCCCCCAACGCCGGCTGGCCGGAGGCGGCGATGGCCGGCGCCCTCGACCTGCGCCTGGGCGGCCCGCGCACCTATGGTGCCGTGCGCATCACCGATTCCTGGATGGGCCACGGCCGCACCGCCGCCACGCCCGCCGACATCGACCGCGCGCTGGGCCTGTACCGCTACGCGTGCGGTGCCTTGTTCGGGATGGCAGCGGTGTTGGCGGTGGCGTTGTAAGGATCAGACTAGGACGGATTCCACATCCGTGTGCACGAAGTCCTCACCCTTGAAGAGAAGCGGCAGCCGCAAAGTCTTCGCCAAGGCGTAGGCGGCGCAGTCGGCAAGGTTCAGCTGTGCCGGGTGCCCGGAGCCCTTGCCGAACCGGCAGTAGGCATCATAGGCAGCTGCGGCCTGAGCCTCGTCGAACGGCATGATCGTGACTCCGGCAGCCTCAAGAAGCCGGTGAAACTCATCGACCATGGCCTGTCCAAACCGTCGAACAAGAACGGTCCGGCACTCGAACAAAGTCATCGCCGACATCCGGCACTCGGACGCCGCCTCCAGCGCTTCTTCGATGCGCTCCGCTTCCGGCTCGTTCCTCAGAAACGCAATGATCGCGGATGTATCGACCACCATCAGTCGAAGGTTCCGAATTCGTTGTAGCCGAGCAGATCGTCATCGCTCCGGCTGTCCAGCACGGGCATTTTCGATGCCCGCATACGGATCTCCGCCAGGGTGGCGCGGCGCGGCGCGGCGTCCGGCCGCTTGATCCGGTTCAGCCGCTCCTGCAAGGCGACGGTCACGGCGGTGGCGATGCTCTCACCCGTCGCTTCGGCCAGTTCACGAGCCAGCCGGTCTGCCGCCTCTGACCTGATGATGAGCCCCATGGAATTCCTCCGATGCCCGCAATGAGTATAGGAGGCTCAGCGGGGTTCCGCCACGCCCAGCAGACCGTCCACGTCCACGCATTCCTCCAGCCGGTCTGCCAGCGAATCCAGCGCCTGCTCGACCGTCGCGTCGTAGGCCAGACCGCCGGCACCGCTGCCGCCCAGCGCCTTGACGAACGCCGCGCGGAAGCCGTCCGCGCCGAACAGCCCGTGCAGGTAGCAACCCGCCACCCGCCCGTCCGCCGACACCGCGCCATCCACCCCGCCGCCGTCCAGCCGCAGCATCGGGCGGGCACCGTCCGGCCCGGCGGTGCGGCCCATGTGCATCTCGTACCCGTGCACGGCGGCCCCGGTGGCGACCTCCACCCCCGCCGTCTCGGTCAGCACCTTCGGGCCGCTCAGCACCGTGTCGACGTCGAGCAGGCCGAGGCCCGCGGCCTCGCCCGGCGGCCCCTCGATGCCGTCGGGATCGGCGATGCGGCGGCCCAGCATCTGGTAGCCGCCGCAGATGCCCAGCACCCGCCCGCCGCGCCGCCGGTGCGCCGCCAAATCCACGTCCCAGCCCTGGGCGCGCAGGAAAGCGAGGTCGGCGATGGTCGCCTTGCTGCCCGGCAGCACGATCAGGTCGGCGTCGCCCGGCAGCGGCCGGCCCGGCGGCACCATGGCGAGCGACACCTCCGGCTCCAGCGCCAGCGGGTCGAAATCGTCGAAGTTGGAGATGCGCGACAGCATCGGCACGGCGACGCGGATCGGCCCACCGGCCCGCGTGCGCCACGTGTCCAGCGCCACCGCGTCCTCCGCCGGCAGCAGCGCCGCTTCCCGCAGCCACGGCACGACGCCGAAGCCGCGCCAGCCCGTGCGCTCCTCGATCACGCGCAGGCCGCCGTCGAACAGCCGCACGTCTCCGCGGAACTTGTTGATCAGGAAGCCCTTGACCCGCGCCCGCTCCTCCGCCGCCAGCAGCGCGTGCGTGCCGACGAGGCTGGCGATGACGCCGCCCCGGTCGATGTCGCCGACCAGCACCACCGGCACGTCGGCGGCGCAGGCGAAGCCCATGTTGGCGATGTCCCCGGCGCGCAGGTTGACCTCCGCCGGGCTGCCCGCCCCCTCCACCACCACGATGTCGGCCTCCGCGCGCAGGCGTGCGAAGCTGTCCAGCACGGCGCCCAGCAGCTCGCCCTTGCGGCTTTGGTAGTCAGCCGCCCGCGCGTTGCCGTGCACGCGGCCGTGCACCACCACCTGGGCGCCGACGTCCGATTGCGGCTTCAGCAGCACCGGGTTCATGTGGACGCTGGGCGGCACGCCGCAGGCCCGCGCCTGCAGCGCCTGCGCCCGGCCGATCTCGCCGCCGTCCGGCGTCACGGCGGCGTTGTTGGACATGTTCTGCGGCTTGAACGGCCGCACCGTCAGGCCCCGCCGCACCAGCGCCCGGCACAGCCCGGCCACCAGCAGCGACTTGCCGACGTCCGACCCCGTGCCCTGCAGCATCAGCGCGCGCGCCATCTCCGTCATCCCTTCAGCACCTCATCCTTTCAGCACCATCGGCAGCCCGGCCACCACGAACACCACCCGCTGCGCCCGCGCCGCCACCGCCTGGTGCAGCCGCCCGGCGTCGTCGCGGAAGCGCCGGGCCAGCGCGTTGTCCGGCACGATGCCCAGGCCCACCTCGTTGGAGACGAAGACCACCGTCCCCGCCACCCGGTCCAGGGCGTCCAGCAGCCGCGCCGTCTCCGTCGCCACGTCGCGTTCCGCCCCCATCAGGTTGGACAGCCACAGCGTCAGACAGTCGACCAGCACCGCCGTGCCCGCCACCGCCACGCGCTCCAGCACGTCGGGCAGGTCCAGCGGCTCCTCCACCGTGGTCCAGCCGGGGCCGCGGTCCTCCCGGTGGCGGTGAATGCGGGCACGCATCTCCTCGTCCCACGCCTCGGCCGTGGCGACGTAGATCCAGGGCGCCGGACGCGCCGTCACCAGCCCCTCCGCATGGCGGCTCTTGCCGGAGCGCACGCCGCCCAGCACCAAGATGATGTCGCCACTCATGCGCTCTCCTCCAGGCGTGTCCACGGCAGAGCCCAGCCCTCGCCGCGCAGCAGGCGCACGCCGAACACCCGCTCGGCCACGCCCGAATCCAGCACCGCGCCCGGCGGCCCGGCGGCGGCGACCGTGCCCTGGTCCAGCAGGTACAGCCGGTCGCAGAAGCGCATGGCCAGCGACAGGTCGTGCAGCACCACCACCACCGTCATCCCCTCGCCCGCCAGGGCGCGCAGCAGTTCCATGACGTGCAGCATGTGGAAGGGGTCCAGTCCCGCCACCGGCTCGTCGGCCAGCAGCACGGACGGCGCCCCGGCCAGCACGCGGGCCAGCATGACGCGCGCCCGCTCGCCGCCCGACAGTTTGGTCACCGCCCGGCCGCGGAACGCCCAGGCGTCGCAGCGCCTCAACGCCGTCTCGACCAGCGCGTGATCCTCGGCCGTCTCGGCGCCAAAGGCGGTGCGGTGCGGGGCGCGGCCCAGCATCACCACGCGCTCCACCGCCAGCGGCCAGTGCGCGGTCGGGTTCTGCTCCAGATAGCCCAGGCGCCGCGCCCGCTCCTCCGGCGCAAAGCCGTCGAGCGGCCGTCCGTCCAGCAGCACCGTGCCGCCGCTGCGCGGCAGCAGCCCGGCCAGTGCACCCAGCAGCGTGGTCTTGCCGCTGCCGTTGGGGCCGATCAGCCCGACCACCTCGCCACCGTGCGCAGACACGCCGACGCCGCGCAGCACCTCGGCCCCGCCGAGGGTCACCCGCACGCCGTCCGCCTCGATCCGCGCCATCGGCACCGTACCCCTAAAACTTCGCCTTCACGCCCACGTACCCGGAGCGGCCCGGCGTGGCGTAGCGGGCGACCTCCTGGTAGTCGGCATTGAACAGGTTCTCGACGCGGCCGTACAGCGTCACCGCCTCGGTCAGCGCGTAGCCGGCCTGGGCGTCCACCACCGTGTAGGCGGCGTTGATGGCGTTGTTGAACGTGCTGTCCGCCTGCGGCCCCACGAAACGCACCTGCCCGCCGACCTGCGCCGCCTCCGTCGCCTGCCACACGGCGCCCAGGCTGCCCTGGTGCTTCGGCCGGCGCGGCAGGGCGCGGCCGGTGGTCTCGTTGCGGCTGTCGGTGAAGGTGTAGGTGGCGGTGGCCTTCAGGTCCTTGCTGGCCTGCCACGTCGCGCCGGCCTCCAGCCCCTGCGCGCGGGCGCGGTCGACGTTGGCGTAGGTGTTGGTGGCGCTCTCGAAGGTGATCAGGTCGCTGAAGCGGTTGTGGAACGCCGTGACCGACACGGTCAGCCGCCGGTCCAGGAACGCCTGCTCGACGCCCACGTCGGCCCCGGTGCTGCTCTCCGGGCGCAGCGACGGGTTGCCGTAGATGGGGGCGTACAGGTTGAACAGCGTCGGCGCCTTGCCGGCGGTGCCGATGCTGGCGCGCAGCGTGGTGCCGCTTTCCTTCAGCCGGTAGGACGCGGTGGCGCGCACCGTCGACTTGCCGCCGAAGCGGTCGTTGTGGTCGTGCCGGCCGCCCAGCGTCACCGTCAGCCGGTCCCACAGGCCCAGCACGTACTGGCCGTAGACGGAATCGGTGGTCAGGCTGGCGTCGGTGCCCAGCGTCGTGCGGCGGCCGTTGTCGGTGGTGATGCGCGCACTCTCCCGCACCCGCGCGGCGCCCACGGTCAGCACGTCGTCGGCGTCCACGTGGATGTTGGCGCGGTACTCGCCGCTCACCCGCGTGCCTTCGTAGTTGGTGTGCGGCGTCGCCGTGCGCGGCTCGTCGAAGGAGCGGTCGGTGCTGGTGGCGGACAGGGAGACGACGTTCTCCATCCGCCCGCCGAACAGCGTCACGATGTTGTCCAGCTTGCCGTAGCGCAGCGTCTTCTCCATCCGGTACGCCGCGTCGCGGCTGGAGGCGTCGTAGTCGCTGCGCAGGTCGAACAGGCCGCCGGCCACGCCCACGGTCCAGTTCTCGGTGACGTCCACGTCCGCTTTGCCGGTCACGCCGCGCCCGCGCGCCTTGTCCTTCTCGGCGGTGTTGGCGAGGCGGGAATAGCCGCCGGTGTAGAGGTTGGTGCCCGACAGCGCGTAGCCCACCCGATCCGTCCCGCCGCTGACGCCGACCGCCTGCCGGTGGGTGGCGTAGCTGCCGGCCTCGGCCAGCCCGGTCACCGTCGGGGCACCCTTGCCGCGCTTGGTGACGATGCTGATGACGCCGCCCATGGCGTCGTTGCCGTACAAGGCGCTCTGCGGCCCGCGCAGCACCTCGATGCGGTCCAGCGCGGTGACGGCCAGCGCGTCGAAGTTGAAGGCGTTGTCGATGCTGGCCGGGTCGTTGACCAGCACGCCGTCGATCAGCACCTGCGTCTGCCCCGGCTCGGCCCCGCGCACACGGGCGTAGGCGGTGGTGCCGATGCCGCCGTTGCGGGTCAGCGCCACGCCGGGCACGCCCTGCAGCGCGCCGAACACGTCCGGCCGGCCCATGCGCTCGACATCGGCGCCGGAAATGACGGTGACGGCGGAGCCCACGCGCTCCGGCGCGGTCTCCAGGCGGGACGCGCTGACGACGACCTCCGGCAGCACCTCCTGTGCGGAAGCGGGCATGGCGGACAGCAGCGCCACCAGCGCGGTGGCGGAACGGAAGCGAAGAACGGAAGACATGCGGAAAAGCCCCATCGGCACACGGTTGTCGCAGCCAAGGGCGAAGCCGGACGCGCCGCGCGGGCCGGGAGAGGCTGGCTCCGGCGCGGTCCGATCCACCCTTGGGTGGCGCCACCGCACAACGGAGGTCCGTCCCGCCGGAAAACCCCGTCCGGCGGTCGCGTGACGCGCTTCGACGGCAGGTCTCCTGGCTCGCGTGTCGCTGCACCCTACCGCCTTCCCAGTTTCCCAGTGGCCTTTGGCGGGGCGCTCGACGCTTACAGTTGCGGGGGCAGCCGCGGCATCGCACCGCGTTCCCTTTTCATCCGCTCGCGCGGAACCGTCGCGCGGATGACTAGCGCATCCGCACGCCGTTGCAAAGCGTCAACGGTCATAGGACCTGCGGGAAGCGCAGCGTGAAGGCCGTTCCCTTGCCCGGCGCGCTGTCCACGGCGATGGTGCCGCGCAGCTTCTGCTGGACGAGGTTGTAGACGATGTTGAGGCCCAGGCCGGTGCCGCCGCCGGTGCGGTTGGTGGTGAAGAACGGGTCGAAGATGCGCGGCAGCACGTCGGCCGGGATGCCCTTGCCGTCGTCGCGGAACACCAGTTCCACCACCTCGCCCGGCAGCAGGCGCACGCTGATCCGGATATGCCCCGGCGTCTCGGCGTCGAAGCCGTGCGTCAGCGCGTTCATGACGAAGTTGGTCAGCACCTGCGCCACCGGCCCGGGATAGCCGTCCACCGTCACCGGCTCCGGACAGTCCAGCTCCACCACGATCCCGCGCGGGCGCAGGCGGGGGCCGAGGCTGGTCAGCACCTCGCGCGCGTACTGGCCCAGTTCGAAGACGCGGCGGTCGTCGCGCGTCTGGTCCACCGCCACCTGCTTGAAGCTCTGGATCAGGCCGGCGGCGCGGTCGGCGTTGGCCAGGATGCGCTGCGTCGCCTCCTCCGCCATGTCGATGTAGGTCTGGAAGTCGGACTTGCGCAGCGCCCCGCCGCGGAAGCGCTCCACCGTCCGCTTCGTCTCGTCAGCCAGCAGGGAGGCGGCGGTGACGGTGATGCCCACGGGCGTGTTGATCTCGTGCGCGATGCCGGCCACCAGGGCGCCCAGCGACGCCATCTTCTCCGCCTGGATCAGGCTCTGCTGTGCTGCGCGCAGTTCGGCCAGCGCCCGTTCCGCGCCCTCCTTGGCGGTGCGCAGCTCCTCCTCCGCCTCGCGGCGGAAGGTGACGTCGTAGTGCCAGACGATGAAGGCGCTCTGCCCGTCCCAGTCCATGGGGCGGATGTCGATCAGGCACCACCACTCGCTGCCGTCCAGGCGGCGGCGCTTGACCTCCACGCCGCTCACCTCGCCGTGCGCCTCGAACCGCGCCACGATGCGGCCGATGTCGGCCGGGTCGGCGAAGGACTCCTCGACGTTCTGGTCCAGCGCGTCGTCGTGCTCGGTGATGCCGAACAGCGCGTCGTACTTGGGGTTGCTGTACAGGCGGGCGTGCATTTCCTGCGTGACGATGGAGATGCCGACGGGGCTGGTCTCCAGCATGGTGCGCCAGCGCCGCTCCTGCGCCTCGCGCTCCAGCTCCATGCGGCGCTTGAGGACGGCGTTCTCCTTGAAAACGGCCAGAGAGCGCGCCATCGCGCCGATCTCGTCGCGCACGGCCGTGCCGTCCACCGGCCGGCCGTAGTCGCCGCCGGCGATCGCCCCCATGGCCTCCATCAGGCCGCGCAGGGGGCGCCGGATGCTCTGCCCGATGGCCCAGGAGGAGGCGGCGCTCAGCGCCAGGAAGACGATGCCGACCAGCGCGATGCTCCAGCCGACGTCGCGCACCACCTCGTCGAAGCGGCGCTGCGCCTCGGCGTCGCGCTGGCGGCCGGTGGCGGCGAGGCGGTCGATGACCTGCGCCATGGCGCGCTGGCCGCCGTCGATCTCCTTGCCGACCAGCCGCGCCTGCTCCTCCGCCCCGGCGCGCAGCTGCGCCAGCCCTTGCAGCAGCAGGTCCACCCGCTCGCCCAGCGCGTCCAGCGCGCTGCGCTGCAGATCGTCGCTGGCCAGGTCGCGCATCACCGGGATGGAGCGGGCGATGGCCAGGAACGCCCCCTCCGCCCGCGCCCCGGCCGCCTCCTCGCCGGTCAGGTAGAAGGCGTTGGCGGCCAGCAGGCCGTTGGCGAAGGCCTCGCGCGACTTGCCCAGCGCCGGCAGGACCAGATGGTTGCGGTCGCGCGCCGCGGTGTCCAGGATGGCGTACAGGCCGGCCATCTCGCCGCCGGTCTTCAGCACCGCCGTGTCGTAGGTGCGCCGGGTGCGGGCGATGATCTCGCGCAGGGCGTCGAAGCTGGCGAAGAAGCGGCGCGCGGCCGACGTCAGCTGCGCGATGTCGTCCGCCATCGCCGGGTCGGCCACCCGCGTGGCCTGCAGCTTGCCGATCAGCCCCTCGCGCCGCCGGCCGATCTCGGTCAGCAGCTCCTCCGTCGGCCCGTGCAGGTAGCGGTGGACGAGGCTCTGCATGCGGCTGACGTCGCTGTCCACGGCGGTGAACAGGCGGTCGTTCTCCTCCACCTGCCGGACGACGGCCCATTCGGCCTCCATCACCGCGGCCCCGCCCCAGACCAGCCCGCCCAGCGCCAGCATGGCGATGCCGTTCAGCGCCACGATGAGGAAGATGCGCCAGCTGACCGGGATGGCGCGCAGCCGCCCGGCGAAGCGCCGCGCCCGCGGCGGGGACGGCAGCGGCACGCCCGTATCGGCTGTGCGCGCATCGGCCATGCGCGTATCGGTCATGCGCGTATCGGTCATGCGCGTATCGGCCGTCTCCACCGCCATGGCGGCGCTACTCCGCCGCCTGGATGCGGCGCACCAGGTCCTTCAGGGCCGGATCGCCGATGAAGCGGTCATAGACGGGCAGCATGGCGCGGCGGAACGGCTCGGCGTCGGCGATCTCCACCACCTCCACCCCGGCGGCGCGCGCCGCGGCCTCCGACGCCCGCTCGGCCTCCTCCCACAGGCGGCGCATGTGCAGCGCGCTGTCGCGCGCGGCGGCGCGGAACAGCGCCCTGTCCTCCGCCGGCAGCCCGTCCCACGCCTTCTTCGACATGACCAGCACCTCCGGGATCATGGAATGGCGGGTCAGCGAGTAATAGCGCGCCATGCGGAAGTGCTCGTTGTGGACGTAGCTCGGCCAGTTGTTCTCCGCCCCGTCGATGATGCCGGTGGACAGCGCGGTGACCACCTCGCCGAAGGGCAGCGGCAGCGCCGTGGCGCCCAGCGCCGCCATCATGGCGGCGTTCAGGTCCGACTGCTGCACGCGCATGCGCAGGCCCTTCATGTCCTCGGGCGAGCGGATGGGGCGCTTGGCGTTGTACATGGACCGCGCGCCGGAATCGTAGAAGGCCAGCCCGACGAATCCGTGCGGCTCGAACGCAGCCAGGATCTCGTCGCCGATCGGCCCGTCCAGCACGGCGTGCAGGTGCGCGGCCGAACGGAACAGGAAGGGCAGCGTCGCCGCCTGCGTCTCCGGCACGATGCCGTTGAAGGGGGCGAGGCTGACGCGGTTGATGTCGATGGCGCCGACGCGCGTCTGCTCGATCGTCTCCTTCTCCTCGCCCAGCTGGCGGGAGTGGAAGACGCGGATCGTGTGCCGCCCGCCCGAGCGGGCCGAGACCTGCCGCCCCATCTCGATGACCGCCTGGACGGTGGGATAGGACTCCGGGTGCGTGTCGGCGGCGCGGAACTCGCGGGCGCCGGCCGGGCCGGGAAGTGCCGCCAGCAGCAGGGTCATCAGCAGGGCGGCCGCCTTGCGGGCGATGCCGGCCATCGTCGATCGCGCCCGCATGCCCCCTCCTTGCGCATCCCTCGTTCTTGTGGGGGCAAGGCTACAGGAGTTCGCCGCGTGATGCATCCCCCTGCATGTCAGGGTATGCAACCCCGCAGGCGAGTTACGATGCCCGGCGCAACCGGGCTAGACCCGATGGTACATTGAACCTCCGGATTGTCGGGCCGTTTCGCGAGTGTTTCGAACTCCTTCCACGACCGCGCGGCCATCGCCGCCGCCATCGACGAGGGCAAACCGTGAGACAGTCAACGTCCAAGCGCGTTCTGGTGACCGGCGGCGCAGGTTTCCTTGGCTCGCATCTCTGCGAGCGCCTGCTCGCCGACGGGCATGAAGTGCTCTGCGTCGACAATTACTTCACAGGCTCGCGTCACAACATCGTCCATTTAATGGACCATCCGGATTTCGAACTGCTCCGCCACGACATCACATGGCCGCTGTATGTCGAGGTGGACCAGATCTACAACCTCGCCTGCCCTGCCTCGCCCGTGCATTACCAGCACGACCCGGTGCAGACGACCAAGACCTCCGTCCTGGGCGCCATCAACATGCTGGGTCTGGCCAAGCGTCTGCGCGCGCGCATCCTGCAGGCCTCGACCAGCGAGGTCTATGGCGACCCCGACGTCCATCCCCAGCCGGAGGATTACCGCGGCAACGTCAACACCACCGGCCCGCGCGCCTGTTATGACGAGGGCAAGCGCTGCGCCGAGACGCTGTTCTTCGACTACCACCGCCAGCACGGGCTGCCGATCAAGGTGGTGCGCATCTTCAACACCTACGGGCCGCGCATGCACCCCAACGACGGGCGCGTGGTGTCCAACTTCATCGTGCAGGCGCTGCAGGGCCGCCCGCTGACCATCTACGGCGACGGGTCGCAGACGCGCTCCTTCTGCTACGTCGACGACCTGATCGAGGGCTTCGTCCGCTTCATGGACACGCCGGAGCAGCACACCGGCCCGCTGAACCTCGGCAACCCCGGCGAGTTCACCATCCGCGAACTGGCCGACATGGTGATCCGCCTGACCAACTCCTCGTCCAAGATCATTGCCAAGCCGCTGCCGCAGGACGACCCCAAGCAGCGCCGCCCGGACATCGCCAGGGCCAAGGCCCTGCTGGACTGGGAGCCGAAGGTGCGGTTGGAGGAAGGGCTGAAGCGCACCATCGCCTACTTCGACCGCGCCCTGGACCGGCACGAACTGGCCCGCGCCGCGGAGTGAGGCGGGGGCCGTTGCGTCGCATCGCTTTTGCCCCCTCCCTAACCCTCCCCCTCTTCGAGGTGGAGGGGACTGCCGCCGCCGGCCGACCAACCCTCCACCGCGCAGCGGGGGAGGGCGGCTGAGCGCAAGCGAAGCCGGGAGGGGGCAAACGCCCCCTCACCACGGCGTCCCGTCGCGGTGCAGGAACTTTCCGTCCCGGAACTGCATGTCCTCGTCCGAATAGAACGCGTCGTCGCCCTTGGTGCGGTCGCCGACCTCCAGGTACACGGCCGTCCGGTCGGTGCGGTTCACCAGATGGTGGCCGTTCGCCACGCCGGCCGGGAAGCCGGCGCACATGCCGGGCTTCAGCACGTGCTCGCCCGCGTCGGTGATCAGCACCAGCTCGCCCTCCAGCATGTAGACGAACTCGTCCTGCCGGGTATGCCAGTGGCGCAGGGCCGACGACGCGCCGGGCTCCAGCCGCGTGATGTTGACGCCGAAGTTGGTCAGGCCGAACTGGTCGCCCAGCTTCACCTTGCTGCGGCCGGCCACGCAGGCGCGGAACGGCTCGGGATAGCCGGTCAGGCCCCGCGGCCCTTCCTGCGCCGGGGCGTCCACGACGACGGGCTTGGCGGTCTCGTCGGTGTGCGGCGGCATCGCTCCCTCCTTTTCCGATGGTTGAACGGGAATGATGGCGGCACCCGCCCGGACCGTCAAACGGCGCCGCCCAGGGCGAGGGCCTGGGGTTGCTGCATAGCCCCTCTCCCCTCGCGGGAGAGGGGTTGGGGAGAGGGGGATTACCGGCGACAGCCGGGACATGAGTCTTTGTCCGGCCATCCGGCCGTAATCCCCCTCTCCCCAACCCCTCCCCCGCCAAGGAGGGCTATCGCATGTAAGCAAAGAGTTCGAAGAAGAATTCTTCGCTTATCATGGCCCTGAACATTTTCAGGCTCATTGACCGGTCCAACGGGTGCGCCC
>NZ_DASPMG010000300.1:0-22530 GCF_035627195.1 Azospirillum sp.
AACTCAGAGGTGCAGACGTACCAGATCCCGATCCACGTCGGCTCAACGGGTATGCCTTGGGCCCTGCTGGTCGCGCTGCCGCTGGACAAGGTGTATGCGCCGAGCGCGGCCATCCGCGACGGTATGATCGTCGGCAGCGTCGTCGCGGTCCTGCTGCTCGCCGCGAGCCTGGGCATCACCGCCTACGTGACCGTGCGCCGTCCGCTGGCCCGAACCGTCGGGGTTATCGACCAACTGGCGGCAGGCAAGTACCGGATCGAGATCCCCGACGTGGCGCGGCCGGACGAAATCGGCCAAGTGAGCCGGGCGTTGCTGCTCTTCAAGGACAACCTGGAGAGGGTCGCCAACCTGGAGATGGAACGACGCGAGCACGAGGAGCGTGCCGAACAGGCGCGCAAGCAGGAGCTCATGGAGATCGCCAACGCGTTCGAGGCGGCCCTTTCGGGCATCGCGTCCTCCGTGGCCGCCGGCGCCGACCAGCTCAAGACCAACGCGCAAGGATTGTCCGGCATTGCGGAGGAGACCAACTCTCAGTCGCTGGCCGTGGCCACGGCGGCCGGGCAGGCGACCGCCAACGTGCAGACCGTCGCCTCCGCCACGGAGGAGTTGGTCGCGTCCATCGGCGAGATCACCCGGCAGATCAGTTCCACCTCACGGATCGCGCACGAGGCGGTCGCGCAGATCGAGCACACCAACGCGACCGTTGCCGGGTTGGTTGCCGCCGCGCAGCGGATCGGCGATATCATCGGCTTGATCCAGAACATCGCGTCGCAGACGAATCTACTGGCGCTCAACGCGACCATCGAGGCGGCGCGCGCCGGCGACGCGGGCAAGGGGTTCGCCGTGGTGGCGTCCGAGGTGAAGAGCCTGGCCAGCCAGACCGCCCGGGCGACGGACGACATCCGCGTCCAGATCCAGGAGATGCAGGAAGCAACAACCGCGGCTGTTGCGGCCATCCAGGAGATCGGCCGGATGATCACGCTCATGAACGAGAACGTGACTGGCGTCGCCTCCGCCGCCGAACAGCAGGGGGTTGCCACCTCGGAGATCTCCCGCAACGTGCAAGAGGCGGCCGAGGGAACGCGGGACGTCTCCAGCAACATCGGTGGCGTCACGCAGGCCTCGACCGAAACGGGCGAGATGGCGCACGGCGTGCTGGGCGCGGCGGCGGACCTCGCCGCCCAGGCCACCCAGATGCAGAGCGAGGTGCACGCCTTCATCGCGCGGATCCGGGCGGCTTGACCTGCGCGACGCCCCACCGCCGCGGCGGGTGACGTTAATAAAGAAAATCATTCAGGTGAGGAACAGCTCCCATGTTTGCATTATCCCGATTCAAGATATCTGCGCGAATTGGCTTGGCCTTCGTATTGATCATCGCCGCGACCGCGGCTGTCATTGCCAATGGCTCCTTCACCCTGCGGGGCATCTCCACTTCATTCAGCGAATATGCCTGGGTCGCCGGGAACGCCGTGCGCGTCCAGGACATCAGCCGTGGCGAAGCGGATTTACGCGTTCAAACCCTGACCTTCGTCAATACCGGCGACAGGGTGGCCCTGGAGCGCGCCCGGAAGTTCATCGCCGATATGCAGGACCAGCTCAAGCTCCGGCATGCCGACACCAAGTCGGTCGAGCGGCGCCAAATGTTCGCCCGGATGCTCGACCTTCTCCAACGGTATGACGAGACCATCGAGGCTGTCGCGCAGGCGCGCGACAACCGCGTCCGCACCATCGCCGAGCGGCTGGCCCCCGCCGGTGGCAAGCTGTTCGAGCGGATCAACACGTTGGCGAAAACCGCTCTGGCGGAAGAGAACATGCATCTCGTTGCACGCATCGCCGATCTCCAGGCGCGCTTCCTGCTCTGCCGCGTCTTCGCCAGCCGCTACACTGCCGAGCGCACCCCGGCCCTGGCGGAGGAGGTAAACAAACAGTTTGCCGAGTTCGATCGGATTATGGATGGCTTGTCCACGGACAGCGCCGCCAGCGCGCACGCCGCGACCGCCGAGGAGATCGCGCGCATGAGCCGCGACTACCGGGGGGCGTTCAAAACCCTTGTCGAGGCGATGGCGACCGAGGACCGGTTCGTCAAGCAGCAGCTCGCCAAGGTGGAAAAGGACTTCTTCCAGGTCGCGCAGGACGTCAAGGCCTCGCAGACCACCGCAATGGACGTCGTGCTCACGGCGGCCAACGAGCGCTCCGCCGCCGCCGTCCGCAACGGTCTCGCGATCGGCGCCGCCGTCCTGGCGCTGGGCTCGCTGTTGGCATGGTTCATCGGGCGCAGCATCACCAGGCCGGTGAACTCCATGACCGCGACCATGAGGCGCTTGGCCGAAGGCGACACCTCCGTGGACATCCCGGCGACCGGCAACAGCGATGAGGTCGGCGACATGGCGCGCGCCTTAGTCGTCTTCAAGGAGAACATGATCCGTGCCGAACGGCTGGCGGCCGAACAGCGTGCCGAGCAGCAGCGCAAGGAGGAGCGCCAGCGCACCATCGAGGCGCACATCACCGAGTTCGACCGCACGGTGACTGGTATGATCGCGGCGGTAGCCTCGTCGGCCATGCAGATGCGCGGCAGCGCCCAGTCGATGTCGTCCACCGCCGAGGAGACGACCCGGCAGGCGTCCGCTGTCGCCGCCGCGTCGGCTCAGGCCACGGCCAACGTTCAGACGGTCGCCGCCGCGTCCGAGGAGCTGTCCGGCTCCATCCAGGAGATCGCCCGTCAGGTCGCCGAATCGGCGCAGATCTCCAGCGCGGCGGTCGCTGATGCCGAACGCACCAACGCCACCGTCCAGGGCCTGTCCGACGCCGCCAGGAAGATCGGCGAGGTGGTCAGCCTGATCACCAACATCGCCAGCCAGACCAACCTGCTGGCGCTGAACGCCACCATCGAGGCGGCGCGGGCCGGCGAGGCCGGCAAGGGATTCGCTGTCGTCGCCAGCGAGGTCAAGGCGCTGGCCAACCAGACCGCCCGCGCGACCGACGAGATCGCCGTGCAGATCGCCACGATCCAGTCGGCTACCGACGAGACGGTCGGCGCCATCGGTGGCATCGGCGCGACCATCGGGCGCATCAACCAGATCGCCACCACCATTGCCTCCGCCGTGGAGGAGCAGACGGCCGCGACGCAGGAGATCGCCCGCAACGTTCAGCAGGCGGCCTCCGGCACCAACGAGGTGTCCACCAACATCGAGGGCGTCAACCAAGCGGCGGTGGAGACCGGCGCGGCTGCCTCGCAGGTGCTCGACGCCGCCACCCAGCTCACCCAGCAAGGCGAGCGGCTGAAGACGGAAGTCGGCGCGTTCCTGCACAAGATCGCCACCGCCTGACCATCACCCCAGCACGATACCGGCCGTCGGGCCGGTGCGGATACGCCGGCCCGACGGCCCCGAGCGCCCAACAGCCTCCCTGAGGAGCATGCATCATGATGATCGCGCCGGCGAACCAGCAATCATCGACCTATCTGGTCCTCGTTCCCTTCGCATTCGCGGCGACCGTCATCCAGATGTCGTCGACGAATTCGGCGCTGGCTCTTCACGCCGTGCTGGAACTGCTGACCGTTGCCGTCCTCTTCGCCACCTTCACCACGGCCTGGAACACGCGCTCCTTCAGCGATCACGGGTTCATCACTCTGCTGGGGGTCGGGGTGCTGTTCGTCGGGCTCATCGACGCGCTGCACGCGCTGACGATGCCGGGACTGGGCCTGTTTCCCGACGATGGCGGGAACGTCTCGGTCCAGCTCTGGATCGCCGCGCGGTTGCTCGAAACCGCGACAATGCTGTCGGCCGCTGTGGCCGCAGGGCGCGAGCTTCGCTGGGGGCGCGTGTTCATTGGATACGCCGCCGTGACCGCCGGCCTGCTGACGTCCATCGCTTACCTGGGCATCTTCCCGGACTGCTACCGGCCGGGATCGGGCCTGACGACCTTCAAGATCACGGCCGAGCTGGTGTGCGTCGCCGTGAAGCTGGCGACGCTCGTCCTCGTCCTGTACCGCCGCACCGCCATCGGGCGGGAATTCAGTTGGCTGATCGTGCTGGTGCTCGCCGTCAGCGCGGCGGCGGATGCCTGTCTCACGCTGTACGGCCAGCTTTTCGAGCCGGTCCACTTTCTGGGCCATCTTCTGAAGGCGGCGAGCGCCGTCCTGCTGTACCGGGCGACCGTTGTCCACACCCTCACCAACCCGTACCAAGTCCTCTTCCTCGATCTGGCGCGGGCACACCGCGCGCTGGAAGGGAAGATCGAGGAGCGGACCCGTCAGCTCCTGGAAACCGGCACCGCGCTGGCCGCCGAGATCGACGACCGGCACCGGATCGAGGCCTTCGAGCGCGCCATCTTCCAGGGCGCCAACCATCTGATGATCGCCACCGCCCCGGACGGCACCATCATCGACATGAACCCGGCCGCCGAGCGTGCCCTGGGCTACCGTCGGGCCGACCTGATCGGCAAGGCGACGCCACTGATCTTCCACGATCCCGAGGAGGTCGCCCAGCGCGGGCGCGAGCTCGGCGACACGGCCGGACGCCGGATCACCGGGTTCGAGGTCTTCTCCTGCCTGCCGGCCACCGGGTCGCGGGACGAACGGCCATGGACGTACATCCGCAGTGATGGCAGCCGCTTCCCCGCGCTTCTCGGCGTCACGCCGCTACGCGACGCGCGCGGGGCCCTGTTCGGCTATGTCGGCATCGCCGCCGACCTGTCCGAAACGCTGGAACTGCGCCGCCAGGCCGCCAGCGCCGCCCGGCGCCTTCAGGACACGATCGAGCACATCTCCGAAGGCTTCGTCCTGTACGACGGGGACGACCGCGTAGTACTCTGCAATGAGCGCTTCCGGCAGTTCTATCCGGGGATCGCCGACCTCATCAAGCCGGGCGCCCGTTTCCAGGATCTCGTCCGCGCCGCGGTCGAGCGCGGCCAGTTTGCCGACGTCGGCGCGAACGCCGAGCCGTGGATCGCGGATCGCCTGGACCGCCATCGGGCTCCCGCCGACCTGTTCGAACAGAAGCTTGCCGATGGCCGCATCGTGCTGGTCAGCGAGAGGCGGACAGCGGAGGGCGGTAGCATTGGAATCCGCACCGACATCACCGAGTTGGTGCGCGCCCAGGAGGAGGCGTGGCGCCGCGGGCATTACGACGCCCTGACGGAGCTGCCCAACCGGATGCTGTTTTCCCAACGCCTCGACACCGCCCTCCGCGAGGCCGGCAGCCGTAGCGGCCGCGCCGCCGTGCTGTACATCGACCTCGACAACTTCAAGTCCGTCAACGAGACGCTCGGCCATCAGGCCGGGGACATCCTTCTCGTCGACGTGTCGCGCCGACTGCAAGCCAGTGTACGTGAGGTGGACACGGTGGCCCGCCTGGGGGCAGACGAGTTCACCGTGGTGCTGGGCGACATCGACCGCCGGGACACCGCGGAAGGCGTCGCCAAACGGATCCTGGCGAACCTGATCAGGCCGATCACTGTCGGCGACCGCCAGCTCTGTGTATCCGCCAGCATCGGGATCGCCTTGTTCCCCGAGGACGGGACGACCGCCGAGGACTTGCTGCGTGGCGCCGACAGTGCCATGCACGCGGCAAAATCAGGCGGCAACAACACCTATCGGCTGTACAGTCCCGAACTCTCGCGCGAGATGGAAGAGCGGACGCGTCTCGAGTGGGACCTGAGGGGCGCCAGCCAACGTGGCGAGCTGCTGCTCGAGTACCAACCGATTGCGGATACCGGCACACTCGGCATCGTTGGATGTGAAGCCCTCGTGCGCTGGCGGCATCCGCATCTCGGGCTCGTATCTCCTGGCCGCTTCATTCCGCTCGCCGAGGAGAGCGGTCTCATTTCCGAGATCGGCGGCTGGGTGCTGCGCACCGCGTGCCATGAAATGGTGTCTGTGCGCCAACACGCTGCCCAAGACCTTTCTCTTGCCGTCAATGTATCCGTCCGTCAGTTCCAGCACCCGGATTTCCTAAAAATCGTTCTGGAGTCACTCGATGCAACCGGCTTTCCACCGGATCGACTGGAGTTGGAGGTAACCGAGGGGCTGCTGCTGACTGATGACCAGCAGACGTGGGCAACGGTGCAGGGGCTCCGGGACGTGGGGATCGAACTGTCGATAGACGACTTCGGCACTGGGTATTCTTCCCTTTCATATCTGAAAAGGCTTCCTGTTCGGACCTTGAAGATTGATCGTTCTTTTGTGAGTGATGTTCACATCAATCAGGACGACGTTTGGCTCGTTGAAACAATTGTTAAGATTGGGCATAAATTCAACCGCAAAATCATCGCGGAGGGTGTCGAGCGGAAGGAGCACCTGGAGCTTCTGGCGTGCTGCGGCTGCGACTTGGTGCAAGGTTATTATGTGTCTCCACCGGTATCGCTTGGTGCACTGATGGCTTTGGCCGCCTCTGGGAAAGCAATCCGTTCTGACGGTGGGCCGGCCATGTTTGGCCAGGACGCGGAAGGCTGGACGTGGCCTTTGATGGCTACCGGGTAACGATCGGTTCCCAGTCGTGTCCCTCACCAACGTAGCGCCTAAACTGTCAAGTCCTTTCAGCGCAACGATTGCCAAAACAAAAGAGAGAAGTCGACGGATATGTCATAGAAATGGCGGAGACCGTAGGGGGGATGCCGGTTTTCACCAATTACCAGAGCGTACCTTGGGGAGTTGTCGTGAGACAATACAGGGCGCGTACTTGTGGTTGAGGTTCATTTTATGCCGCATTTTCGTTCTGTTCAGGAAGGGCATTTCATTGCGCACTCAGTCCGCTCAGTGCTCGGCAGACGCCGATATCGCGTCGGTGCCGCCCCTGGTGGGAGGCTTCGCCCTGGACGCCACTGATTTGGCCGATGTGCCAATGGTGGACCTGTATATGCCGCGCAACGCGATGCACCGTACCCTGCTCCAGGCGCGGTGTGCTCCCGGTCGCGGCATTGAGAACGAACCCGCTTCCGAATGGCTTGGCAGCCCTGCATAACGGCCGGCAACATGATAATTCTGAATAATCAGAAGACTATTGATGGTCTCTCCTCCCTAAACCAAACATTTGCGCAGGGTGCAAGACCCGAATTCCGAATCTTATCGTCATGCCATGGGGACTCTGAAGTCATGGATGAACTTGCAAAGCAGCTGACAGCACTGGGCGTTGCGGAGGAATTGCTGTCAAGCATCTGTGTCCGCGGCATTGCTGTCGATTTCCGGACCCAAATGGACATCAACAATCGCATCATCGCCAGTGCCCGGACCCACCTCCGGCAGGCAGGATTTGGCGAGGGATCTGGGGGTGATGGAGCGCTCACTCCGGCACCGTCGACGTGATGGGAGTGTGAAGGATGTCTTGCGTCAGCGTCTTGAACAGGCGGGACCCGTGGACGCTCGGTTCATCGGTGGGGGCGCCTGCCTCATCGCGCTGCGACGCGATGCCACACAAAAACACCAAATCCGGCAATGGTTTGTTTGCCTTGTTATGATAGTGTCTATACAGAATAGCATCGTAACTATGTGGCAAGATCTGATCGCCACGGCTTACGCGAAATTTTGAAAGGGAAACGATGTTGCAGAAATTGTTTGGTCGCAGAGACCTGCATACGGAATCCGGGGCCGCCGAGGCCGTGCAAGTGCTGGAGCTTTTCGGCAGTCAGGCGGGCGTCGGTTTGTGGGATGCTGTCGTGCACGATGGAGATCCCGCGCATCCGCAAAGCCGGTGGACATGGTCGGCCCAACTCCGGCGCCTTCTCGGGTTCGAGAGTGAGGCGGACTTCCCGAACCGGATGAACAGCTGGTCGGATCGGTTGCATCCGGACGACGTGGCGCCGACCTTCGACGCCTTTGCCCGCTTTCTTGCCGACAAGACCGGCCGCACCCCCTACGATGTCCGCTATCGCCTCAAGATGCGTGACGGGTCCTACCGCTGGTTCCGCGCCATCGGCGGATGCAAGCGCGGTGCGCAGGGGCAGGCGTTGCGGGCCTGCGGCTCCCTGATCGACATCCACGCGGAAGAGGAAATGAAGCAGCACGCGCTGGTGCTTGCCGCCAACTTCGAGGCGACGGTGAAGGGAGCGGTACAGAGCGTTGCCACCGCGTCGACCGAAATGCAATCCGTCGCCCGCCAGCTGGGAACCCTGTCCGAACAGACGACCAGCCAAAGCGCGACCGTCGCTTCGACGGCGACGCAAACGGCGGCCAACGTCCAGGCCGTTGCATCGGCAACCGAGGAGTTGTCGGCGTCGATCTCGGAAATCAGCCTGCAGGTCGAGCAGTCGGTCACCATCGCCCGCGACGCGGTCGTTCAAACCGAGCAGACGGGGGCTACCGTCGACAGCCTTGCCCAGGCGGCGCAACGGATCGGCGACGTCATCAAGCTCATCCAGAGCATTGCCAGCCAGACCAACCTGCTGGCGCTGAACGCCACCATCGAGGCGGCCCGCGCCGGGGAGGCCGGCAAGGGCTTCGCCGTGGTGGCCAACGAGGTGAAAACCCTGGCCAACCAGACCGCCAAGGCGACCGAGGACATCAGCACCCAAATCGCCGACATTCAGGGCGCGACCAACCAGACCGTGACCGCCATCCGCGGCATCGGCGAGGTCATTCGGCACATCGATCAAATCTCGACCGTGATCGCCTCGGCTGTCCAGCAGCAGTCCGCGGCGACGCAGCAGATCGCCGTCAACGTCACCCAAGCCGCCTCAGGCAACGAGGAGATTTCACGCAACGTGACTTCCGTGAGCGTTGCCGCCAATCAGACGTCGGTGGCCTCGAAGACGATGATCGAATCGTCAGCGGAATTGTCCCGTCAATCGGATGCCATGCGCAGCCAGGTGGACGCCTTTTTGGAGACGTTAAGAGCGTCCTGATTGTGAATCGGCGCGGGCCAATGCCCCTCCATTGGCACAGGGGCATTTCCCGCAATCGATTGTATTTTAACGGTGCCCATTGATCCAGAAGGGGTAAGCGGACGCCGATAGAGATCTGAGCCGACGCCGATCCACAGATTCCGTTACATCAGCGCGGCAAGGTGGTTGGCCTTCGGTTGCGCCGGCGCATCCCTTGGGGCCTCCACGTCGAAAGTGGTGTCGCTTGGCGCTGTCAACTCGGCGGTGGCTTGGATCAGGGGGTCCGAGTATCAGCGGAACAGAAAGTCGGATTCAGGTGTCTTCGTCGACCAGGGCCGCCGGGCTACGCAGTGGCCGCAGTTCGCCCCGGGCCACCGGCTCGGGTAGGGTGAAGGCGTAACGGCCAAGCATGTTGATGTGCTCGTGGGCGAGCGGCGACAGTCGTGCCACATCCTCGTCGCGAACGTCGAAGCCTTCCGCCCGCAGTTGGTCCAGCGCGGCGTCCATGTAGATGGTGTTCCACAGGATGATGGCGTTGACGACGATGCCGAGGGCGCCGAGCTGGTCCTCCTGGCCTTCCCGGTAGCGCTGGCGCAGTTCGCCCCGCTTGCCGTGGAAGACGACGCGGGCGAGCTGGTGGCGGCCCTCGCCCCGGTTGAGCTGATTCAGAATGCGGCGGCGATAGGCTTCGTCGTCGATGTAGGCCAGCAGGTAGAGCGTCTTGACGATGCGGCCGAGTTCCTCCAGCGCCCGCGCCAGCCGGGTCGGCCGGTCGTTCGTCTGGAGCGTCCGCATCAGCCCGCCGGCCTGCACGAGGCCCAGCTTGAGCGAGCCGGCCAGACGCAGCAGATCGTCCCAATGCTCGGCGATAAGGTCCGTCCTCACCCTGTGCGCGGCGAGCGTGTCGAGAGGGCCGTAGTCGGCCACGGCATCGACCCGCCAGAACCGGGTGCCGCCGACATCGGCGATCCGCGGGCTGAACTGGTAGCCGAGCAGCCAGAAGATGCCGAAGATCACGTCGGTATAGGCGCCGGTATCGGTCATGATCTCCGTCGGCTCGAACTCGGTTTCCTGTTCGAGCACGACGCTCAGCAGCACCAGGCTGTCGCGCAGGGTGCCCGGCACGGTGATGGCGTTCAGGCCGGTGAACTGGTCGGAGACGAGGTTGTAGTAGGTGACGCCGCGCTCCGAGCCGAAGTATTTCGGGTTGGGGCCGGCGTGGATGGTGCGCACCGGCACCACGAAGCGCAGCCCGTCGGCGGAGGCGACGTCGCCGCCACCCCACCGCCGCGCCAGGTCGATGCCGTTCTGGGCGGCGACAAGCCGGGTGTTGGCCTGGGTCAGGGTTTCGGCCCGCAGGTAGTTCTGCCGGACCCAGCCCAGACGCGACCGCCGAAGCGCCGGCAGGTCCGGACGCACCAGCGGCTCCAGACCGGTGTTGCACGCTTCGGCGAGCAGCACGGCGCACAGCGTCGTTCCAAGGTCCCGCGCCCGCGCCTCGGCTTCGCTGGCGTGGGTGAACGCGCCGGCGAACCCGGTACGGGCGTTGATCTCCAGCAGCAGTTCCGGTAGATCGACGCGCGGCAGGCGCGCTGTCACGGCGTTCCGCAGGGCGACGAGGCTGGCCGGCTCGTCGAGGCGGTCGAGCCCGGTCAGCACCAGATCCTCGTCGGCGCCATTCTGTTCCATGCGGACGCCGGCATTCCGCGGCAGGTTGCCGGCCACCGTTCGGAACGCCTGATCGAGCCGCTCGGTCAGCCGGCCGATCTCCTCGGCCGCGTTCTGACACTTCCCCAGCGTGCGGCACACGGTCGGCCGCGCGGCCTCCCAGGCGGCGCCGTCGAGCAGGCCGATGCGAGGATCGGCGAAGCGCAGGCTTGACATGGCGAACACGTCGCGGCGCCGGAGCGCGCCGCGCAGCCGGTCGATCAGGCACAGGGTCCAGGCGCGCCGATCGACAACGCCGTTCGGAATCACGCGGCGTTCCCAGGACTTCGGCACGAACTCGGTGGGCCACGGCGCGCCGCCGTCCTCGACCTTTCGGAGGTGATGCAGGGCCTTCAGCACCGGCCGACCGGCCGGCATGGCGCCCAGGCCGACGACGCGCACAAAGTGCGGCAGGAAACGCCGGATGCGGCGATGCTGCGCCAGCAGCTCGTCGAAGTAGGGATCGCCCGGCGGCCGGGTCAGGCTGTCCACCTGCGCCACGGCCGTCTCAAGGGCGGCCTGGGGCACGGCCGCGAAGACCGCGGCCCGGAGATCGGCGTCGCCGACGGCACCGTCGAGCACCAGGGCGCAGACCTTGCTCAGGGTGAGCGCGGCGGCGTCAAGATCGCCCAGGCTGCGCAATCGCGCCTCCCGACCTTTGCGGACCGCATCGACGAACATCCGGGTGACGAGCAGGTCGAACAGGTCGAGCACGTCGTCTTGCGCGCTCGCCTCCAGCGCCCGGAGGAACGCCAGCAGGGTGGCGGCGCGCCGCTCGTCGGGCAGCCGGGCGACCGCCTGGGCCTTGGCGGCGCCGGCGAAGCGCGCCAACGCCAGAACACGGGTCTTCGGCAGCCGATCGGTGCGTGGCAAGCCGGCCGCGAGGTGACGCACCTCGTCGAGGCGCTCGATCGCACGCACCAACTCGTTGGTGCTTTGCAGGGTCGGCCCCGACCGGAGCCGGTCCAGAGGACTCTGCCGGCCGCCCTCCGGCACCACCAGCAGGGCGTCGAGCCGTGCCTTCTGCTCGGGGGTGACCCTGGCCGCCAGCAGGCGCCACAGGCGGCTGTTGGCGCGGGACCGCACCCGCGCGATGGTCCGTTCGAGCACGCTCGCCCCCGGCAGCAGCACCTTGTGCGCCACCAGCCAAGCCGTCGCCTGGTCGAACAGAGCGGTCGGCCGGTCGGTCCCCGTCCAGCACAGCGCGTAGAGCCAGCGCAGGAGCCGCCATTGCGCGGCCATCTCGGCGAACTCGCGATAGCCGTAGACGTGTCGGATTTCGGCGGCGTGGTGCCAGCGTGCCTTTCCGTCGCGATAGTGGCCAAGGGGCTCTGTTGCAAACTCTTCCTGCAGGCGCGTGATGATGGTTACCCGCATCACCGCCGATGCTACGCGGCCTGGAGTTCGAGTTGCTGGTTGATGAACTGCACGGTCTCGGCGAGCACGCAGGGTCCGACGTTGAAGGCGCGTTCGACGAGGCGCGCCTCGCCCCGCATGTCGCCAGTGATGTTGAAGCTGGACGCTTGGCCTTTGCGGAGTGCCCGCATCACCTCAAAGCCCTTGATCGTCGCGTAGGCCGTCTTCAGGGTCTTGAAGCCCCGCACCGGGCGGATCAGCTGTTTCAGCTTGCCATGGTCGGCCTCTACCACGTTGTTCAGGTACTTGACCTGCCGGTGCTCCGTCTCCTCGGGGCATTTGCCCTCGGCCTTCAGTTCCGCCAGGGCCGCCCCATAGGCCGGCGCCTTGTCGGTGTTGATGACCGTCGGCTTCTCCCAGTCCTTCAGGCCGTTCAGCGCCTTGGACAGGAAGCGCTTGGCAGCGGCGGTGTTTCGCGTGGGAGAGAGGTGGAAGTCGATGGTGTTCCCATGCTTGTCGACGGCCCGGTACAGGTAGGCCCACCTGCCGCCCACCTTCACGTAGGTCTCGTCGACCCGCCAGCTGGTCGACCGTGGGCAGCGCCACTGCCAGCGAAGCCGCTTCTCGATCTCCGGCGCGTACTTCTGCACCCACCGGTAAATCGTCGAGTGATCGACCGTGACGCCGCGCTCGGCCATCATCTGCTCGAGGTCGCGGTAGCTGATGCCGTACCGGCAGTACCAGCGCACCGCCCAGAGCACGATCTCACCCGCGAAGTGGCGACCCTTGAAGTCCGACACGGCTTGGCTCCCTTCAGCGTCCAGCCATTCCGCCGCATGCCGACCAACTTTGCAACAGAGCCCCGGGCCGCGGTACACCCCGAAACCCGATATGAGCGTATCTGAAAAGAATTTGCCATGCAGCGATGGCACACCTATGGCCTGTACAGCACATATCCGCCATCATGACGTTTCAGCCATCGATCCTCTCCGGTCGCAACAGACATAATCGCGCGCAGCATACATAGATAGGTATTGACGGTTTTGGAGGGCGGCGGATCTCCCCTGTATAGCGCGAGGGCGATCCGGGCCAGAGGAACAGGATGCGGTGATTCGGCAACGATAGCGAGGACCTTGGCACAGTTCGGACTGACCTTCAGTGGCTTGCCATCAATACGAGGATCGCTCCCGTCTCGGCCAATCTCCAGGCGCCCCACCTTAATTATCGTCGAAGACGTAAGCGCCCCCTCGATCCTCCTTCGAATAGCCGAAATGCGCACAGCCAGCTCGCTCGGTTCAGTGGGGAACCGCTGCGCATCATCACAACCGCTGGACAAAGCAGAGACGACATCGGCTGAGGACGGCTTTGCGAGCGCCGCAATCAAGGCGCCTTTGTAGCCTTGCTGACGCACCTCGCGCGCTATTCGCTCGGCAGAACTCCGCCACCCGAGCACCACGGCATCGACGTGATCGGTTCGACAATCCGCCGGGGCAACGGTAATCAACTCGAAAGCTGCCTTGGCGTCGGAGGCGAAGAGCCCGTTTGCACACGGGCTGATCACCCCAAGCCGGAGCGCCCGCCCAACAAACAGGGAAGGCGTTGGTGATGTTGAACCACAAGGCGATCCGGATCTTATGATCTGCATTTCTGCTCAACACCCTCAGCTCGAAACAACCTTAGAACTCCTTCCAATCGTCGTCTGGAGTGTCAACGGTGTGGCGGAGCGTGCCGCCGGCAGCGATCTTCGCAGCGGCCCTGGGTTTCGGGGCCGGCCGGGTTGCCTTGATGGCCCGCGGCTCCGTCGGATGTGTCACAACGGCCGGCTTGGCCGTAGGGGCCTGCCACGCCAAGCGGGTGGCAGACGCGGACTGGTCCAACTTGAAGAAGCCGACCAACGTTTTGAGATCGCCAGCCTGACCGGCCATCGCCTGAGCGGCGGCGGTGGTCTCCTCGACGAGCGCGGCGTTCTTTTGCGTCATCTCGTCCATCTGCGCGACGGCCGAATTAATCTCGTCCAGCGCCGCAGCCTGCTCGCCCGACGCGGTGGCCATTTCGGCGATCAAATTGGCGACCTGATGGACACCAGAGACAATGCCTTCCAGTGCGCCCCCGGCTTTGCCGACCAATTCGACACCATCCCTCACTTGGCCGTCGCTGTCCATGATCAGCGCCTTGATCTCCTTGGACGCCTGGGCCGAACGCTGGGCGAGGGTGCGCACCTCCTGGGCCACCACGGCAAAGCCGCGACCGGCATCACCGGCGCGAGCCGCTTCCACTGCGGCGTTGAGCGCCAGCAGATTGGTCTGGAAGGCAATCTCGTCAATGACGCCGATGATGTCGGTGATCTTGCGTGATGCGCCTTCGATGCGCCGCATGGCGTCTACAGCCGATCCTGCTACCGCACCACCGCTCTCGGCGACTTTCTTGGCATCAGCGGCCATGCGGTTGGCGCGCTGGGCATTCTCCGCATTCGAGCGTACCGTCGCGCCCAGCTCTTCCATACTCGCGGCGGTCTCCTCCAAGCTGGAGGCCTGCTGTTCGGTGCGCTCGGCCAAGTCAGTCGAGCCCATGGAGACCTCTGAAGCGGCAGCAGCCATAGCATCAGCGGCCTGAGAGATCTGGCCGACGATTTCGGCCAGCTTGGTGGAGGTGGCGTTGACGTCAGTCTTCAGGCGCTGGAAGGCGCCCTGGTAGTCCTTGTCGATGCGGGTGTTCAGGTCGCCCTGCGCCAGCGCGCCCAGCACGGTGCCGAGGTCGGCGATGACGCCCTCCACCGTATCGGTCAGGCGGTTGATGCCCTCCGACATGGTCCGGTAGAAGCCGTCCTTGCCCTCCAGATCGAGGCGGCGGGCGAGATCACCCTTCGAAACGCCGTCGATCAGCGCGGCGATCTCCTGGCCGATGGCCTGCTCGCGGGCACGCTGCTCCTCGGCGGCGCGGCGCTCGTTCTCTAGGCGCGCACGCTCGGCCTCATCCATGCGCTGTTTTTCGATAGCGTTGTCCTTGAACACCTGCACTGCCTGCGCCATCGCGCCGATCTCGTCCCTATCAGCGAGTGCCGGGATCGTCACCATCAGATCGCCATGGGCGAGGTTGGTCATGGTTTCGGTCATCGCGCGGACCGGCTTCACGATCGAACGCGCCACCAGCCACGCCAGCAGCAGACCGATCAGCACGGCGGTGATGCCGACCGTGATGTTCGTGGTGCTGGTGCTCCGCAGGCCGGTATCGATGGCCTCCTTGGTCTTGCTTAGTGCATCGAGCGCCGTCGTCTTGGTCGCCTCGGCGACTTGAGCGAACTCGGCAACATCCTTGCCCATTTGGGCGACCAGCCGGTTGGTCTCGTTGACCGCCTGGACGGTGTCGTTGAACGCCGGGAGATACTTGCGGGCGGCATCCAGCGCGTCGGCAGCCTGCTTCTTCAGCGTCGGATCCTGCAACTGCGCCTGGAGAAGCTCGACGTTGGCGATCAGCTGTCCCGCGCGTAGACGGAACTGCTCAACCCACTTCACCTCATAGTCGATTAGGAAACGTGCCGCGAAAAGGCGCATCGTCAGCACGTCTTCCACCGCCGTACCGGCCAACGTCGCGGCCTGGACCTCGTTCCGGTCCTTCAGCGACTTGAAGACGTCGGCCAACTCCTTGCGGGCACCTTCGCCAACGGGGGTCAGCACGTTGTACATCAGGTCATCACGCTTATCGCGAGCCTGAGACATCTTGTTAAACTGTTGAGAGTAAGTTTCGAGGATGCTGCTCATCCGCTCAAGGCTCGCGCGCCGCGTAGGATCGCTGGCCTGCGTGATGGCCGTGCCAAGGCTTGCCTTCAGCCTCTCCTGAAGTTCCAGAACGCTCTTCTGCGCCAAGTCATCGCCGGTATTGGAGAAGGCCAGCGCGTTTCGGCGCATATCGGAAAGGTTGCCGACGATCTCCGACACCTGAAGCGTGCCGTTGGCGACGGAGGCGTAATCGCCAAACTGCTTCTCGGCAGTGCTCATAGCCTGCACGCCGAGAGTGACGAGCACCACCAGGAGCACCAGGACCGAAAGAAAACCACTGGAGATCCGCGTTGCCACTTTGAAGCGGCCGGCAAAGCTGGCTTGCTGCATTATCACTCTTCCCAACAGCGAGGGCGCGCTTGGGGGGGGCAGGCCACCGCCATGGCGCGCGGGAATGGGAATTAAGGCGCCCATACCCTTCCAAGGCGCCAGCCTAAAGTTATAGATCTTAAGGCTTGGTTAGTGATTTTGCTTGCCGAAGCGGCTCAGCTATCAGCTAGTCGCATGGCTCAGGGGAAGCCGCGCGGCAGGCTCGTCGTGGGGAAAATGTTCCTTTACAAACTCTGGCTGGTTTCCCTGCGCCCGTGGGCTATCCGGCGGTTACGCTGTAACGGGAGCCGGCACTATGGGCAACTGGACCGTGACCGTGGTGCCGCGCCCAGGCTCGCTGTCGATCTCCAACCGGCCGCCGTGCAGCTCGGCCAAGGCTTTTGACAGCGGCAGTCCAATGCCCGTTCCATCGTGCATACGCGTCAGCGTGTTGTTCACCTGGGTGAACATTTCCAACGCGCGTGGGATGTCCTGTGGTGCCATGCCGATGCCGGTGTCGCTGACTACGATCTCCAGCTGGTGGTCATTGAGGGCACGGGTGCTCACACGAATGCTGCCCGCAGGGGGCGTGAACTTGATGGCGTTGGACAGTAGGTTGAGTACAATTTGGCGCAAGCGCAGATCGTCGGCCTCGATCATCGGCAGATCAGGGGCGAGCTCGGTTTCCACGGTAACACCGTGCTCCTCGGCCTTGGGGCGGATTAGGTTGACTGAAGCAATGACCAACTCGACCACATCAACGGGTTCGCGCACCAGTTCAAGCCGACCGGCGTCAACCTTGGAAAGGTCAAGTATGTCATTGATGATTTTCAGCAGGTGAGCCCCGCTGCGGTGAATGTAGGTGGCGTATTCGTGTTGTTTTTCATTGAGCTTGCCGAAGAACTCTTTTGACAGCGCCTCGGAGAAGCCAAGGATGGCATTGAGCGGGGTGCGCAGCTCATGGCTCATGTTCGCGAGAAAAGTGGACTTTGCCTTGTTGGCCTGCTCGGCCCGCTCCTTAGCGGCATGCAGCCGGCTCAAGGTCAAACGGTGCCCTTCGATCTCTCTTTGAAGAGTGTCATTCAGCTCACGCAGTTCCGTCTGACTCGGCATCGCCAACACGCGCGGAAGTAGCGGCCACAGCGCAATCGCGGTGAGAACGGACACAACCGCGGTGAAGGCCTTGGCCATTCCTTGTAAGGCGTAATCTGCGTTCCAGAGCGTCCAGATGCTCAGCAGATGTGTGGTGCCGCAGGCAACGATGAACGCTGCGAAGAGCCAGAAGACCCAACCGAACTCAAGGTTTCGGCGTTTTCGGACAAACCAGACCAGCGCGGCAGGGATCGAGTAGTAGGACAGCGCGGTCAGTGTGTCGGAAATCACGTGGAGCCAAATGAGGCCAGGCTGCCAGAGAAGGCAGAAGCCATGAGGCGACAGATTGGACGTATCGAAGAGCGATGCGAACAGGATGTCAGCCAAGGCGTGTAGACCCATGGGTTTAGTGGTGCTCTAATCCTCCCACATCAGTCGCATTCGATCATAGTGTAAACTCGAAGCGCGATATAGGGCAGCGCTACCACCTTGTTGCATCGAGGGGCGTTGGTGCAGAAATGGGCCGAGGTCGCGCTGGCGGATGGCGGAGCGGCGGGTTATGGAAGTGGCCTTTCCTGTTTGCTGAGTTCGCATGCCCTACAAGGTGAATGAGGCCCGCCGGCATAAAATCCCGAAGGCCCGCTACCGAGTGATACGGACGGCATGAGAATGCTTCTGCTGATGGGATTTGTCGGAGTTTTCAGGCGAACGCCGGCCACCAGTGGAACAGGGTGCGGCTGCGGATGGTATCTGGGTCATCGGTGAGGGCGTTGCATCGGTCGCCCAGGACGTGGTCGAGGCTGGCGAGGTCGTCGATGTGATCGTTGGCGACCGCTTCCCGGAGCAAGGGCCACAGGCATTCGGCCGGCTGCAGCTCGGGGGAATACGGCGGCAGAATCAGCAACTCGATGCCCTCGGGAACGATCAGGTCGGTGGCGACGTGCCAGCCGGCGCCATCGAGCACGAGGACCACCCGCTTGTCCGGCCCGGCCCCGACCTCGCGGGCGAAGGCGGCGAGGATCGCGGTGAACATGGCCGTGTTGACCGCGTCGGCCAGGAACCAGACCACCTCGCCCTGGCTGGGCCGGACGAAGCCATAGACATAGCGCCACTGGAAGCGGTGCTGGCCCGCGGCGGAGGGGCGCTGTCCGCGCGGGGCCCAGACGGTCCGGGACACCGGCTTCAAGCCGGCGCGGTGTTCGTCAAAGGCCCAGACCTCCAGCGCGCGCTCCGGTTCGGCGTGGAGGAACTCCTGCATGCGCGCCCGGAACCGGGCCTTGAAGGTCGTCTGCGCCACCCAATCGGCGCCGACATGACGTGGCCGCGGCACCTGCCGGGTGAAGTTCAGCCGGTGCAGGTAGTTCAGCGCGCTGCGCACAGGCACCAAGCGCCCCAGCATGCCGGCGATCCACTGGGCGACCTTGCGCGCCGACCACAGGCCGCGATCGGGTGGCAGGTCTTCGAGATCGGCGCGCAGGCGCTCACGATGAACGGCGTCGAGCAACGGTCTGGCGCCGGGGTTGAAACGGCGCAGGTCACCCAGCCCCTCAACCCCGGCCTCGTTCGGGTCCGTCCAAGATACGTGTAAAAAGTAGTCACAAGGCGGTCGGCCGTCCTGAACGGATGCGCTTGGTGATCTCTCCGACAAGGCCGCGGCTGGCCTTGCCGCCGATTTTCTCGTGGATCTGCCGGATGCTGAGGTCGGTTGAGGCGGCGAGCGCCTCGATCTCGGCGACCACCGCTCGGCGGATCGGCGGGCGACCCAGGTGTTTGCCTCGGGCTTTGGCAGCCTTCATGCCGGCGGTGACGCGCTCGCTGATCAGCGCGGATTCCAGTTCGGCCATGGCCCCGACGATGGTGAACATGGCCCGGCCCGCAGGGCTGTCGGTGTCGATCTGGTCCTGGACGCTGATGAAGCGCACGCCGAGATGCCGGAATTCCTCCAGCGCCGTCAGCAGGTGGCGCGTGCTGCGGGCGAAGCGGTCGAACTTCCAGACGAGCACACAGTCGAACTCACGCTTTCGCGCGGCGGCCATCAGCGCGTTCAGCTGCGGGCGTCCTTCGTGACGGCCGGACACGGCGACATCGCAGTAGTCGCCGACGATGACCAGACCGGCCCGTTCGGCGTAGCCGCGCAAATCGTCGTATTGCAGGTCCGGCTTCTGATCGGCGGTCGAGACGCGCAGGTACAGCGCGGTGCGGCGGCCAGGAGGCATAATGGTCCCGTCCAACAAGGCATTCCTTTGCGGACAGGGAATCGATACTCCCTATCCCCTTGAAATCCTACCCGCCTTTGCGCCCCTCCGGCGCCCCCTTTTCCGGACACCCCAATGACGGCCATGGACCGCACCGCTTACCCGCGCCCGGGGGAGCGGTTGACGCGCGAGGAACTGCAGACCCGGTATGACTTGACCGAGGCGGATCATGCCTTCCTGCGGGCAACCGCTCGCGGACAGGTGGGCCGCCTGACGCTGGCGACGATCCTGAAGACGCGCCTCGACCTCGGGGCCTTTCCGGGGCTCGAAGAGGTCGATGCCGGCATCGTCACGCATCTGGCCAAGCAACTCGGTTTGATGGCTCCTCCGCCTCTCCTGCCCGAGGATAGCGGGAAGAAGACCCTTTGCCGCTACCGGGCGGCGGTGCGCGCCCATCTCGGTGCCGCGTCCTATCCCGATGCCGGAGAGGCCCTGGTCACGAGCACCGTGCTCGAAGCGGCCGAAACCATGAGCGACCCCGCCGACCTGATCAACCGGGCCATCGAGGCGCTGCGCGGCGCGCAGATCGACTTGCCGGCGTTCAGCACGCTCGACCGGCTGGTCAACCACCTGCGCGGCCGGGTTCACGAGCGGATGTACGAGCGGGTCGCGGCGCGGCTGTCGGCGGAAAGCATGGCGGCGCTCGACACGCTGCTGATCGTGCCGCCCGACGGCGCCACCACGCCCTTCAATCGCCTCAAGCAGACGCCCGGGCCGGCGCGTTTCGAAACGATCGCCCTGTGGACCGACCGCCTCGCCTGGCTGACCGGTCTGCCCGTTCCCGGACCGTTGCTGGAGGGGATTTCCCACACCAAGCTCCGCCAGTTCGCGGCGGAAGCCGCCGCCTTGGAACCCGGTGAGCTTCTGGACATGAGCCAGCGGGGCAAGCGGCACACCCTGCTGCTCAGCCTGATCCGCCAAGCCCGCACCCGCTGCCGCGACGAGTTGATCGAGATGCTGATCCGCCGCGTTCGGCGCACCCAGGCGGCGGCCAAGGAAAGGCTCGCCGCTCTCCAGGACGAGAACCGCGAGCTTGAAGAGCGGCTGATCGGCCTTTTCGGACGCGTGCTCGCCACGGCGAAAACCGAGAAAGCCGACGCCGCTTTTGGACAGCACGTCCGGACCCTGCTGACCGAGCAAGGCGGCATCGACCGCCTCACCGAGCAGTGCGAGACCGTCACCGCGTGGCACGGCAAAAACGACCTGCCGTTGCTCTGGCCCATCCATGCCCGCACCCGCAGCCTGCTGTTCCGCCTGGTCGACCTGATGGACATCCGGTCCGCGACCCAGGACCGCAGCCTGTTGGACGCGCTGGCGATGGTTGCGGAGCACCGCCAGTCGCGCCGCGACGACCTGCCGTGCGACCTCGACCTCGGCTTCGCCTCGCAGCGGTGGCGCAACTTCGTCGTCAAAGGCGGATCGGGGAGTGCAGCCATCGACCGGCGCGCCCTGGAGGTCTGCGTCTTCATTCACCTGGCCGACGCCCTTCAGGCCGGGGATGTGTACGTCATCGGCGCCGAGGCGTTCGCCGACTACCGCGACCAGCTGCTGCCCTGGCCGGAGTGTGCGCCACGGCTGGCCGGCTACTGCCGTCTCCTGGACATGCCGGAAAGCGCCGAGGCGTTCGTTGCCCGGCTCAAGGATGAGCTGACCCGAACCGCCGCCGATGTGGACGCCGGCTTCCCCGACAACACCGAGCTGTCGCTCGACGCCGACGGCACCCCCCACCTGAAAAAGCCGCGGGCGGCCCGCGAGCCGGACAGCCTGGCGGACTTCGAACGGGAGATCCGCGCCCGCATGCCCGAACGCCATCTGCTCGACATTCTCAAGCACACCGAGCACTGGAGCGGTTACACCCGCCACTTCGGCCCGCCGTCCGGTTCCGCTCCCAAGCTGGCCAACGCCGTGCAGCGCTACCTCTTCGCTGTCTTTGGCTACGGCTGCAATCTCGGTCCCGTCCAGACCGCCCGCCACGCGCCCGACATTGCCACCGCGCAGGCGCTGCGCCGGATCAACGCCCAGCACATTAACGCCGACAAGCTGGAAGCCGCGATGGCCGACGTGATCGGCCAATACACCCGCTTCGGGCTGCCACGCTGTTGGGGCGACGGCCGGGCGGCGATTGCCGACGGCACGCACGTGAAACTCCGCGAGAACAACCTGCTCGGTTCCCGCCACATCCGGTATGGCGGCTACGGCGGCATCGCTTACCACCACATCGCCGACAGCTACATCGCGCTGTTCACCACCTTCATTCCCTGCGGCGTCTGGGAGGCGGTCCACATCCTTGACGCCCTTCTGAAGAACCGATCCGTCCTGCAGCCGGATACCCTTCATGCGGATACCCAGGGGCAAAGCGAGCCTGTCTTCGGTCTGTGCCGCCTTTTGGGCATCACGCTGATGCCCCGCATGCGCAGCTGGGCCGACGTCGCCTTCTACCGCCCGGACAACGCCGTCCGATACCGGCACATCGACGCCCTGTTCAGCCGCGAGATCGACTGGGCGCTGATCACCAAGCATTGGCCGGACATGATGCAGGTGGCGCTCTCGATCCAGGCCGGCCGGGTTCTGCCGTCGATGCTGCTGCGCAAGCTCGGCACCTACAGCCGGAAGAACCGCCTGTCCCGGGCGTTCCGCGAGCTGGGCCGGGTTGAGCGCACGCTCTTTCTTTTACGCTTCATCTCCAACGCGGACATCCGCCAGAGCATCCGCGCCGAGACGACCAAAATCGAATCCTACAACGACTTTCTCGATTGGGTCTCCTTCGGCGGACCGGTGATCAAGAGCGGCGATCCGGTCGAGCAGGACAAGCAGCTCAAATACGCCAGCCTCGTCGCCAACACGATCATGCTGTCCAACGTCACCGACCTGACCGCGGTTCTGTCCTCCATGGCCGCGGACGGCATCGCCGTTACCCCGGACCTCGTCGGCCGCCTCAGCCCCTACATGCGCGAGCACGTCCGCCGCTTCGGCCAATACGTCCTCGACATGAACGACCTGCCGGAGCCGCTCAATCCGATGCCCCTTCCCTTCGACGTGCCCTTGTGACCACTTTTTACACGTATCTTGAACGGACCCGAAGTACAGCCAAACCGCCGTCGCGATGATCTCGGCGGGATAGCGGTAGCCGGCGTAGCGGGGATCGGGGTGCGTCGTCATGCCGTCCCATACCCCGCACGGCCCGCCCCGGCAAATGGGTGATCAACAAGTTGACGGTGCCC